>JAUNJL010000141.1 GCA_030533315.1 Eubacteriales bacterium
CAAAAAATTTTTGGAGGGACTTTTGTGTTGGTTTTTCACGACTTTTTTTCGGAAAAACTTTTAAAACGGAAAGGTTTATGGTAAGATGGTTCTCTAAGAGTATGGGCAGGAGGGAAAGAAATGGAGAACGGAACAGTTTCCAAAAATTTTATTGAAAATATCATAGATAAGGATCTGGCTGAGGGGGTTTACGATACGGTTCATACCCGCTTTCCGCCGGAGCCGAACGGTTATCTTCACATCGGACATGCCAAGTCTATTTTGCTGAACTATGGTTTGGCTCAGGAGTACCATGGAAAGTTTAATATGCGCTTTGATGATACGAATCCCACAAAGGAAAAATCCGAATTTGTGGAGTCCATCCAGGAGGACATCCGGTGGCTGGGAGCGGACTGGGAGGATCGGCTGTTTTTTGCCTCGGATTATTTTCCGCAGATGTATGAAGCTGCCGTGAAGCTTATCAAGAAAGGAAAGGCGTATGTCTGCGACCTGAACGCCGAGGAAATCAGGGAGTACCGGGGAACCCTGACGGAGCCCGGGAAGGAGAGTCCGTACCGCAGCCGTACCGTGGAGGAGAACCTGCGCCTTTTTGAGGAGATGAAGGAAGGGCGGTATGCCGATGGAGAGAAGGTGCTCCGGGCAAAGATCGACATGGCTTCTCCCAATATGAACATGAGGGATCCGGTCATCTACCGGGTGGCTCATCGGGAGCATCACAGGACGGGGGATGCCTGGTGTATTTATCCCATGTACGATTTTGCCCATCCCATAGAGGACGCCATTGAGGGGATCACCCACTCCATCTGTACCCTGGAGTTTGAGGATCATCGCCCTCTGTACAACTGGGTGGTGGAGGAGCTGGAGTACCCCCATCCGCCTAAGCAGATCGAGTTTGCAAAGCTGTACCTTACCAACGTGGTGACGGGAAAGCGATATATCAAAAAGCTGGTGGAGGACGGGATCGTGGACGGCTGGGATGATCCCAGGCTTGTGTCCATCGCAGGTCTTCGCCGCAGGGGCTACACCCCGGAGTCCATCAAAAGGTTTGTGGAGCTCTGCGGCGTTTCCAAGGCGGACAGCTCCGTGGATTATGCGTCCCTGGAATACTGCATCCGGGAGGATCTGAAGCTGAAGCGTCCCCGCATGATGGCGGTCCTGGATCCCATCAAGCTGGTGATCGACAACTATCCGGAGGGACAGATCGAGTATCTGGAGGCGCCTAACAACATGGAAAATCCGGATCTGGGCACACGGAAAATCCCCTTTGGGAGGGAGCTGTACATCGAGAGGGAGGACTTCATGATCGATCCCCCGAAGAAATATAAGCGCCTGTTCCTGGGGACGGAGGTGCGCCTGATGAACGCCTATTTTGTCACCTGCACCGGCTATGAGGCTGACGACGATGGGACGGTCCACGTGGTGCACTGCACCTATGACCCCGAGACCAGGGGAGGGAATGCTCCGGATGGAAGGAAGGTAAAGGGCACCATCCACTGGGTGGAGGCCACTTGCGGGAAGAAGGCGGAGGTTCGTTTATATGAAAACATTGTTGATGAGGAAAAAGGGGTCTATAATAAGGAAGACGGATCCCTGAATCTTAACCCGGATTCTCTTGTGACGGTGGAGGCTTATGTGGAGCCGGGGCTGATGGAGGCAGAGGGGTATGACAGCTATCAGTTTGTGAGAAATGGCTTTTATTGTGCGGATATCCACGATTCCAGGAAGGGAGCGCCGGTCTTTAACAGGATCGTGTCATTGAAGAGCTCCTTTAAGCTGCCAAAGGCATAAGGAAGGCATGGCGTTTGGAAGCGGCCTTTGGGGCACCCTAAGGCTTTTTGCGGAGAGGCCGTGGGGCGGTTTTTGCCCGTGACGATGGAGCAAAGCGGGAGAGTGTCTGCTTTACTTATACAAAAACAAAAGGAAAACTGCGGAGGATAGGATCATGAAAAAACTCTATGTAGCGAACAAGGAGGCCTGTATGGCCTGCAAGGCTTGTGAGATCGCCTGTTCAGAGGCGTTTTACAAGGAATTTAGCGAGGCGCTTTCCTGCATTCACATTGTGACAGCCAAGGATGGGGTGACGCCTAAGCCGTCTGTTTGTGTTCAGTGTGGGAAATGCGCAAAGGCCTGCCCGGAGGGTGCCATCACTCAGAATCCCAAGGGTGTGTACATGATCAACAAAAAGAAGTGCGTGGGCTGCGGAAAATGCGTTCAGGCCTGTCCTTTCGGTCTTGTGGTGAAGGCGGAGGATAAGGAGTACGCAAGCAAATGTATTGCCTGCGGGATTTGTGCGAAGGCCTGTCCCATGGATGTGCTGGAGATCAAAGAAGCGTGATGCGAAATGGTTGATAAAGGATGATCCGCACACAGCGGCTGCCCGCCTGGATGGCCGCGGCTGTCATGGCGGGAGGTCAGTCGGGGCCGGGAGATGTCTCCCGGCCCCGGTCATGTAAGAGCTTGGCGCAGCGGCTATTTTCAGGATCAGTCGATCTTTATGGAAGGATCCCCTTCCTCCTGGGAATCCTCAGAAGAGGCGTCATCATCTTCCTTTTCGTCCTCCTGAGCGGCGTCCTCCTGGGAAGCGGGGGCTTCTTCTTCAGAGGGAGCAGAGGATTGGTCTTCTGCTTCCTCTTCTTCTGGTTCTTCTGGGGAAGGCTCCCAGGAGGCAAAATCCTCAGAGGTTTCCTTTGGGAACTCCTCCGCTGTCTCCTCGTCTTCATCCTGGAAATCCTCGTCAAAATCATCATCAAAATCCTGAGAAACGGATTTCTTTTTCAGAAAAGCGGCGGCAATGGCTCCTGCTGCCGCAGCTGTCAGGGCTCCTACGGCAACAAGCCCCCAATACTTATTCATCTTTGCCATATCGTTTGCTCCTTTCAGGTATTTGACCTAAAAACTGTTCTGTAAAATTTAGGTTAACCCTATTGTAATACTTTTATGAAAAAAAGGGAAGAAAAAATATTTGTTTTTTGAGGCTTGCGGAAATTTGCCCGCATGGAAGGGTCGGGGTGCTCTGGCATGAAAAACCGGTTGCGGAGGAGAGGGAAAAAGAGGTATACTGTGTAGAAAAGGAGA
>JAUNJL010000051.1 GCA_030533315.1 Eubacteriales bacterium
ATTGCATATCGAAAATGAAATGCGTTGGGCGATGAAGAAGTACAGGAAATTGCACTCGGGGAAACCGCTGCCGCACATCACGCCCCATGTGTTCCGCCATACATTTTGCACCAACATGGCAAATGCCGGTATGGACATAAAGACTTTGCAGTATGTGATGGGACACTCTGATGTGGGAGTGACGCTGAATGTCTATACCCATGCAAGCTATGACCGGGCGGCGGAGCAGATGGCGAAAATCATAGACTTAAAGGAAGTCAGCGCGCCGCTAAAGCAAAGAAAATCAGGTTGAAATGGAACCGAGTTACTACACCAATTACTACACCATTTGCCCGTGAATTTGCGTAGATTTACAAAGAATCACATAGGTTTGGGGCAAAACAGAAAAAACGAAAAAGACGCCGGAAAGCCCATAAAATCAAGGTTTGAAGGCTTATGAAGGGATATGTGAGATATGATAAAAATACTATTCGTTTGCCACGGCAATATCTGCCGTTCACCAATTGCTGAGTTTGTTTTTAAGGATATGTTGGAAAAAAGAGGATTGGAGAAGGAGTTTTTTGTGGCGTCTGCGGCTACTAGTTCGGAGGAGATTTGGAATGGGGTGGGGAATCCTGTTTATCCGCCTGCGAGGGAGGAGCTGGCGAAGCATGGGATTTCCTGTAAGGGGAAAAGGGCAGTGCAGCTTACCAGGGAGGATTATGAAAAATATGATTATCTTCTGGGGATGGATCAGTGGAATCTTCGGAACATGAAACGGATTTTGAAAAGGGAGCAGGGAGAAAAGGTGAGGCTGCTTCTTGATTATTCCAGCCACCCACGGGATATTGCGGATCCCTGGTATACGGGAGATTTTGCGAGAACTTATGCGGATATTGTGGAGGGCTGTGAGGCTTTTCTGGGATATCTGGAGGAACAAAAAAGGATTTGAGGGTTGATTGGGAAGCTACGGCGATGCGAAGCGTTTCGTTTGATCAGGAGGCCTGATTTATCATCGGATCTATTTTATAATACGGAAAATGTGCCGTTTAGTCTCTATATGGAGAAAGATATCTGGTCGTAAAGGATGAAAAACTGTCCGAAAACGATGGATCAAAGAGCCAGGCCTCAAAAGGGAATGGAGATACTAATTCACGTAACTGAGGCCAATCCGATCGAATCCTTAAGGTGATTCAGTTGGAGGATCTGGCGACTGATCAGCCTGTGCTTTCGGACAGTTTTTGGGGAGGTTTGTGCAGCAAAAAAGCCAGAAGAGGGCTCTACATATAAATGCACAAATGCCATGTTTTTTATGACTGTTTTCCGTTAAAGGACTTGCCTGTGCCGATAGGTTTGATAAGTGACGGGTATCAGCAGCATTGTCAGGAGTCCATATAATACGAATAAAATCGGTATGGCTCCAGTTACTTTATCCCCTAGGTCATATAGATCAAAATAGTTAAGAGCCATGTTTACCTGCAGCATGCGGTCTGGCAGCAGCCCCAAAGTCCTACGGACGATATCGCTTTTGATGTTGTCGAGAAAGGATGGGACAAATACCAAAACGAAGGGGGTCATGACCGCTAAAACGGAGGAGTTTGTCTTGGCAGATATCAGCATGGTCAATAATGCAATGAACAGGCAGCCAATATAGCCTCCAACGATCGTAAGCAGGTATTTTTGCCAGATTGTGATGTGATAGAAGCATTTCCATCCAGAGGAGTCCGCCTGCACCGGAGCTGTCCCGCCGTCTGTTCCCAAGTAAAACAGCACGATCTGGCTGTACAGCAGGATCGTTGTCCAATACAGGATTGTAACGATGGAGATGCCGGCCTTGATCTTTGCGGCGGTTGCTTTATTTCTTCCGTATTCGGTGGTAAAGAAAACAGCATCGGTTTTCCAGGAGAATTCATTGGAAAAAATGCCTGAAACAAGAAAGCTGAGGATGAAAATCGTGATCATGATAATGGTAGGTGCATATTCCATAGCCTGGGTCCACCCCTTCATATAGTCATAAAAGAAAGGTGTATCCAAGTTCTCGTATTGCTGTATCAGGTAGCGCTTTTCTGTATCAGAAAATTGATTTTTTGCTTCACCGGACAGCCAATTCTTAAGCAGGGTTGTTCTGTTTTCATAGAAGGAGGCAGCATCCTTCGGGACTAATCCATCTGCCCTATAATAATCATAGGAGCGAAATTCTTCCGCATAAGAACAGTTTAGAAGTTTGCGGATTTCGCTGATTCCCTGCTTCCAACCATATGCAATGTCATTTTCTGTGATATTAGCTGAGCGGGCTTCCGGCGTATGGTTGATGCTGGCATTTTCTTTGATCACGCTTTGTAGTTTTTTTTCATCGAGGATTCCTGTCCATTTTTTCTGCGCCTCTCGAAGCTGCCTTACAGCTCTATAGCCGGTTTCTTTTTCTCCTCTTTCATTGACAAAATACACATCCATGGCAAACCAGCAGGTCACTCCAATAAGGAGCAGCAGCAGAACCATTGCGATCTTGCTGCTGTTTTTTGAAAACACTTTTTTTACTTCATATTTGAACATCTGAATCTCCTCTTTTCCCAAAATAATGCAAGAATACATCTTCTAAGGATGCTGTTTCCGGCCTGGCGTCTTCTGTTGGCTGATTTTTTGATAAAAGCCGGATCTCTGCACCATTTTGAACGGATTTCACATTGGATACCTTGTATTGGCGGAGGCAGCTGTCGACCATGGATTTTGGGACAGTTACCTTCCAAACATGATCTTCGATGGAGCGTATCAGATGGTCTGCCGTGCCGGAGGCCGCAATCCTTCCACTGCTCATTAAGAGAATTTCATTGGCGATATATTCGATATCCGATACGATATGTGTGGATAAAAGCACTAGGCGTTTTTCTGACAATTCACTGATCAGATTGCGGAAACGTATCCGTTCATTTGGATCTAATCCTGCCGTAGGCTCATCCAGGATCAGAATTTGAGGATCATTCAGCATAGCCTGTGCGATCCCTGCACGCCGTTTCATTCCGCCAGAAAGTTTTTTCATCTTTTTGTTTTTGACCTCTGAAAGGCCCACCTGTGAAAGCAGCCGTTCCGTCCTTTTTTTTGCCACCGTTGGGCGAAGCCCTTTGATGGAGGCGATGTACAGAAGGTAATCCTTCACTGTAAAATCGGGATAATATCCGAAATCCTGCGGAAGATACCCCAACAGCCTTCGGTATTTCCCGCCCATGGAGAAAATATCCGTTCCATCCCACGTGACCATTCCAGATGTTGGCTTCAGCAGCGTGCATAAAACTCTCAAAAGTGTTGTCTTGCCGGCGCCGTTTACTCCTAACAGTCCATATACGCCGTTGGTCAGTGTATAAGATACATGGTCCAACGCCGTAATATCCTGAAAATCCTTTACCAGATTTGAAATTTTTAATTCCATAACGTTTTTCCCTCCCAGGTCTCGATGCAGTTTTTTTGCCCTCTCCAAATGCTGTAGCCCAGGTACAAGGCTGAGAGCAGCAGGAATGCGATCCACATGGGGATGGATATGGCCTCATATACCGCATCATTTGATGAAAGCTGCAGCCAGACGACTGTCCAGACCAGGCATAAGAAGAGAGCGAGCATCTGCGAATTTCCCTTCCGGCTGTATAACAGACGAAAGCAAATGCAGCAGGTAATATTAAAGGGGACAAAAAAATGGATGATAAGCTCCAAAAGTGTCAGCTTTACAGTAAGGGACGCCGCAGCGAAAAAGATGGTCAGCAATGTCAGGTCAACCATTGCAAAAAGTATCATCCGCGCAGCGTAAATCTCCCGTAGGGAATAAAAGGCCGTACATTCCACCTCCATTGCATTGGCGCTTTTATTTTTCCATATCTCCGGGACGATCGATAAGATAAAAAGCGGCGCCGTAAGGCCTGTGACCCTCTGGCTGTAATGGCTGCTGCCCATGCATCTTAAGAACAGCCAGAGCAAAGCTAAAAGCATGCCCTGGATCACCCACCACCGTTTTTGGACATATCTCCATTGATCGTAGAGAAACTCTATTTTTGTCAAGCTCTTTTTTTCTTCGGCCTCGTAATATGCCTGTTGGGATCTTAAAACTGCTTTCTGTATGTGGGGCTCGTGAGATGGGATTGTGATCTTCTTTTCCAGATATTTTTTAATGTCTTGGTTTGATGGTTTCA
Organism: Eubacteriales bacterium; assembly: GCA_030533315.1. The sequence continues at coordinate 4,155 of JAUNJL010000051.1, forward strand.
CAGTTATTCCTCCTTCAAATAGTCGGCCAGCAATTCCTTTGCTTTTCTGATCCTGTATTTTACCAGGGGCAGTCCGATGCCCAATATTTCGGCGATTTCTCTTTGCTTCAGCTGCTGGACATAAAATAAGATGGCGGGATCCCTAAGCTCAGGCGGCAGACGATTCATGGCTATGCGGACATCCAGCCATTCCTCCATGTATTCAGTTTTCCCGTCTGCTTGCTCTGGAAGCTTTTCGAAAACAAGATCGACATTTTTTCTTTGATGATTTTTACATTTGCTGGATGCGATCACGTAAAGGTAATTCAAGGCCTTTCCGTAGTGGCGGTACCGGTCGAAGGTACGGAAAAATTGTTCAAAGGTTTCCTGCGCCATATCTTCTGCATAGCCGTGATCACAGATATGCAGACAGCAGTATTTCAAAATTAAGGGGTAATACTTTTTTACGAAAATTTCGATACTTTGTGCATCTCCGCTTCTCATTTTGTGTATCAGCAGAAAATCTGAGTCCATTTTTCTCCCTTTCTTGTATATGGTATTGCTGACGACGGCAGGGCTGATCTGTTTTTTGCAGCTTTGCCATGCAGAAGGTGGGGAATCCTCTTTGGAACTTGCCCCGTTTCCTTGGGGATGGGACGAGATCCTGCGCAGCTCTTGATGGTATCAAGTACGGTACATTGGTTTTGAAAGCGCTTTCTATTTAGTATAACAAGCGGGAGTTCAAAAAGGATAGTCGAAATGGGGAGATTTTGAATGGCTCATTGAGATTTGTTGAATGATGGGCGGAGTGCGTCTGGTGGATGATGGGGAGGCTGCGGGCCGCTGTTATCATGATGAGAGGAGGCGCTGCTGCGAGGTCGAAATTTGTCGAACGGAAAATCTTTACAAAACAGTTTTTCTTCGCTATACTATGGCTACAGTAGTTCTATGGGGAGCGGTGCTCCCGTTCTTTTATTCTATTTAAAGCAGAAGAGCTGATCGCGACAGTCTTTTGCGGCCAGGGCAGATCGCCCATCGATTTCAAGTAAGGATCAATAAAAAGCAGAAAGGATAAAGCATGGAAAAAGAATATAGGGAATTTATGGATGCACTGGTGGAAAAGGCATGTCTTCTTTCAGAAGCCGGCGGATATCAGATCCAGTTTCAAGAAAACGTGGAAATTGATTCAGAAGCGGAAGACCAGATCATGATCGAGTTTTTGGATCAGGAGGGAACGCCGCAGGCTTGTGCCATGAGTGCAAAGGATTTTTATGCGAAACAGAAGCAGCAGGGAGGTACGCCGGAGGAGGGGGCGAAGCAGCTGATCCGGGAGATCGGCAGGGCAAAGGACAGCGGCCTTTTGGATATGGCAAAAAAGATGCGGTCTTATGAAGAGATAAAGGATAAACTGTATGTCAGACCGCTTAACGTTTCCGATCATAGGATCCGCCATGCAGTTGTCCGTATTGTGGGAGATATTGCCTTGGCAGCCTGCATTTTGTTTCAGGAGGACGAGGATACCTGTGCAAGTGGAATGATCCGGGAGGAATTTTTGGCTCACTGGGAAATGAAAAGAGAGCAGGTTATGGATGACGCCATGGAGAACACCATGAGGCTGGCCCCTCCCCGTATCTATCTCTGGGAAAAGCTTCTTTTTGATCAGAGCTATCAGGGAGAAGAGTTTATGACGTCCCCGGAGGAGGCGAAGGAGGTTATTCGGAAGGATTGTCTGGGGAACTGTTTGAGTACCTCTAAAAGGACAAATGGTGCCGTGGCCGTCTTTTATCCCGGGGTTGCCAGGCAGCTGAGCAGGCTTGTCGGTTCTGATCTTTTTCTGGTTTTTACCAGTATTCATGAGGCGATGATACACAGCGTCCGTGCCAATGACCCGGAAAGCCTGAAGCATATCCTGGCGGATACGATGCAGAACACCACGCCGGAAAAGGATATTCTTACAGAACGTATCTATCGGTATTTCAGGGAAACAGATGAGATCCGGTGCGTGACAGATTGAAAAACAACATGACAGGGCTGTGAAAATGGGAAGAGAAAAAGCCAGCCGATCCGAGCTGGCGGAAATGTGGCTGGCTTTTTATGGAAAGCTGTTTTATCCGAGGATGGCAGAATCGCTGGAAAACTCCTCACCGCTGGCTTTTTCAAATTGGTCAAGAAGCTCTTTTACGGTGAGCCGCTTTTTTTCTTCGCCTTGGATATCAAGGATGATTCTTCCATCCATCATCATGATCAGACGGTTTCCGTGTGCGATGGCGTCCCTCATATTGTGGGTGATCATCAAGGTGGTCAGATGGTCGCGTTGGACGATCATGTCCGTGATGCTTAAAACCTTTGCGGCCGTCTTGGGATCCAGGGCTGCCGTATGTTCGTCCAGAAGAAGAAGCTTTGGTTTCTTCAGGGTGGCCATGAGCAGGGTCAGGGCCTGCCGCTGTCCTCCGGAGAGCAGGCCGACCTTGGAGGTCAGCCGATCCTCCAGTCCCAGATCCAGGACTTTTAACAGTTCTCTGTATTCCTCTCTTTCTGAACGAGAAATTCCGGGTCCAAGAAGTCGGACTTTGCCGCGGCGTCTGGCCAGTGCCAGATTTTCTTCGATCCCCATGGTGGCGGCTGTACCATTCATAGGATCTTGAAAAACACGGCCCAGGTAAGCGGCCCGCTTGTGCTCGGAAAGCTTCGTCACATCCACGTCGTCAATAAGGATCTGTCCCTGGTCTACTTGCCAGGTTCCTGCCACAGCGTTGAGCATGGTGGATTTTCCGGCTCCGTTCCCGCCGATGACCGTGACGAAATCTCCCTCCTCCAGTCTCAGGGAAAGGCCGTTCAGGGCCGTCTTTTCGTTGACGGTGCCGGGATTGAAGGTTTTATAGATGTTTTTGATTTCAAGCATTGTTGTTTCCTCCCCGCTTTGTCGGTTTTGAGAAATATTTTCCCTTCCAGTAAGGCACTGCAAGGAAAATGGCGACCACAAGAGCGGACAGCATCTTTAACAGGTCTGTGTCGATCCCCATCCAGATGACCGTCTGTAAAACAAGATAATACAGGATGGAGCCGAGGGACACTCCGAGAAGACGGAGGGCAAAATTGCGAAAAATACGGCCGAAGATCGCCTCGCCGATGATGACGGCGGCAAGACCGATGACAATGGCTCCCCGCCCCATATTGACATCCGCAAAGCCTTGATACTGTGCCAGAAGGGCGCTGGACAGCGCCACCAGCCCGTTGGAGATCATCAGGCAGAGGACCTTGCAGAAATTGGTGTTGATCCCCTGCGCCCGCGCCATATTGGGATTACATCCGGTGGCCCGCAGCCCGCAGCCCAGCTCCGTCCCGAAGAACCAGTAGAGGACGGCGATGACCACCAGGATGAACAGAGCGACGATCAAAATGGTATTTTGGGTGAGAGGAACATTTTTGATCCGCCTCAGAGAAACCAGGATATCGTATTTGTCAACGTTGATGGCCTGGTTCGCTTTTCCCATGATTTTCAGGTTTACAGAATAGAGAGAAAGCTGCGTCAGGATTCCGGCAAGGATGGCAGGAATCCCCATAAAGGTGTGAAAGATTCCGGTGGCAAGCCCGGCCAGCATCCCGGCTCCGGTGGCCGCTAAAAGGGACACCCATACGTTGTGGCCGCTGAGCATCATCATGATGCAGACGGCGCCTCCGGTACACATGGTGCCGTCTACGGTCAGATCGGCGATGTCCAGCACTCGGAAGGTCAGATAAACGCCGATGGCCATGATGCCCCAGATAAGGCCCTGAGCAGTGGCTCCTGGCAGGGCCTGGATCAAGTTTATGATTTGCATCTGTGATAGTCCTCCTGTAAAAATGCTCCCAGGGGGCAAGGTCGGATGACGGGAGAAGTCTGCCCTCTATGTCAAACAGAGGGCCTTCTCTCAAAATGGTACCCTGAGATCATAAAATATAAGAATGGAAACAGCGAGAAAGGATTTCCCGTCTCGCTGTCTGTAAATTCATGAGATTTTTCGGTAGTGCAGAAGCAGGCTCAACCCTCTTCTCCATCCTCTGCCTCTTCATCGGAGCTTTCGGCTTCTTCCTGGGAAGCGTCGTCCTCGGCACCGATGGCAACGTACTCATCTGGAATTTCAACACCAAGCTCAGCGCAGATGTCTGCATTGTACTTCTGGGTAAAGTTTGGCGCATACTCAATGGGCATGGCGGAGATATCCTCCCCGTCCCGCAGGATGCGAACGGCCATTTCTCCGGTGGCTCTTCCCAGGTCATAATAGCTGATGGAAAGGGTGGCTACACCACATCCTGCACAGATCCCTTCCTCACCGGTGATGACAGGAACCTGCTCCGGCAGGCAGATGTTGTTGATGATCTCCGTATTGGAGGCAACGGTGTTGTCGGTGGGAACGTAAAGCACGTCGCTGGAAGAGGCGGCGGTGGTTGCCACGGAGGAAAGATCGTTGGAATCTGAGAAAGCATAGAACTCACAGGTGTATCCCAGCTCTTCCAGAGCCGCCTTCACCGTATCAACCTGATACTGGGAATTGGCTTCGGCGGAGCAATACAGAAGTCCTACGTTCTTGGCGTCTGGGAAAAGCTCCTTCAGCATGGCTGCCTGCTGCTCGAGAGGCGCCAGATCAGAGGTACCGGAGATGTTCCCTCCCACGGTGCCGTCAAAGTCGTCAATCTCAAGGGCAACGCCATACTCGGTAACCGAGGTTCCAAGGATGGGGATCTCATTGGTACCGGCTGCGGCGGCCTGAAGTGCCGGAGTGGCATTTGCCATGATCAGATCCACGTTGTTGGAAACAAAGCTGTTGATAATGGTGGAACAGGTATTGGAATCGCCCTGTGCATTCTGCTCATCAAAGGTAACGGACTCTCCAAGAGCCTCGGTAAGGGCGTCCTTAAAGCCCTGGGTAGCCGCATCCAAGGCTTCATGCTGCACGAGCTGGCAGATGCCTACGGTGTAGGTGGTATCCTCGGCGCATACGGACACTGCGGGACCGGTGAGACCAGCGGCCATGATACCGGCAAGTGAAGCTGCTAAAATCTGTTTTTTCATATGATAATCCTCCTCACAACATAATGGACATGATACCTGTGTGGAACTCATGTTTTGCCTGATCTTGAAAGTATACCGCTTTAAAGTCGAAAAGTCAAGATGAATAGGCAAATTAATGTGATCCTACAAACAGGCGAATGAATGGAATCCTGGCCGCCTCCGAACGACCATTGGGGCGAGCCCGGCGCTGCCGTGACTGCTCAGGAATGGGATGGGAGCGGGCAAAAAAGAATTTTTCCAGCCTGAGCGTCCTGAAATGCTTCGGATCTTCGGCTGGTACCAAACGTCATGGAAGGAGTTCCTTTCTTCTGGGTGGTTGACTTTTTTTCTGTGTGGCATAATTTAATAATGATAGGAAGGGGGAAGCCCTTTTTGTTTCTATCCAACCGAGATCATTCAAGGGAAAGGAAGGAAGCTATTATGCCATATTCCATTATGATAGACCCGGGACACGGGGGATCCGATCCCGGAGCGGTCTACATGGGCCGTCAGGAGAAGGATGATACCTTAAATCTCGCTTTGCAGGTGGGAGAAATTCTGGAAAATAACGGTGTGGAGGTTTTGTATACAAGAACGGGGGATGGATATCTGACACCCTTTGAACGGGCCAGGGAGGCGAACGAAGCTGGTGTGGATTATTTTATTTCGTTTCATCGGAACAGCGCTCCGTCAGCGGATCAGTACAAGGGAGTGGAGGTTTTGGTGTACAATAAACAAGGCATTAAATATCAGATGGCGGAAAATATCGTGGGTGCCTTGGGAGAGCTTGGCTTCCGGGAAATCGGGGTGGAAGAGCGCCCCGGTCTGGTGGTGCTGAGGAGGACGAAAATGCCGGCGCTGCTGATCGAAACAGGATTTATCAATTCGGAGTCGGATAATGCTTTATATGACGAAAAGGCGGAGGAAATCCCTCAGGCGATCGCAGATGCGATCTTGGGAACCCTGGATGAGGAAACCATAGAGCAGCCGCTTTATTACCGGGTGCAGACGGGGGCTTATAAAAGCCGTGAAAATGCAGACCGTATGCTGTACCGTCTATTGGACAAAGGATATCCGGCCTATATTTTGGATAAGGATGGCTATTTTAAGGTACAGGTGGGGGCGTATCAGGAGATCGGCAATGCCATAGGCATGGAGCAGCGCCTGAGAGACGACGGATTTTCCACTATTTTAGTAACAAAATAAAGGTGGAACCAGGAGGGAACTGGTGGTATACTGGGGGTGAAAACCAGGACACTACAGATAAGGGTGGCGAAGGAATATGTATGAGGAATTTATAAAAACGGCGGAAAAGCTTGTGTTCCGAGAAGATAAGCCCGAGAAATCGGACATTATTTTTATCCCTGGAAATGGTTATCCGCAGATGGCGGAACGGGCGGCGGAGTTGTATCGGGAGGGGTACGCCTCCCTTCTTCTCCCAAGCGGGAAATACAGTGTGACAGAGGGTGCCTTTTCCGGCGTCCTCTCAAAAAGGGGGGAGTACTCCGGCTGTTATGAAACAGAATGGGAATTTTTAAAGGAGGTTCTTGTAAAAAATGGGGTGCCAAGGTGTGCGGTCTTGAGGGAGGATCAGGCGACCTTTACCTATGAGAATGCCATTTATTCCAGGCAGGTAACGGATGGGGCTGGGATGGAGATCAAGAGAGCCATCCTTTGCTGCAAAGCCTATCACGCCGGGAGGGCGCTGATGTATTACCAGCTTCTGTATCCGAAAACCGTTTTTTTTGTTTGTCCGGCCAGCCCTGATGGGATCACACGGCAGAACTGGAGGGAGAGTGACGCAGGAGTGGAGGCGGTGAACGGAGAGATTGCCAGGATCATCCGGCAGTTTACTCGGATGCTGGAAAGGCCGTAAAAAGGCGGTTTCAGGGTTTTGCCGAAGGGGAAGCTGCGGATATATGGAAGAGACCGGCTGGATGCTGTCTTTTTGGGGTTGTCCTTTGGGGCAGCCCTTTTTTGCGTGGATTTTTGTCTGTATTTGTTCAGACGTCTGAAGGGCTGCAGGCGTTTGGGAAAGGAGCTTAAAAAAAATAATTTTAGGGTGTCGAAAAAAGTCAGACTGTGCTATAATACTCCTGTCAATACAGTCGTTTTAAAGAAGTGTGTTCCTGGGCACGGCAGGGCTTCTGTATGCAGAGATCTGTGTGGCTCGCCTGCGGTGACGAGGGTTGATATATAAAAGATACATAAAATAAGGTTTGTTTTTGTGATTTTGAAAAATAATTTATTACAAAATCTTTACAAAATAATAAAATTTTGATATAGTAACAATATGTTGTGGCACATACCTGGCATATTGTGTTTCGTATACCATAGATAGCCAAGACGGAAAGATGCGAGGATGAGAAAGATGAAAAACGAGAGAAAAGGTGTGAGATTTTTGGCGGCAGCCGTTATGACGGCGGCCTTACTTGGCGGTCAGATGCCTTGTTTTGCAGCATATGGATATGTGAATGGCTCAGAGCTGAAGAAGAGCAGTCTGATTCCTGAAAATGTGACGATCGAAGAGCCTGCAGCTCTTTCTAATATAGAATTGCCGGAAAGTGAATATGGTGTTTTGTCCTGGGTAAATGGTTCCTATGTTCCGGATCAGAGGGTCCAGTCCTGCAGGGTCGCCTTTGACCCGTATGACTGGGTGGATCTGTCCCAGCTTTCAGGATGGGATGGGGAGGAAGGCCTTCTGATGGGGAAGGTGACGGTGGTGGTCACCAGCTTTTCCAGCGGAGAGGATGAAGGGTATGAGGATTACCAGGAAGAGGATGAGGCTGTGGAGCCAACAGTGGCTCCTTCCTGGCCGGAGATCTCCCAGGGAGCGGAGGAGGGGAGTGCAGTTCCCTCTCTGACACCGCAGGTGAGTCCCTTTGTGACAGAAGGGCCGTCACCTGCTCCTTCTGATGGGGTGGCCCCGGAGGGCGGCGGGGAAAATGGAGCGGAGTCTCAGTCTCCGGATCCGTCTTTTGCCCCTTTGCAGGAGGTTTCGCCTACGCCGGGCTCGGTGGAGGGCACTGGAGCCGGGCCGCAGGTATTTGTGAGTCCCGTTCCATCTGAGGAGGCAGGGGGATCCCAGGTATCGCCGATGCCTCAGGAGCTCCCGGAGATGACTGCGGCTCCTTCCGGGCCTTCGCAGGAGCCTGCTCCGGAGACGCTTTCGGAGGAGGTGTTTCCGGCAGAGATTCCAGAAGAGATGGGAGAGGAGCAGCTGGGAGAGACGGATGATGAGACCGTGCCGGAGGAACTGTCTCAGACGGGTACGGAGGATGCAGGGGGGGAGACTGTGCCGGAGGAGGCTGCGCCTTTGGAGGAGCCCAACATCTTTGACCACCCGGAGGAGGTGGTGCCCGAGGATACAAGACCCGTCACGGCGGAGGAGGCCATGACGCCGGAGGAGGAGCAGGCCCGAGGGGCAGAAAACCATTCCTGCGGCGGTATTTCTGTGTCTGGGATCCATCTTCCCTGGTATGTGCAGTTTCGGGTAGGAAGCGGGGAGGCCTATGAGTTTTCCAATGAAGAGTCAGCGTCGGTTTTCCAGTCTTATGAGTTTGAGCTTTGGGATCTGAAAAACGATGTGGAGTATGTGATACCGGATGGAGAATACATCAGTGTGACGATCCCGGTAAAGGCTGGATACGAGTACAGCATTGAGCATCTTTTGGATAATGGGGCAACGGAGACGATCGTGCCAAGTGTCAACGGCGGCACCATGATCTTCAGCACTCATTCGTTCAGTCCCTTTGGGATCGCCGGGAGCAGGCCTCTGGTGGGCGAGGATATTGCAAAAAAGCACTATGAAAATGCGGGAGGGGGCGTTACGGCCGCACCGACGGCGGCTCCCACGGTGACGAGGACGGCGTCTGGTACAGGAGGAGGCCGGCAGGAAACACCGGTTTCCCAAACGGCAGGCCGGAGTACCTCGTCAGGCGGGAATGCGGGGACCAGCGGCTCCGCCGCCTCCTATGCCGGCGGCGGACAGAGTCAGGGAACCACTTCCTCATCGGGAGGCGATCTGGTGAAGGCGGTGCTGACGGGAGATGAGACGCCCGTCGGCGGGATGGCGCTCCTGGCGGCAGCAGCGGCGGCCGTTGCCGCAGTCGCTTCGGCGGTCAAGAAAAAGGTAAAATAAGGCATACGTGGAGACACCCTCTCATAGCTTTTATGGGAGGGTTGTTTTATGAAGATCAGAGCTGTTTTAAAATCTCTTCTTTTTGCTTACTCCATTACAGGTCTTCTGCTCCTGCTCCTTGCCTTTCTGCTGTTTCAGTTTGATCTGGGGGAAAAGCCGGTGGAGCTGGGGATCCTGGCCGCCTACATTTTTTCCTGCCTCATGGGAGGCTTTATGGTGGGGAAGCTTGTAAGGAGAGACAGATATCTGTGGGGCCTGGGAGTGGGACTTTTTTACTTTCTTTTGCTGGCCTTCGTCTCCTTCGTGGTGCAGGGGAAATGGGATATGTCCCTGGGACATGCGGTGACCACTCTTTTCATGTGTCTGGGAGGGGGGACTCTGGGAGGGATGCTGTCGTAAGAAAGCGCCAATGTACCGGAACCATAAAATCCGGCTTCCAGGCCCAGGCGGCTGGATATCGCCCTGCCTGCGTGTACCTGACAGCAGTGGTTTGCGGGGCGGCCGCAAATGGCGGCCAGTGAAAAAAAGGGGTTTCAAAATGTAAAGTTTTATGCTATACTATCCCAAGACAGGCTGCGCCCCGGCAGAGCCGTGAGGGGCGGCAGAGGCTTCTACGTTTGTACAGCTTCTACATCTTATACATAAGGAGGATTCCGTGATGGAGCATATTAAGACGTTAAATACAAAAAACCTGCAGGATACTGTGAAAAAGGGCGGATGCGGAGAGTGCCAGACATCCTGCCAGTCTGCCTGCAAGACGTCCTGCACAGTGGGAAACCAGAGCTGCGAGCATAAGTAAGACTGCTGTTTTGCCGGCCGTCCTTGTGCAGGGAGCGGACGGCTGTGATCTGGCTGCGAACCCTCTGGCGTGGACGGCGGGAGGGTTCGCAGCTTGGGATCCCGGTGGTTCGCCATGGGGAGGATGGCAAAAGGCCATGCCTGGCCAGATGCCGTCTTTTTCGTGGTATTTATAGGGAGTGCGCTAAGAGCGTATCGTGAGTGTGGAATACCCCGCAGTTTGCTGCGACTACAAGCCCCGTGCCCCGTAGCTTGCTGCGGGGCATTTGGCGCTGCTTTGCAAAAAAAAGGAGGCCGGAAGGCTTTCATTGTTTTTCACTTGTTTTTTATTAGTTCGTTTAGAAAGGATATCAGAAACATGAGTCTGATTCACCGTTACAAAAGCAATGGCTTCAACCTTGTGCTGGATATTAACAGCGGCTGTATCCATCTGGTGGATGAGGTGACCTACGAGGTACTTCCTTACCTGGAGGAGGGCTTGACGGATGAGGTCATTGCTGGAAAGCTTGGTGATCGGTTCTCCAGGGAGGACGTCAGGACCTCGTTGGCGGAGTGCCGAAAGCTGGAAGAGGAGGGTATGCTTTTTACAAAAGATGTTTATGAAGCTGCCATTGACCAGTTTACGGAAAACAGACAGACCGTAGTGAAGGCCCTGTGCCTGCACATTGCCCATGATTGTAATCTGGCTTGCCGTTACTGCTTTGCGGAAGAAGGGGAATATCACGGGAGAAGGGCGCTTATGTCCTTCCAGGTGGGGAAGAAGGCCCTGGATTTTTTGATCGCAAATTCCGGCTCCAGAAGGAACCTGGAGGTGGATTTTTTTGGCGGAGAGCCGCTGATGAACTGGCAGGTCGTGAAGGACCTGGTAAAGTATGGAAGGGAGCAGGAGAAGCTCCACAACAAAAACTTCCGGTTTACCCTGACCACCAATGGCGTTTTGCTGGATGACGAGGTGATGGAGTTTTGCAACAGGGAGATGGCCAACGTGGTTCTAAGCGTGGACGGAAGAAAAGAGGTACATGACTATATGCGTCCCTTCCGCAGGGGAGCAGGGAGCTATGACCTGGTCATGCCGAAGTTTCAAAGGTTTGCGGAGTCCAGGAATCAGGAAAAGTACTATGTGAGAGGGACTTTTACGCATCACAACCTGGATTTTTCCAAGGATGTGCTCCATCTGGCAGATCTGGGCTTCCGTCAGATTTCCGTGGAGCCGGTGGTGGCCGCCGAGGGAGAGGAGTATGCGATCCGAGAGGAGGACATTCCCAGGATTTTGGAGGAATATGACCTTTTGGCGAAGGAGATGATCGCCAGGGAGAAGGAGGGAAAGGGGTTCAACTTTTTCCATTTTATGATTGACCTGACGGGAGGGCCCTGTGTGTACAAGCGTCTTTCCGGCTGCGGATCCGGTACGGAGTATCTGGCGGTGACGCCCTGGGGGGATCTCTATCCCTGCCACCAGTTTGTTGGGGAGGAAGAGTACCTGATGGGCAACGTGGACGAGGGGATTACAAGGCCGGAGATCCAGGAGGCCTTTGGCCGCTGCAATGTCTATACGAAGCCAGCGTGTCGGGAGTGCTTTGCCAGGTTCTATTGCAGCGGAGGATGTGCGGCGAATGCTTATCATTTCCAGAAGGACATCAATGGCAATTATGAAATCGGGTGTCAGCTCCAGAGGAAGCGTGTGGAGTGTGCCATCATGATAAAAGCCGCTTTAGCGGAAAATGAAATCTCATTTAAGAAGGGACAGGAACAATGAAAAAATCAAGAGGAATTGTAGTGCTGGTTCTGACGCTGGCCGTCACTGTGCTGTTTTGCTATACGGCAGGGATTGGGTTCGGCCCTACGGGGACTGGTGCGGCAAAAAACATCAAGACAGGTCTTGATCTGGCAGGTGGCGTCAGCATTACCTATCAGGCGAAGGAGAGCAATCCCAGCAGTGAGGATATGAAGGACACCACCTACAAGCTGCAAAAGCGTGTGGAATCGTACAGTACGGAAGCCCAGGCTTATCAGGAGGGTTCTAATCGTATCAACGTGGAGATTCCGGGTGTCACAGATGCGAACGCCATTCTGGAAGAGCTGGGAAAGCCGGGATCTCTCTGCTTCATCACGCAGGAGGATGAAGAGGGAAACGAGAACTTTGCCTACGATGCCAACAGCCCCACAGGGTATTCTCTTTCCAGACCTCTGGATGAGATCCGGGAAGCCGGCGGTGTCGTGCTGGAAGGTACGGACATTGCGGACGCAGAAGGAGGAGCGGTCCAGAGAGACAATTCAAGTGCCAGGGAGTATGTGGTCAGCCTGACCATGACAAGTGAAGGCAAGACGAAATTTGCGGAGGCTACGAAGGCGAACGTCAACAAACAGATTGCGATCATTTATGATGATGGCGTTCTGAGCGCTCCAACGGTCAATGAAGCCATTACGGGAGGTCAGGCGGAGATCAACGGGATGTCCAGCGTGGAGGAGGCCCAGGAGCTTGCCTCCTACATCCGTATCGGTTCTCTGAGCCTGGAATTGGAGGAGATCCGTTCCAGCGTGGTTGCCGCACAGCTTGGTGAGGAGGCGATCAGGACCAGCGTGCTTGCCGGCGCTATTGGTCTTGCGCTGGTGATTCTGTTTATGATCCTGGTTTACCGTGTGCCCGGTGCCGTTGCGGCCATCGCACTGATTTTTTACACGGCCTTGGTGCTCGTTACACTCAATGCCTTTGACATTACCCTTACGCTTCCGGGTATTGCAGGTATCATCCTGGG
>JAUNJL010000142.1 GCA_030533315.1 Eubacteriales bacterium
TCTGCGGGCTTGGCATCCTTACAGATGGCGTCTACCACATCCATGCCCTCGGTTACGTGGCCGAAGGCGGCATACTCTCCGTCCAGGTAGGTGCCGTCCTGGTGCATGATAAAGAACTGGGAGCTGGCGCTGTTCGGGTCGGAGGCTCTGGCCATGGAGATGGTGCCTCTTGTGTGGGAAATGTCGTTTTTGACGCCGTTGCTGGCGAACTCGCCTTTGATGTTCTCGTCAGAGCCGCCGGTGCCATTTCCCAGGGGGTCTCCTCCCTGGATCATAAAGCCCTCTATGATGCGGTGGAAGGTGAGGCCGTCATAGAAGCCGCCCTTCACCAGCTTGATAAAGTTCGCCACCGTGAGAGGCGCCTGGTCCCCGTCCAGCTCTACCTGGATGGTCCCGTAATCCTTCACCTCGATCTCCGCATGGTGGATGCCCTTCGCATCATCCTGTGTATCCTCCGAGGGCTCCTCCGCCTCCTGAGACTGTCCCTCCTCTGTGTTCTCTTCTGTCTCCGTTTCCTTCTCCTCGCCGTCAGAAAAGCCTGCCGCGTCAGCCTCCTCCTCGGAAACTGCCTCCTCCGACTGGTCGGCGGACTCCTTCGTAGTCTCCTTGCCGCCGCAGCCTGCCATCATACTTCCGCAAAGAACTGCCGTTAAAAGAACTGCCAATAATTTCCGTTTCATCCCTGCTGCCTCCATATTTCTGCGTTCAATTTCGGCAGGGCAAAGCGCCCCGCCAGGTGATCTTACAAGCTTTTGTAGGAAAATCCCGCCTACCGGATACGGTCCGGGAAGCCTACCTTCCTCTGCACCTTCCGAAGGGTCTTCGTGGCATAGTAAGAAGCCTTTTCCCCGTTTTCCTTGATCACGGAGTCGATGTAGGCCTTATCCTTGGAAAGCCTTGCGAACTCCTCCTGCAATGGCTTCAGGACGCTGATCACAGCTTCTCCTACAGCCGGCTTCAGCTCGCCGTAGCCCTTCCCCTCAAACTCCCGCACCGTCTCGTCAGGGGTCTTGCCTGTGCAGGCGCTGTAAATGTCGATGAGGTTTTTCAGCCCCGGCTGCTCGTCGCTGTAACGGATGCAGGCCTGAGAATCCGTCACCGCCCGCTTGCACTTCCGCATGATGGTGTCCGGATCGTCCATAAGGTAAATGCTGCCGTTGGGGTTCTCATCGGACTTGGACATCTTTTTGGAGGGATCCTGAAGGCTCATGATCTTAGCTCCCACCTTCCCGATGTATGCCTCCGGCACGGTGAACACGTCCCCGTAAAGGTTATTGAACCGCTCTGCCACGTTTCTTGTCAGCTCCAAATGCTGCATCTGGTCGATCCCCACCGGCACCACGTCCGCCTGGTAGAGAAGAATATCTGCCGCCATGAGCACCGGATAGGTGAAAAGCCCACCGTTGATGTTATCCGCATGCTTCGCGGCCTTGTCCTTGAACTGGGTCATCCGGTTCAGCTCCCCCATGTAGGTAAAGCAGCTTAAGATCCAGGACAGCTCGGCATGGCCGGACACATGGGACTGGTAATAAATGCAGTTTTTCTTCGGGTCAAGCCCCGCCGCGATATAGAGAGTCAGAAGATTCCTTGCCCTTCTGCGAAGCTCCGCCGGATCCTGACGGATGGTGATGGAGTGCATATCCACCACGCTGTAAAAGCATTCATATTCATCGCTTAAGGTTATCCAGTTTTTCAGCGCCCCCAGGTAGTTTCCCAAGGTAAGGTTACCGGTTGCCTGCATTCCGCTGAACAACACTTTTTTTCCATCGATCATTTTTTTATCCTCCTGTTTTTCCAAAAACGGGTGGGGAGACTGCCTTTTCCGAAGGTAAAGGACCAGGAAAAGGATATGGGACCCTTCCGATACGGAAAGGGGGTGCTCTGCTCCGTTTTCAGCAACTCACTAAAGTTTAGCATTGTATTGGCGTAAAGTCAAGGTGGGCGGGACTTTTTGCCCTTTCCCCTTGCGCTCCCCCTTCCGGGCACGCTTTAATCGCTCTTAATGATAGGTGTATTGTGGGAATTTAATTGATTTCTCCAACGAGCTTATAGAAAATCCGGATATTCTGGACTTTCTCTCCATCGATGGTCCGAGGTTCAGATACCTCAATCTTTTCGATAAGACGATTTCCTATGGCTGTGGTCAGCTCTTTGATCTCTGCACATTCTGCCATTTCATTGGCAAACTGTTCTGCTTTGCAGGTGCTGTCCTTCAGATTTTCAGCCATAGTTTTCAGTTTTTCAGCTTTTTTAAGAATCTCTTTCTGCCTGTCGTTTCTGTCTTTTTGTATTTTTTATGCGTTTTCCCGCAGCCAGCGATTGATAATGTACTGCCAATCCATCCCATCCTGCATCACTCGCAGAACCGTAACTGTTTTCGCTGCTTCATCCACTGTATAAAACAACAGATAAGATTCACACGGTTTCATGTAAATATCATAGCCGCGATACCGGAAGCCTGTTGTATTATATCCTGTCGGAAATGTATCAAGAGCAAGAACCGCTTTTTTAATCTTTTTGGAAAAATTCTCTGCATACTCCCGGTACTTAAACTGCTGAAGGATATATTTCTTCTTTTCTTTCACATCCAGCTTGCCGCTCTGGGCAACCACAACTTTGTATTTCCTGTTTTCCATCCATCCCCCTTATACTGCATCAATTTCTTCCCATGCTTCTTCCACTGTCTGCACTCTTCCCTTTTCCATATCCTCAATGGCTTCATCCAGCTTTGACAGAAGAACATCCATTGCATCATTGATCGTATAAGTTGTTTCACGGGATTTTGTTGCCTGTGCCAATGCCATAATCATCATCCTTTCTTGAAATAGCACTCTTGTTTCTGACTTTATCATACCACGTACCATCAGAAATATCTATCATTTTTTAATAGTAAGGGGTTGCACCGGGAGGGATGGCTCCCCTCCACCCCCTTTTTTTGTGTGTTACTTTTTATTTTTCATTTTTACTCGGTTGCCACCGGAGGGGTGCGAGGGGGAAGG
>JAUNJL010000052.1 GCA_030533315.1 Eubacteriales bacterium
TGCGAAAAATTTTTACGGTTTTTTTACATTACCGAACTTTCACATTTAACCTCTCCCCCGTATACTGAAGCTTGTCAATAAGGCATCAAAGAAATCATATACATGCAAGAAAGAGGAGAGAAGTAATCATGAAAAAAAGAATCGCAGCAGTTTTAACAGCAGCAATCGTTGGCACTACCGTATTTTCCGGCGCAGCTTATGCGGCAAGCGGAGATATTTCCGTAATTTCCCGTGAGGACGGTTCTGGAACAAGAGGTGCGTTCATCGAGCTGTTTGGCATTGAAGAGAAGATTGACGGCGAGAAAGTAGATATGACCACAGAGGAGGCCAGCATCACCAACAGCACCTCCGTTATGATGACCACCGTTTCCGGCGATGAGAACGCCATCGGCTATATTTCTCTTGGTTCTCTGGATGACACCGTAAAGGCTGTGAAGATCGACGGAGCAGAGGCAAGCGTGGAGAACGTTTCCAACGACACCTACAAGGTATCCCGTCCCTTCAACGTTGTATTTACAGAGGATCTCAACGAGGCAGCACAGGACTTCATGGCTTTCATCATGAGCGCAGAGGGACAGCAGGTGGTAGAGGACAACGGCTACATCAAGGCAGACCAGGAGGCGGCTGCATATGAGGGCGCCGGCGTTTCCGGCAAGGTTGTCGTAGGCGGTTCTTCTTCCGTGACTCCGGTTATGGAGAAGCTGGCAGAGGCTTATCAGGAGCTGAACGCAGACGTGACCGTAGAGGTACAGCAGAGTGATTCCACCACCGGTATCACCTCCGCAAAGGATGGCATCTTCGATATCGGTATGGCTTCCCGTAATTTAAAGGAAGAGGAAGAGGATGGTCTGACCGCTACCGTGATCGCAAAGGACGGTATCGCCGTGATCGTGAACAACAGCAACGAGACAGAGGATCTGACCAGCGAGCAGGTGAAGGCAATCTTCACAGGCGAGACGATGACCTGGGAGGAGCTTGCAGAGTAATCGCTGCAAAGCATGTAAAAAATAGAAATAGG
Organism: Eubacteriales bacterium; assembly: GCA_030533315.1. The sequence continues at coordinate 1,019 of JAUNJL010000052.1, forward strand.
ATTCATTTCTGGTAAGAGAGATTGCCTGAAGGGATAAAGAGAACGGCTCGGGTGTGTCAGCAAAACATAGTGCATGTCCGCGCCGTTTGCCCTACCAGGCATATAAGAAAAGGCTCCGCAGGCGGGGAGGGCCAGGAACCCTTTCCTATGTGCCTGGCATCTTGAACACCAGAGGAATAGAAAGACAGGTATCGGTATGAATCAAATGAAAGAAAAAGGTATGAAGATCATTTTCATGATCGCTGCATGTACTTCGGTGCTGGCAGTATTTCTGATCTGCATCTTCCTGTTTGCCAATGGTCTGCCTACCATTGCAAAGATCGGTCCCCTGAAATTTCTTTTCGGGGAGCTCTGGAAGCCTGCAAACAACAAATTTGGCATCCTGCCCATGATCGTGGCCAGTATTTATGTCACGGGAGGGGCGATCCTGGTGGGAGTTCCCATCGCCTTGTTTACCTCCGTGTTTATGGCCCGCTACTGTCCCAAGAGGATCTACGGGCCGCTGAAATCCGGTATTGAGCTTATGGCCGGCGTGCCCTCCATCGTGTATGGATTCTTTGGCCTGGTGGTATTGGTTCCCTTTATCCGAAACACCTTCGGCGGGACCGGAACCAGTATGCTGGCGGCCATCCTTCTTCTGGGAATGATGATTCTTCCCACCATCATCGGTGTGACGGAATCTGCGATCCGAAGCATTCCTGAGAGCTATTACGAGGGCTCCCTTGCGCTTGGAGCCACAAAGGAGAGAAGCATCTTTTTCGTGGTGCTTCCCGCCGCAAAGTCCGGTATTCTGGCCGGCGTGGTGCTGGGAATCGGAAGGGCCATCGGTGAGACCATGGCCGTTGTCATGATCGCCGGAAACCAGCCTCGTATGCCAAAGGGGCTTTTGAAGGGCGTCCGTACCATGACCATGAACATCGTGACGGAGATGGGCTACGCCAGCGGACTTCACAGAGAAGCCCTGATCGCAACGGCCGTGGTGCTCTTTGTCTTCATCTTGATCATCAACCTAAGTCTTTCCTTACTGAACAGGAGGTCTCCGTATGCTGATTAACAATACCTCCGCCGTGGCGGAAGCGCCCGACGCATCAAAGAAACGAAACACGATCACCATGTCGGACCAGATGCGCTCTTATCTGCGCCATCCCATGTCGGGAGCTTTGGCCCTTTTGACCCTGTTGGCCACCGCAGCCACCTTCGCCATGCTTGCCTTTCTGGTGATCTACATCCTGGTGAAGGGAATCCCGTACCTGAGTGCGGATCTTTTTAGCCTGGAGTACACCTCGGAGAACGTCTCCCTGGTGCCCTCCCTGATCAACACCTTTATCATGACCATCATTTCCCTGCTGATCGCCGCTCCCCTTGGGATCTTCGCTGCGATCTATCTTGTGGAATATGCAAACAAAGGAAGCCGGTTCGTGAGCCTGATCCGCATCACTGCAGAGACTCTTTCCGGTATTCCCTCCATCGTTTTCGGTCTGTTCGGTATGCTGTTCTTTGTGACCACATTGAAGTGGAGATTGTCCATGCTGTCCGGCGCCATGACCATGGTGATCATGATCCTGCCCCTCATCATGCGTACCGCGGAGGAGGCGCTGAGATCCGTTCCTGACTCCTACAGGGAGGCCAGCTTCGGACTGGGGGCCGGCAAGCTGCGTACCATTTTTACCATCGTTCTTCCTTCCGCAGTGCCGGGCATCCTGGCCGGTATCATCCTGGCCATCGGACGAGTGGTGGGAGAGACGGCAGCCCTTCTGTACACCTCTGGTACTCTGCCGGATATCGCACAGAATCTGATGAGCTCCGGGCGTACCCTGGCCCTTCATATGTACGTGCTCTCCAGCGAGGGTCTTCATATGAACCAGGCGGCGGCGACGGCGGTGATCATCCTGCTGTTTGTATTGTTCATTAACTGGCTGTCAGGCGTGGCGGCAAAACGTATTGCGAAAGGATAAAGCACAATGAGCGAGAGGACGAAAATTTCAATAGAGAACATGAACCTTCATTATGGTAATTTCCATGCCCTGAAAACCATCAACATGGAGATTCCTGAGAAGAAGATCACGGCCTACATCGGGCCCAGCGGCTGTGGCAAATCCACCCTGCTGAAATCCCTGAACAGGATGAATGACCTGGTGGAGGGCTGCGTCATCACGGGAAAGGTATCACTTGACGGAGAGGATATTTATGGGAACATGGACGTGAACCTGCTGCGCAAGCGAGTGGGGATGGTTTTCCAGAAGCCCAATCCCTTCCCCATGAGCATTTATGACAACATTGCCTACGGCCCCAGAACCCATGGTGTCCGTTCCAAGGCAAAGCTGGATGAGATCGTGGAGAAATCTCTGCGGGATGCGGCCATCTGGGATGAGGTGAAGGACCGTCTGAAAAAGAGCGCACTTGGGATGTCCGGCGGTCAGCAGCAGCGTCTCTGTATTGCCAGGGCGCTGGCCGTGCAGCCGGAGGTGCTCCTCATGGATGAGCCTACCTCGGCTTTGGACCCCATCTCCACCTCCAAGATCGAGGAGCTGGCCATGGAGCTGAAGAAGGATTACACCATCGTCATCGTGACCCACAATATGCAGCAGGCCACCCGTATTTCGGACAGGACGGCGTTCTTCCTTCTGGGAGAGGTGGTAGAGTACGAGGATACGGATAAGCTGTTCTCCATGCCGTCGGATAAGCGGACAGAGGATTATATCACAGGAAGGTTTGGTTGATACTATGGGTACAAAATTTGAACGGCAGCTGGAAGAGCTGCACGTGGAGCTGATCACCCTGGGAAGTCTTTGCGAGAAAGCCATCTCCCTTTCTGCCCGGGCGATCCAGGGAGAGGGAGAAAAGCTGGCTCATATCGTTTTTGAAACGGACAAGGAGATCGACGCCAAGGAGAGGGAGATTGAGACGCACTGCCTGAGCCTTCTCCTTCATCAGCATCCGGTGGCGAAGGATCTGCGGGCGGTTTCCGCAGCCTTGAAAATGGTTTCAGACATGGAACGGATTGGGGATCAGGCGGCGGACATCGCCGATATCGCCCGATACATAGACAAGAGTGTGGCCATTCCCGTGGACGTGGAAAAGATTGCTGCCAGCGCAGAGAAGATGGTGACGGAATGCGTGGATGCTTTCGTGAAAAGTGATCTGGAGCTTTGCCGCCAGGTGATTCAGGACGACGACGTGGTGGACGCCTCCTTTGACGAGATCAAGGACAAGCTGGCGAAGCTGATCTACGGAGGAGAAATGGACGCAAAGGCCGGTCTGGATCTTTTGATGGCGGCCAAGTATTTCGAGCGCATTGGGGATCATGCGGTCAATATCGCAGAGTGGGTGGAGTATTCCATCATCGGGGAACACCGGAATAACGAGCATCAGCAGCTTTTGGAGTAAGCGGAAAGAGGATGGGACATTGACGAAAAAAGTTTTCAAGTCCATCATGATAGTCTCAGCCATCGTCTTAGGGCTGGGACTAACCTTTATGATGGGTATCCTGTATCACCATTTTGGGAATCAGATCGCAAAGGAGCTTGAAAAGGAAGCCTCCTATCTGGCTGGCGGCGTCTCAGAGTGGGGGACCCAGTACCTGGAGGGCATACGGAATAAGGACGCCAGGATCACCTATATCCAAAAGGATGGGACGGTTCTCTATGACAGTGTGGCAGATGCGTCTGAAATGGAAAATCACGGGGACAGGGAAGAGGTCCAAAAGGCTCTGTCCAAGGGCGTGGGGAGATCCTTTCGGATGTCCGCCACCCTGTCAGAGAAAACCACCTATTACGCCCTGCGCCTGGACAATGGGAATGTTCTCAGGGTGTCCAGCACCCAGTTTTCCCTTCTGGCTCTGGTGAGAGAGCTGATCCAGCCCATGCTGTGGGTGGTGCTGGCCATGATGGTGCTGTCTGGCCTGTTCGCCTCCAGGATTTCCCAGAGGATCGTGGAGCCCATCAACCAGCTGGATCTGGAGCACCCGGAGGAGAATCAGGTCTATGATGAGATTTCCCCTCTGCTCAGCCGGATGTACAAGCAGAACCGGCTTATTGCCAAGCAGCTGGAGACGGCGGGGAGGCAGCAGGAGGAGTTCTCAATCATCACGGAAAACATGCAGGAGGGTCTCCTGGTGATAGATCGGTACACCATGATCCTGTCAGGCAATTCCAGTGCATGGAAGCTTTTTAAGGTGCAGGATCCTAAGAATGGGGACAGCGTGTACTCCCTGAGCAGAAACGAGGAATTTCGGGAGATCATCGGCAAGGTCCTGGAGGGATCCCATACCGAGGTTACCATGAAGATCGACGGCGAGGATATCCAGCTCATTGCAAACCCGGTGACCAGGGACGGCCAGGTGGAGGGAGCGGTCCTTCTTCTGATGAACGTGACGGAGCGGGTGGAGAGAGAAAATCTGAGAAGAGAATTTTCCGCCAATGTTTCCCATGAGCTGAAAACGCCTCTCACCTCCATCTCCGGGATTGCGGAGATCATTCAGGACGGCTACGTGAAGGAGGAGGACATCAAGGCCTTTGCAGGCAGGATCTACCGGGAGGCGCAGCGGCTGATCTCCCTGGTGCAGGATGTGATCAAGATTTCCCAGCTGGACGAGGGCGCCATTCCCTACGAGTGGACGGATGTGGATCTGTACGCCATGTCCAAGGAGGTTTTTGGAAATCTGAGGGACGAGGCGAAGCGTCAGAATGTCCACCTTTACATTGGAGGTGCGGCCGCCGTGCGGACGGTACCCCCCATCCTGGAGGAGATCCTCCACAATCTGTGTGAGAATGCGGTAAAATATAACAAAAATGACGGGACGGTCAGCATCCTTCTAGAGGAAAAGGAGGAGGAGGTCACCATCACCGTGAAGGATACCGGGATCGGTATCCCCAGGGAGGATCAGGGTCGCATCTTTGAGCGGTTCTACAGGGTGGACAAGAGCCACTCCAAGGAGATCGGGGGTACGGGCCTGGGGCTTTCCATCGTGAAGCACGGGGTCACCTTCCTGGGCGGAACCCTACGGGTGGAAAGTGAGCTGGGTATGGGAACGGCCATCACAGTCATCCTTCCCAAGGGGAAGGGGCCGGAGGATGAAACCCAGGCGGCTTAGAGGCAGCTGCCCCAGGCATCAGGCAGAGATTTGTCCCATGCGTCTTCGGGGGAGGAGATTCTGCCGTTCATAAAAATTTCATCTTTACTTTCTCCCTTTGACGTGGTATAATGCTAAAAAGTGAGCGCAGGGAGGCGCCTGATCCGGTGCCTCCCTGCATTCTTTTTATAAAAAAGGAGGAATGAACTTATGAAGAGACAGTCAAAAGCGATCACCGCTCTTTTGACCGCTTCTGCCATGGCTGTGGGCCTGATGAGCACGGGAACCGTGACCATGGCAGCGGAGGCCAGCACCTCTGACCTCAACATCATGGTGGAGACACCGGTTGAGTCTCTGGATCCCCAGCAGGCGACGGACGGAACGTCCTTTGAGGTCCTTGCCTGCTACACCGATGGCCTGATGCAGATGGATTCTGACGGACAGGCCGTTCCTGCCATCGCAGAAAGCTACGATCTTTCCGACGATGGACTGACCTACACCTTCCATCTTCGGGATGCAAGCTGGAGCAACGGCGATCCCGTCACCGCGGAGGATTTCGTGTTTGGATGGCAGAGAGCCGTGGATCCGGACGTTGCGTCCGAGTATGCCTACATGCTCAGCGACATCGGACAGGTGGTAAATGCGGCTGAGATCATTGCCGGCGAAATGGACAAAAGTGAGCTGGGCGTCACGGCTGTGGATGAGAAGACCCTGGAGGTAAAGCTGAATGTTCCGGTTTCCTACTTCCTGTCCCTGATGTACTTCCCTACTTTTTATCCGGTGAACGAGGCCTTCTTTGAGACCTGCAGCGATACCTTTGGGACGAGCCCGGAGACCACCCTCTCCAACGGCGCTTTTATCCTGGATGATTATCAGCCGGCTGCAACGGCCTTCCACCTCACCAAAAACGAGGATTATTATGACGCCGACAGAGTGTCCCTTCCCGGACTGAATTATCAGGTGATCCAGGACTCCCAGCAGGCTCTCATGAGCTATCAGACGGGCGCCCTTGACATCACCCTGGTAAACGGCGAGCAGGTGGATCAGGTTGCGGATGATCCGGAATTTGCCACCATCGGCGCAGGCTATCTGTGGTATGTGAGCCCCAACATCTCAGCGGTTCCGGAGCTTGCGAACCTGAACGTCCGTATGGCAATGACCATGGCCATCGACCGGGATGCCATCACGGGGGACGTGCTGAAGGATGGTTCCATTCCTACATATACCGCTGTTCCCATGCAGTTTGCAGCTGGTCCCGACGGATCTGACTACTCCGAGGATCAGACAAGATACCAGGATGTGTGCGTTTACGATGCTGCCAAGGCGGCAGAGCTGTGGGCCGCAGGCCTGGAGGAGCTGGGTATCCAGGAGCTGACTTTGGATATGATCGTGGATGCGGACGACGCACCCCAGAAGGTTGCGCAGGTTCTGAAGGAGCAGTGGGAGACCACTCTTCCCGGCCTGACGGTGAACCTGACCATCGAGCCCAAGAAGCAGAGGGTGGAGGATATGCAGAACGGCGACTTCCAGGTTGCCCTTACCCGTTGGGGACCGGACTACGCAGATCCCATGACCTATCTTGGAATGTGGATCACAGGCAACTCCAACAACTATGGCCTGTGGAGCAACGAGGAATATGACGCCATCATTGCGGAGTGCACCACCGGCGAGCTTTGCACGGACGCCGAGGGACGCTGGGCAAGGCTGTATGACGCAGAGAAGCTGGTGATGGACGAGGCCGTGATCTTCCCGCTGTACACACAGGCAAATGCACAGATGCTTTCCAGCGCCGTGACCGGTATCGATTTCCATCCGGTGGCTCTGAACCGCGTCTACAAGGGCGCTGTCAAGGCTGAATAAGCAGACGGCTCTTCTAAATGACGCTTCGGCTGGCCGGCCCTGTTCCGCAGTCGGCGGAGGGTCCGCCCCATGAAAGCCTGTCTCAGGCGGGGAAGGATCTTCTTGGCTGGTTCAGCCCTATTGTCCTGGAAGCTTCCAGGGGAAATTATTCATCCAGCCGCACCGTGGTCTGACCCGGTGCGGCTTTTCAGATGAGAGGCTCTGCTGTTTTCCAGACGCTTCTCCATTCCCATCATTTTTTACGGTCTGCGCACAGCAGACCTGCCGAAACGGTTATCCGAGGAGGAACAACGTGAAAAAATATACGGTTAAGCGGCTGCTGACCTCATTGTTTACCCTTCTGGCCATTCTGCTTGTCCTGTTTATCCTTATGCAGCTCATGCCAGGGTCGCCCTTCAATGATGAGAAGCTGAACAATGACCAGAGAGCCGCACTTTATGCAAAATACGGGCTGGATCAGCCCATCGTCATCCAGTTCTTCAATTACGCAAAAAATATGCTGAAGGGGGACCTGGGTGTCAGCTACAACATTTCCAAAAACACTCCCATCGTTCAGATGATCCAGAGCCGTCTGCCCATTTCCATCGGGATTGGGGGGATGGCGGTGGCCATTGGAGCCGTGCTGGGACTGCTGCTGGGGCTTTTGGCCGCATTGAAGCACAACACCATCTGGGATTCCCTTGCGACGGTGATCTCCGTCATCGGCGTGTCGGTGCCCTCCTACGTGTTCGCCCTGGCCCTCAGCTATTCCATGGGCTTTCGTCTCCAGTGGTTTCCCATGCTTTACAACGTCAGGGAGGCCTTTTCCTCCAGCGTGCTTCCCAGCATTTCCCTGTCCATGTTTACCATGGCCTCCATTGCCCGGTTTACCAGGAGTGAAATGCTGGAGGTTTTGGGAAGTGACTACATGCTCCTTGCGGAGAGCAAGGGGATTTCCGGCGCGGCGCTGATCTTCCGCCACGCCCTGAGAAACGCCCTGATCCCCATCATCACCGTCTTAGCTCCCTTGATCGTGGATCTTATGACCGGATCTCTGGTGGTGGAAAAGATCTTTGCCATTCCCGGGGTGGGGAGCCTTCTGGTCAATGCCATCCAGTCCAACGACTACAATGTGGTCATTGCCTTAAGCTTTATTTATTCAGCCATGTACATCGGGATCATGCTGGTGGTGGATATCCTCTACGGCGTGATCGATCCCCGGATCCGTCTGGCGAAGAAAGGAGACTAAAGGGATATGAAGAAAACAACGACGGCGGCCGCAGGCCAGGGGGCAGCCTATGTTCCGGTGGATTCGGACTTTCGGCTGAAGGACAACGCAAAAGAGATCGGTATTGACGCCAACTATGCCTCCCAAAGCTTCTGGAAGGACGTTTTCGTCCGCTATTTCAGGAAGACCAGTGCCGTGGTGGGGCTGATCCTCATCGTGCTCATCACCACCATGGCGGCCATTGGCCCCGGGATGAACGGGTATACCTACTCGGGGCAGACCTTAAGTGAAAAAAATCTGGCGCCCCGGGTGAAGGCTCTTGAGAAATTCGGGATCCTGGATGGAAGTGAGACCATGCGCACCACCAGGGGCTCCAAGACCATCAACAATTACGTGGACAAGGGGCTGGAGGACACCTATTACTGGTTCGGGAGCGACAATTTTGGCCGCGATATCTGGACCCGCACCTGGTCCGGGGCCCGGGTGTCCCTGATCATTGCCGTGGCGGCGGCCATCATCGACATGCTCATCGGTATGAGCTACGGCCTGATCTCCGGTTATTTCGGAGGAAAGGTGGATATGGTGATGCAGCGTATTTTGGAAATCGCCAACGGGATCCCCCGCCTGGTCATCGTGACCCTCCTTCTTCTGGTGCTGCAGCCTGGAATGGTCACCATCGTGATCGCCCTGATGCTGACAGAGTGGGTGGGGATGAGCCGGATCGCCCGGGCGGAGATGCTGAAGCTGAAGGAGCAGGAGTTCGTCCTGGCCTCCCGCACCCTGGGGGCGGGCAGCTTTTTCATTATTTTCCGGGAGGTTCTGCCCAACATCATCGGCCCTATCATCACTCAGGTGATGTTTTCCATTCCCACCGCCATTTTTACGGAGGCGTTCCTCAGCTTTGTGGGGCTGGGAATCCCGGTTCCCCAGTGTTCCCTGGGCTCCCTGATCTCCGAGGGCTTTAACAGCTTTACTACCCACCCTTACCAGATCATTCCCCCCATCGTGGTGATGGCCCTTTTGATGCTCAGCTTCAACCTGGTGGCCGATGGCCTGCGGGAGGCTCTGGATCCCAAATTAAAAGAAATGTGAGGTGATTCCCATGTCAGATGAAAGAATTTTAAATGTCAAGGACCTGGATATCACTTTCCAGACGACCGCCGGAAGGGTACATGCCATCCGGGGAGTGAACATCGACCTGTACAAGGGAGAGACCGTGGCCATTGTGGGGGAGTCCGGATCCGGAAAATCTGTGACCATGAAGGCGGCCATGGGGATCCTGGCCGCAAACGCCACGGTGGAGAAGGGAAGCATTGAATTTTGCTACCACCACGAGGATGGGTCGCCGGAGACGGTGGACCTTCTGAAAAAGGACAAAAAATGGATCCGGCGCCACATCAATGGCAAGCGGATCGCCATGGTATTCCAGGATCCCATGACCAGCCTGGATCCCACCATGACCATCGGAAAGCAGATCATGGAGGGGATGCGCTGGCATTTCAAGACGCCTAAGGCGGAGGCCTGGGAGCGGGCGGTGAAGCTTTTGAAGGAGGTGGGGATCGAGGATGCGGAGAAGAGGATGAAAAACTATCCCCACCAGCTTTCCGGCGGTATGCGCCAGAGGGTGGTCATCGCCATCGCCCTGTCCTGCAATCCAGACCTTCTCATCTGTGACGAGCCCACCACGGCCCTGGATGTGACGATCCAGGCAAAGATCGTGGAGCTGATCCAGCGGGTCCAGAAAGAGAGGGGAATCTCCGTCATCTACATCACCCATGACCTGGGCGTGGTGGCCAAGGTGGCTGATTTTGTAAACGTGATGTATGCGGGAAAGATTGTGGAGAGGGGGACCACGGACGAGATCTTTTATGATCCCAGACATCCCTACACCTGGGGACTTCTCTCCTCCATGCCGGATCTGGATACGGACGATGACCGTCTCTATACCATCCCCGGCTCTCCTCCAAACCTTCTCCGGGAAAAGCCGGGTGACGCCTTTGCCCCCAGAAACCGGTATGCGCTGGAGATCGATGACAAGCTGGAGCCGCCCATGTTCCAGATCACCAAGGATCATTTTGCGGCCACCTGGCTTCTGGATCCCAGGGCGCCCAAGGTGGAGATGCCGGAAGAGCTGAAGAAGCGTATTGAGAGAATGAAAAAGGAGGCTCGGGAACATGGCAGTCAATTATAATGCGGAGCCGATCCTGAAGGTAGAAGGCTTAAAGCAGTATTTCAGGGTGAGCAAAAGCTTTACCGTCCATGCGGTGGAGGACGTGTCCTTCCAGATCTACCCGGGTGAGACCTACGGCCTGGTGGGGGAGTCCGGCTCTGGAAAATCCACCATCGGGCGGAGCGTTATCCGGCTTTACGACCCGACCGCAGGAAGGATCCTGTTCCAGGGGATGGATATCAGTGGGAAAATGACCAGGGATACGAACAAGGCCCTGCGCACCCAGATGCAGATGATCTTTCAGGATCCCATGGCTTCTCTGAATCCCAGAAAAAAAGTAAGTGATATTTTGGGAGAGGGATTGGACATCCACCATATGTATAGAAGCAAGGGGGAACGAGAGGAAAAGATTCGGGCCATCCTGGAAAAGGTGGGGCTGGCCCCGGAGCACGCCACCCGTTATCCCCATCAGTTTTCCGGGGGACAGCGCCAGAGGGTGGGGATCGCCAGAGCCCTGATCATGAATCCGAAGCTGATCATTGCGGATGAATGTATTTCAGCCCTGGATGTGTCCATCCAGGCCCAGGTGGTGAACCTGATGAAGGATATCCAGGAGGAGACGGGTACCGCCTATCTGTTCATCGCCCACGACCTTTCCATGGTAAAATACATTTCCGACCGGATCGGAGTCCTTCATCTGGGACACCTGCTGGAGACAGGGACCACGGAGGAGATTTTTGCAAATCCCATGCATCCCTATACCAGAAGCCTTCTCTCCGCCATCCCGTCCCCCAACCCGGCCCTGGAGAAAAACCGGGTGGCCGAGTCTTACGATTACAAGACGTCCGGGATCCATTATGAGGAGGGAACCTATCACCATGTGGAGGGAACCCACTACGTGAAATGTACGGATGAGGAGTTTCGGCGGATGCAGGCTCTTCCCCGCCTTTGAGGCTAAGGCCGGGAAGGGAAAGAGGGCCCAGACTGGAAATCATAGGAATCAAGAAGAGGGCCTTTTGGAAATCCTCAGATGAAAAATAGAAACCGAAAATAACGAAACAGGAGTCGTCAAGTTCACAAGACGGCTCCTGTTTTGTTCTAATTCAGATTTTACAGACTTTATCCGAACACAGCTTTATTCAAATATAGATGTTATAGATGTTATTTTTTGCGGCGGTAGGGGGTATCCTCCAGAGGAAGCACCTGGCGGAACTTTCCGTCATACCGGTAATAGGCGTGAGCACAGGCGGGAGCCGTGGGGATCATGCAGAGCTCGCCGCAGCCCTTGGCACCCAGGGAATAAGGCAGCTTGTCCTCTTCCTTTGGCTGGCAGAGGATTACCTCAAGCTCTGGAGCCTCATCCGCTCTCATAAAGCCAATGGTGCCGAGGCGGCTCTTGGGATAGCCGTCCACGCACTCAAATTTTTCTGTGACGCCGTAGCCGATACCCATGACCATACCGCCCTCGATCTGACCTTCCACAGACTGGATGTTTACTGGGGTACCCACGTCAAAGGCGGAGACCGCTTTGGTGATCCGTCCCTCATCGTTGAGCACGATAAGCTGGGCGCCGTAGGAATAGGAGACGTGGCTGATGGGATTGTCCTTGATGGCTCCAAGGGGATCCGTCTTGACCGAATACTCTCCGAAAAATTCCTGTCCCTCCAGATCTGCCAGGGTCTTGCCCTCCAGGGCCAGCTTCAGCTTTTCTCCTACCCGGCGGGCTGCCTCTCCGGTGACCACTGTCTGGCGGGAAGCGGTGGAGGTTCCGGCGTCGGGGGTGCGGACGGTGTCAGCATGTTCAAAGACGAACAATGCGGGATCCAGCTCCGTGACATGACAGATCTCCGTCAGCACCATCTGGCCGATGCCCTGTCCCATACAGGAGGCGGAGGTGCGGATGTGGATCTTGCCCTGCTCCACGCTTAAAAGCACGCGCCCGATATCCTTTTTGCCCATGCCGGTACCGGAGTTCTTGAAGCCGCAGGCGATGCCGGCATAAGGATGCTTGTGATACTCCTCCTTCAAGGCGTCCAGACAGGCTGCCATGTTGGTGTTTGGATCGGCTGTCTGGCCATTGGGAAGCACGTCTCCCGGCTTGATGGCGTTGCGGCGGCGAAATTCCCAGGCGTCAATGCCGGCCATTTCTGCCAGAAGGTTGATGTTCATCTCCGTGGCGAAGCAGCTTTGGCTCACTCCAAAGCCGCGGAAGGCTCCGGAAACCACGTTGTTGGTGTAGACGGACATGCCGAAAATATCAATGTTCTGATAATTGTACGGCCCGGCAGCATGTGTACAGGCCCGGTGGAGTACGGGGCCGCCCAAGGAAGCGTAGGCGCCAGTGTCTGCGATGATGACTCCCTTCATGCCGGTGAGGATGCCGTTTTCATCGCAGGCCGTGGTAAATTCCATCTCCATGGGATGGCGCTTCACGTGGTAGTTCAGGGATTCCTGACGGGTAAACTTTACTTTTACCGGCTGCTTGGTCACCCAGGCCATCAGAGCCGCATACTGCTGCACGGACATATCCTCCTTGCCGCCGAATCCGCCGCCTACCAAAGGCGCATGGCAGTGTACCTTCTCCGGGTCAAGCTTCAGCATGGCGGCGCACTCCCGCTGTACGTCATACACAGACTGGCTGGTGGTGTAGATCAAAAGCCCGTCCTCACCCTCCGGAAGGGCCACGCAGCACTCCGGCTCCATAAAGCCGTGCTCCTGCCAGGTGGTCTTGTATTTGCGGGTCACCACGTATTTGGAATTGCGGATGGCCTCGTCTGCGTTTCCTCTCACCAGGTTTGCCCGGCTCATGATGTTTCCGTCCTCATGGATCATGGGGGCGTCTCCCTTCAGGGCGTCCTGGGGAGTGGTGACCGGGGTGAGCTCCGTGTAATCCACCTCCACGAGGGATGCGATCTCCTCCATGGATTCCCGGGTTTTGGAGGCGATGACCGCAAGGACATTTCCCACATACCTGGTAATGTCGCCCTCGCCCATCATCACGTCCCAATCCTGCTTGATATGGCCGATCTTATTGCAGGGAACGTCCTTTTTTGTCAGGACTCTTACGCAGTCAGGGTGGGCCAGGGCCTTGCTGATATCGATGCGGTCCACCCGGGCCCGGGGATATTTGGAATAAACAGGCTTCGCATAAAGCATTCCATCCAGATAGATATCGTCTGCAAATATGCCGCTGCCATTGACCTTTTCAGCCGCATCGATGCGCTTGAAGTGCTCGTTCATATGAAGGACGGTGGGCTGAGGAGGAATGGCCTTTTTCTCCCGGAAGAAGTCCGCCGCCATCAGGATGGCTTCCTCAATCTTTTTGTACCCGGTACAGCGGCAGAGGTTGCCTCGGATCGCTTTTTTTACATCTTCCCTGGTGGGGGAAAGGTTCACGTCCAGAAGGCTTTTTGCGGAAATGATCATGCCGGGGATGCAAAAACCGCACTGTACGGCGCCGGCTTCCGCAAAGCAGTGCTCATAAATCTTCATCTCCTCCGGGTCAATGCCTTCCACGGTCAGGATCTTTTTGCCGGCCAGCTTGCTGAGTGCGGGCACACAGGCCTTTGTTTTTTTGCCGTCCACCAGAACGGTACAGGTGCCGCAGGCGCCCTCGCTGCAGCCGTCCTTGGTGGCCGTCAGATGCAGGTCATCCCGCAGAAAGCGCAGAAGTTTTTTGTCCTGTGCAGATTCATAGTCTTTTCCATTAATGTTTACGACATACATAAGCTTTTCGTTCCTTTCAGAATAGTATGGTAATCCTGTTTGGTATCCAGATCGATCCATACGCCCTGGTCCCTTACCGGCACGGTGAGGATCCTGTCTTCAAGCTGGCGCCACAGTCCCCGCAGGCCTTCGCTTCCGGAAAAGGACAAAATTTCCGGGATCAGGCCGAAGTCGATGAGGGGAGGATGCTTGCGGTGGCCGTCCAGGGTGGGAAAGACCACCGTTTTGCGGGTGGATCCCCGGCGGCGGACTAAGGCCCGGAAGGTCTCGGGAGAGACCATGGGCATATCCGCGGGCATCAGGAAAAAGGCGCCGCAGGCAGGCATGGCCCGGCAGCCCAGCCGTATGGATTCCAGCATATCCGTGGAGGCATAGGCTTCATTGTCCACAAAGACCACCTGCCTGGGGTACCGGCTGGAGAGGTAAGCTGTCAGGTCATCTCTTCGATAGCCTGTGACTACCACGATGGTCTTTGCCCCTCCAAGGAGCATATGATCGATGGTGTGGTCGATGACCGCTTTTCCCTGCAGAGGCAGCAGAGGCTTAAAGGTCCCCATGCGGGAAGAGAGGCCTGCCGCCAGGATCAGTCCGTTTACGCGTTCTTTGATGGAGTTCCTCCTTTCCTCTCAGACCGACAGCCTGGATCGTCTGTGATGGTGATAAGCTTATTATACCGAAAGGAAAGGAAAAACGTCAAAATTCCCCTGGGGGAAGTTTGCTGAAAAAATCACAGGATTTTTGTGGAAATAAACTGCTTCTGAAAGGTGTCTTGTGTGAATTTTCGTACATCCTCCTCGAACCTTTGGTAGGCCAGGAGGAATTCCGTCCCCTGAGGAGTCAGGGTGGTGCGCCCGCCCTCAAGGCCCCCTCTTTTTCGTTCCACCACGGGAAAGCCCAGGTTTCTTTCCAGCTCCTTGACCATCTCCCAGGATTTGCTGTAGGAAAGTCCCAGGTATGTGCAGGAAAGGCGCATATTGCTGGTTTCATGGATCAAAAAGAGAAGAAGCTTCAGCCGGGTGTGGAAGAAGGGAAACTCCTTTTCCAGCTGCAGCTGTACGGAGGGGTGCAAAAGGGAGCGGTTGTGCTCCTTTAGCTGCCTTTGAAGGCCGGACTCGTCATGGGTGCTCATGAGTATCCCCGGATCCGCCACCGGAAGGCGGCGGCAGTCCTGGCACATCCTCAGGGCCTGGCGCAGTCCTCCCGGTCCCTGGTATCCCAGGATCTCCTCCACGGCCCGGCTGTGGATCATCACCGGATGGCCGGAGTGGCCTTCAAAGGTGGGGACGGTGATGGCGCTGCCGCTTTCCATCAGCTGCTTTAGGGTACCGGAGGTGAACATGGGGGC
>JAUNJL010000053.1 GCA_030533315.1 Eubacteriales bacterium
AAAGTCCATTCGAGATAAACAGATTGAACGGGCACAAAAGATGATTGATTCAGGAAACACAAAAAAGAATCGTAAAAATCCAAATGATCCTGGGCGTTTCATTGGCTCCATGGCTGTTACCCAAGAAGGTGAAGCCGCTGATATAAAGCATTATCTGGATGAAGATAAGATTTCTGAAGAAGCCCAGTATGACGGATTCTACGCAGTGTGCACGGATCTTTTGGATGACGAAGTCGGTGATATTTTAAAAGTAAGCGACGGAAGATGGCAGATAGAAGAATGCTTCCGGATTATGAAAACAGACTTTTCTGCAGGACCTGTTTATTTACAAGATGAAAATCGAATCAAGGCACATTTTCTGATCTGTTTTCTTGCACTGACCATTTACCGATTTCTCGAGAAAAAACTGGATTCCAAATATACCTGCGAAGAATTACTGGACACTCTAAAGGAAATGAATTTTGCCGAAGTACAGGAGCAAGGATTTATTCCTTTATACAAGCGAGAAGCAATCACGGATAATCTTCATGAAGCCTGTGGTTTCCGAACGGATTATCAATTCATAACAAAAAGTAAAATGAGAAATATTCAGAAAAAAAGTAAAGGCAAAGAATAAATTACTATAATCCGCAGCAACAACAAAAATCGCTGCAGCCCAGTAAACATAAGGGATGCAGCGATTTTTTCTTTTCCTAACTGTCAAAGATGGGATTTTAACATGTCTACTAAAAGTTTCAATCCCTTTTTTTCATTTTTCCCATGTTTTTGCAGCGGACAGCCGCCGATGTCCGCATTTTTGCTCCTTGCAGCAAAAGGGAAGATCGTCCCGCCATCACAAAAAACCAGCCCGGAAGGAGATAGGCAAGAAAAAAGCAGGCCGCGCAGACACCTCGCTGCGCAGCCCCTATGGTTCCTGATCTATTATTTGTAGAGAGGTCCGTAATTCTTGCAGGCTCTGAAATCAGCCCCTTCCTTGTCCATGCCAAAGGCGTTCCATGCGGCAGGACGGAAGATCTTATCCTCCGGAACGTTGTGCATACAAACCGGGATGCGGAGCATGGAGCACATGGTAATCAGGTCTGCTCCAATATGCCCGTAGGAGATCGCACCATGGTTTGCCCCCCAGTTGTTCATCACGTCGTATGCGGTCTTGAAGGGTCCCTCCTTGCCATCGCACCTTGGTGCAAACCAAGTGCAGGGCCAGGTATAATCGGTACGCTTCCACAAGGTATCGGAAACCTTCTCAGGAAGCTTTACGGTCCAGCCCTCTGCGATCTGGAGAACCGGTCCCAGGCCCTTCACCAGATTCAGCCGGATCATAGTGGCCGGCATCTGAGCCTTCGTCTCAAACCTGGAAGAGAATCCGCCGCCTCGGAAATAGCCATTGTCTGCCGGATTCCAGGTGGTGGCGGCCATGATGGCCTTCTGGTCTTCCTCCGTCACATTCCACCATTCCTTCATAACGGCCTCTCCCTTCTCGTCCCTGGCCTCTCCGCAGGCGTCCAGACAGCAGGCTCCGGAGTTGATCAGGTGGATGATGCCGCCGTTCTCCTTGGCAACACCCTCCAGGTCATAATCGGTCACCCTCTTTACTGCGCTGGGGCTCCAGTAGGAACGCACGTCGGCAAACATCTGTGCGCGCCCCGTAAGGAGCTTCATGAACATCATGCCCAGTCCATTGAGAACGTCGTTCTCCGTAGCCAGAACGTAGGGCTCTCTGGCTCCGTTCCAGTCAAAGGAAGTATTCAGGACAGCCTCCGCAAAGTCTCCGTTGGGGTAGAAGTCCGTCCACTGTCTCTGTCCCTGGAAACCGCCTGCCAGGGCATTGTGTCCGATAGCCTCCTCAGAGAACTTGGGATCCAGAGTATCGCAGCCATTGAAGAGCTCCTCAATGATCACGGCCATCTTCACAACGAACTCAAACTGCTTCTCTTTTTCTTCGTCGCTCATCTGAAGCTCCGGCGGGTTCTTGTCAAAGCCGATGGTGCAGGTCTCCTTTGCCCATTTCAGAGCCTTTTCAAACTCGGCATGATCATAGATTCCCTCGGTCATACGACGGATGATCTCCACCTCGTCAATGGACTCCACCCGCATTCCCAGGTAAGACTCAATGAAATCCTGGTCGATGATGGAGCCGCCGATACCCATGGTCACGGAGCCGATCTGAAGGTAAGACTTTCCTCTCATGGAAGCTGCGGCAACGGCAGCCCGGCCGAACCGAAGCAGCTTCTCCTGCACGTCCTCTGGAATGGAGGTGTCGTCCGCCTCCTGGACCTCATGGCCGTAGATGCCGAAGGCCGGAAGCCCCTTCTGTGCGTGTGTCGCCAAAACGGAGGCCAGATAAACGGCTCCTGGTCTCTCCGTGCCATTGAACCCCCACACACCCTTGATGGTCTGGGGATCCATATCCATGGTCTCAGAGCCATAGCACCAGCAGGGCGTCACGGTCAAGGTGATATCCACGCCCTCGTGACGGAACTTGTCCGCACAGGCGGCAGCCTCTCCCACCCGGCCGATGGTGGTGTCGGCAATGACAACCTTTACCGGCTCACCGTTGGAATATTTTAGGTTTTCTTCAAACAATCTTGCGGCGGACTTCGCCATGTTCATAGTCTGCTCTTCCAGAGAACCCCTCACGTCAAGAGCGCCTCTTCGTCCATCGATGGTAGGACGGATGCCAATTACCGGGTAGCTTCCGATTAATCTGCTTTTTGCCATAATGACTGAATACCTCCTGTAATTTCTCTCGCTTTTGCTTTGCCCCGGGGCCGCCCGGCCATCCCCAAAATGATCCGCTGCGCCAAAAGTCCTTACAGCAGCTCGGCCAGCCGGGCTTTCCCAGGCAAGTATCCATGAAGATAAGAATTATTATACCGTTGCCAGCCTTAAATTACTTGTGCTATAATGGCAAATAATAGTACAATATTCACTTTTTTGTTTTCATTCCTTAAATTTTTATAAACTGGAAAAAAGGAGGCGGTTCTTTGAACGACCTGAAGCACAACGAGGACTGGCCAAGAGGGACCTATGACTTCCCCTTTGAGTTCCATCACATCGACCAAACCCATCCCCGGTACGTCATGTCCTACCACTGGCATGTGGAGTATGAGATCATCCGCATTCTCGAAGGAAGCTTTACCGTCACTTTAGACGAAAAAAGTTTTCCTGCCGGGCCCTCTGATGTCATTTTTGTCAACAGCGGCATCCTCCATTCGGGAATCCCCCAGGATTGTGTCTATCAGTGCATTGTCTTTGACATCAACACCTTTTTGAAATTCAATTCCATCTGCGGCGAGTACATACAGAGGATTTCCCACCAGGAGCTGATGGTCTATCATCATTTTTCGGAAAAGCAGCCCGAAGTCCTCAGAGCCATCCACACGGTTTTTGACGCCATGTGGAAAAGGCCAGACGGCTACGAGATGGTAGTGATTGGACAATTATATCACTTTTTTGGAATTGTCTTTGGAATGCACTATTACCTGGACAGCGTCCCGAAGGCCAGACGGGACTACAAGCGGATCCTTCAGCTGAAAAAGGTTCTGGAGTTCATCGAAAAAAATTATGCCAGCCCCATCACCCTGCCTCAGCTGTCCGCCTCCGTCTCCATGTCCCCCAAATATTTCTGCCGTTTTTTTTCGGAAATGACCCATCAGACTCCCATGGACTACCTGAACCGCCAAAGGATCGAGCAGGCCTGCCACCAGCTGGCCACCACCGACGATTCCATCACGGAGATCGCCTATCGGAACGGCTTTAACGACCTAAGCTATTTCATCCGCACTTTCAAGAAATACAAAGGAACCACCCCGGGGCGCTACAAACGGATGTAAAAAAAGAAAGGAGACCTTTTCCCAGGCCCCCTGTTTCAGAAATAACAGACACGCTCTTTCCCCGCAGAGAAATTTCGTTATAGAGGTTCCCGCCCTTTCGCAGGCTATGGTGATGCTGCGGCACCTTCTTTCGTAACCGAAACCCTCCTTGGAGAGACAGATCTGACACATCTTTTATGTAGTCCATGCTTTTGAGATATGATTACCATCGGGAGACCCGACCCTCCCGAAAGACAAAACCTTTGCTTCCTCTATTGTATCAAATTTCCCCAGCGATCACAACCAAAAGAAATCCAATTTCTTCTACGGGATCTGACAAAAAGCGGGACGGTTCCCCGTAAGCAGCCACAGCACCGGCTCCTCTCCCCGGAAGCCTCGCCGGGACGAAGAGCCGGAGCATCAAAATCCAAGACCGGCCTACAGCACCTCCTCCAAAACGGACAGTCCATATTCCGCCAGGCTGTGATCCTCCTCTCCGGTTCCCCCGCTGACGCCCAGGCCGCCGATGATGGTATCTCCCACCTTCAGGGGCACGCCGCCGCCAAAGATCACGATCTTTCCTTCTCCCATCTTGTCCAGCCCGAAAAAGGTCTGCCCCGGCTGAGCCAGCCTGGAAAGCTCCTGGGTCGACATTTTCACCGCCACGGAGGTATAGGCCTTTTTTACCGCCACGTCAAAGCTCACCAAAAAGGCTCCGTCCATCACATGGACGGCAATGGGATTGCCATCGGGGCCGCACACGGCGATCACCGCCTGTTTTCCCCGCCTCCTTGCCTCCTCTTCGATCTTCTCTATGAGGGCCTTGGCCCCCTTCAGGGTGATCCGCCCCTGGATCCCCATCCGCTTCAGAACCTCCTGGACCACAGCCTGACTAACCTTCGTTTTCTCCTCCTTAGCTCCCATGAATCCAGCCCCTTCTCCCTGCGCCTCTCTCTCCCGGCCCTCTGCCCTTGCGTCCTCATACCTGGCCAGCATGTACAGATAGTCCGCAAGGCGGTTTAAAAAGCCTTTCGCTCCCTGATCTGCCCCAAATTTCACGCCCACCGCCGCCATGGCCCGCTCAGCCCGCCTTGCCACGGTGCGAGTGATGTCCAGCTCCGCAGAGATTTGGCTTCCCCCTGGAAGGACAAAACGCTTCGGCCGGTCAAAGGAGGCCTCCAGACGGTCAATGGCCGACTCCAGCTCCTCCGTGCAGCCATCCCCCACCCGGTACTCCCGGTTGTAGGGATCCGCCACCCCCGCCATGATCTGGATGAGCGTCCTTTGCACCTCCTCCAGAAGCGAGACGCTCTCCTTATCCGAAAGCATCGTTTTCACCAGGCCAATGTGGCTGGTCAGCTCATCGATGGTTCCCACCAAATGGATCCGGTCATCAGATTTGGAAACATTTTTCGTATGGACAAGGCTTGTGGTCCCTTTGTCCCCGCCTTTTGTGTAAATACTCATAACTGACTGTCCTCCAAAGCTTCCCCCTCCAGGTAAATGGACTTAAAGGGCAGCTTTTTTACCGCCCTTGCGCTGTTGGCCCCCAGGTTCCGGCACTGCCAGAACCTGGGGCTTTTTAGCTCAAACACGTTTTTTCCTCTGGGAAGATGGGCCATCTGCAGCGCCAGATGATCCCGAACCATACCGATCCCAACGCCCAAAACAGAGTCTCCCGCCGCCAGAAAGGCCAACTCGTCCACATCCCCGCTCCTTTCCGAAGTCTGACAGGGGACTCCCTCCTCCTCGATTCCGGCGCAGACCTCCCGAAGAAAATCCTCGTCCGCCTCCTGGGTGTATATGACAATTTCCGGCCGGTTGATCACCATAGCTGCCTCCTATATCATCCTTCCCTGTGATCGCCCAAATAGGACAAAAGAAGTCCTGTGGCGACTGCGTTTCTGGGACCCTCCAGGCCTCGGACATTCCCTCTCCCGCACACGATCCGGTATTCGGAGAGGGCCTGCATCAGCATCTCCGGGATCTCAAAATCCTCTGCGGACCCCCCTACCAAAACCACGTTGGGGATTCTTTTCAGCTCCCGCCGGGGAGCCACCGCCCGAAGCGCCCGGATGGCGTTGGTGACGAACACCTTACGCTTTGCATCCCTCCGCACCTCATAGATCCGCTCCATGGGAATGTCTTCCTCGATCCTGATCATCTCTTTGCCCGCAAGGAGAACCACATGTCCATAGTATCTGGGATCCAGAGATTCCGAAAAAAACCGGATGGACCCATTTTCCAATCTCATGTGAAAAAGACTCTCCACCTTTCCCATGGGATATCTCTTGATCTGCTCCGCCGTCACCCGGCTTCCAAGGCCCAACTCCGTCTGAATCAGCATGGACACCAGCTCCCCGGCTCCCGCCTGGTGGGTCGTCCTCACGCTGCCGTCCGCCTCCAGAACTGCGGCGTCCGTGGAGCCGCCGCCCATGTCCAAAATGGCCAAGGGCAGCCTGGTTCCCGGCGTGGTCATAGCCCCCAAGGAAGCCATCACAGCCTCCACCCCTGCAACGACGGCGTGAACCTGCAGCTCCTCCTGCAAACGGTTTGCGATCTGCTCCATGGGAAGCTGCCTGGTCTTGACCATGGCGGCGATCCCCACTGCCTTTTCCATGCAGGTCTCCCCTGCAAGGGAGCCGGATATCTCCACGGGGGCCAGAGTGTCCACCGCCAGAATGTCGGTGATGCGGATGTCCTCCTTTTCCCCTCCGGACACATGGCTCATGCTGCTCCTGATGCGGCTGAGCATGTTTCCCACGTTGGTCTCCGCCTGTCCGTCAATATCACGGATCTCTCCCGCCTCCTCCAGAGAATCCATGATCCTCTCCGCCCCCGCATCGATATTGACCCGCAGGTCCCTATCTCCCCGGAAGGTGATCTCCCCGGCAGGCAGGACGTTTTCCTTCATGTTTCCGTGGGGAGTACGGATGACCACGGCGCTTCGCTTGCCCACCAGGCTTTTGGCGATGGGCGTCACAGCCTTCGTCTCCTGGGCATCCAGGTCCAGCAGCGTGGCGATGCCATAGGGATTGGACAGCATCCGAACCGTCGTCCCTGGCATGGCCACCTCGATGGCCGCCAGCTTCCCCTCTGGTATTTTCCCTATATGGCGCACCTCATCCACAATGGGGATGGAGCTTTGCAGGCGGTTTTCCACCAACACCGCCTCATCCGCCTGAAGGATCAGCCCCCGGATATCCAGCTCTGGAATGAACTGGTTCATCCTGGCTGCCGTCTCCTCGTAGGAAAACTTGCTGGAGGCTACCAGAATGTAGGGCACCCCCGGCTTTCCCTTCCAAATATTCTCCAGGAGAAGCAGCTCCCCCACGGCCTCCCCCACTCCCGCAGGAGTGGAAGGATTGTGTCCGATCATGGAGGACTCGGTGATGATGGTCTCCGTGATGGTCTCCATCGCCGTGTCACCGATCACCGGGGCCGCCTCATTGAGACGGACAAGGCCCAGCTCCCCCACCGGCCTTCCGATTTTTTCCATGGCCTCCATGAGAGCGCTCTTGATCCCGTGAACGTTGGGAAGGGTTCCCTTTGTTCCTGTGGTCATGCGGGATGCGCTGGATAGAAAACGAAAGGCTCCGTTTTCCTCAACGCCGCCGATACATACTTCAGTTGTGGAATTTCCAATATCAACACCAGCGATCAGCTTCAAAGAAGGATTCCCCTTTTTTCATAAATTTCCGCAGCCTCCAGCACCAGCTTGGCACAGTGGGGGGCCTGGTATTTTTCCAGCAGCTCCTGGGCCATAAGCAGCAGCTCCCTTTTCGTGGAACGGTTTGGCCGCAGTTTGTTGTACATGGCCAGGATCACGTCGTCAGGGACCTTGACCAGCTCTGCAGCCCGCTCAAAGTTCGCCTCCATGGAGGGATTGTCAGCCTCCTTCGCCACCTGTCCCTGGCGCCTCAGCATTTCGGAGGAAATCTTGATGTCCTCCGCCGTCACCCTGCCCTTTCTGACCTCCTCCAAGGTGATCTCCGAAAGCCGCTTGCCCGTCTTGGAGGTAATGGTGTCGGCTTCCTTCTGTCCCAACGGATAATTGCTCATCTTACGTCCTCCCATTCGATCATGCCCTTTTCAGGATCCAGCTGCTCAGTCTCCACAATGTGCATCAGAGCCGCCTTCACCTGGTATTTGGCCCGGACCATGGGGTCGTTGGTGCACGCAATGGGCGTCACCTTTTCCCCCTTCACATATTTTGCGGCATTTCTGCCGATCTTGCGGTAGGTGTCCAGATCCATCAACGGCGCCTGGGGGAAAAGCTCCAGATTGGAGAGGGGGTAAAGATCCTTCTGGTGGATCACCGTCGTCCCCTTGGACTGAATGCCAATACCGATCCCGGATCCAGACAGCCTGGCGGCCTGAAGGGCCATAAAGCCCACGTCCGAGGTATCCAGCACCTTCACCACCCGGGAGGTCATCCCCTCCTCCTCGATCCCCGCCTTTACGTTCCTGATCACCTCATCCAGAGGGATCCCTCCCATGGTGGCGTGGATCTCCGTCTGAAAGGCAGCCCCCACTCCTATGACGATCTCCCTGGGATCAGTTCCCTGGGGCGCCCTTTTTGCCCCCTCATAAGAACGCCTGGGCCGCATCCTCGTCTTCCCCGCCAGAGAACAGGAGGAAGCCTCCTCCTGGGAGGAGGGCTGTGCCGTCCCCTGCTTCCGCAGCTGTTCCACCACCGCCCTGGTGATGGCCTCGATCAGTTGATTATTTATCTCCATGGCACGGCCTCCTAAAAATCATTTACATTGATCCGATGAGGGATCGCTTTGATCTCCTCCCAGCGGTCTCCCGCCACGCGGTAGCCCGTTCCCGGTCCCATGTAGTCGTTGGGGGTGTTCACCCCGGACATAACCTGAAAGTCCTCGTCCAGGATAGCCGCCGTGTGCATATAGTCCCCGATGACCCGCTGCTTCAGCATGTTCAGAATGCTCTGGGCCAGCTCCTCATAGCCGCTCTCCGCAAGGGCCTTGACCACGTCAAGCCCCGTGATCCCCCGCTTCATCAGGTCATCCGCCGCCATGATGTCCGCCGCAGAGTCTCTGTCCAGGGTATCCTTGCTTCCATGGGCATAGGTGACCGCCTCCACCTGCTCGTCTGTGATCTTGGTCAGCCCCAGATACCGGAACACGGCCTGCACCGCCTTTCCCGCCAGCCGGCGCACCCGGATGACCTCCTCCTCCGTCACGGGGCGAAGTCCGCCGTCCACCTGCATATCCCGCTGCATCACATTGTAATCGTCAAAGTCCTCCGCATCAAAGTTGGAGCCAGCAAACATGTTGTCGTAATTCGGCTCCGCCGCATAGCCGGAAAAAATAAAATCCGTCCCCGGCATGAACTGGAGCATGGTTCTTGCCGTGCGCCGCATATCTGAATTGGAAAAGCTCTGGTCATTGGAGGACGCACACTCCAGTCCCAGAAGGGCGGCAACCAGATTCTCCCCCATGACCTCCCGGATTCCGGCCGGCACACCGGCCGCAACGCCGATACAGCTCACGGAACCATTCTGGATCCCCTGAGAGCCCGCTCCCTTCGTCACGTAAAGACAGCGGCATTCCAAATACAGCATAGACTTTTTCTCGCTGCTTCCCATCAGGACCTCGGAGCCTGCGCCGGAGGTAAACCGCACCTTCAGTCCCCGGGATGCATAGGCAGAATTGAGAAAGGCCTTGGAATAAGAGGTATCATCTCCATCCACAAAGACCTTTTCCGTGCCGTACACGGAAAGGGTTTCCGCATAGGTGGTGAAGCCCCGGATCCCCAGCTCCAGCTCGGTGGCCTCCTCCGCAGAGCACTGGGTCAGAACCCCCTTCCTTCCCGCCTGTGCGCCGATCAGGAGGGCAATGGCGTTGAAGGGAGCATATCTGGCCACCCCCATGGTGGTCTCCTCCTCCCGGAACCCCCTCAGAGCTCCCTCTGCCGCATCGGCCGCGATCTGCACCGGATCATCCTTCAGGTTGGTGATGTGAGCCTGGTTTCCAGGTACCCTCCTGGCCCTCATCTTCTGCATCCCCATCATCATCTCCACCACGTTGAGATAATTGATCACCTCCACCATCTTGGCCGGAGTGATGCCGGAAACAATGGAAAGGATCTCCTTTCGGGTGGTCTGGATATCCACGATCCTCCTGGCGATCTCCAGGGACGGCATCGCCATGGATGCCTCTCCCCGGTCAACCCGGATCGCATGATCCGCAATGAACTGATCCAGGAAGTCAAACTCCTCCCGCCTCTTGCCGTCCAGCTCCGTGATGATCCCATTTTCTATTTTTAAGGAAGGCTTTGGGTCATAAGGGCTTTTCATGGCCACAAACCCCATTTCCGGCCACTCGTCAATAAACCCGTCCTGATTGACCGCCCTATTGTCCAAAGCTTCGATTCTCTTTGATCTTTTCATCGCTTCTACCTTTTCTATGTATAAGCCCCCTCGCCCCGGCCTCCAGACTGGCGAAAACCGAGACGGCCATCCTCTTTTTTGCCAAAATGCTCCCAGGCAGGCCTGCCAAACATGACGGGGTAAGCAAATCCCCACCGCTGCCGGCGTTTTTCTGGATCCTTCTGCGCAGCCTCTCAGACACCCGAAAAATCACAGCCTTAGAAATGCCACAGCTTCGTGTAGATCTTCACAATGTCCTCTTTTTGAGGAATCCTGGGATTGTTGGCCGTACAGGCATCCTTCAGGGCTGCCTCCGCCATCTTGTCCACCGCCGCAAAGTAGGCGTCCGGCGTGATGGTTCCCACCTCCTGAATGGTCAGGGGGATGCTCATCTCCTTCTGCATGAACTGGATCCAGTTTACCAGGGAGCGCACCGACATCACCTTATTGTAATTGCTAAGTCCCAGGATGTGCGCTATATTGGCGTAGCGCTTCACAGCCGGAAGGTATTCCTTCTGACTGCGGCTGTGCTTGTTGATGTTTGCGTTAAACTCCACGATGTGGGGCAGGAGCATGGCGTTGGCCCTCCCGTGGGGAATGTGAAACATGGCTCCCAACTGGTGTGCCATGCTGTGGGTGATCCCCAATCCCGCCGCGTTGAAGGATAGGCCGGCCAGACAGGAGGCCACGTGCATCTTCTGTCTGGCGTGCATGTCGCCTCCGTCCAGATAGGCCCGAAGAAGAAAAACGCCGCAGATCTCAATGGCCTTTTCCGCAAGAGCGGAAGAAAACTCATTGTGCTCCGTGCTCACATAGGATTCCAGAGCGTGGGTAAACACGTCCATCCCCGTATCCGCCGTGACGGCAGGAGGAACGCTCCGCACCAGCTCCGCATCCAGGATCGCCTCATCTGCGGTGAGGGAGTCAGAGATCAATGGATATTTTACGTGTGCATCCGTATCATTTACCACCGCAAAGGATGTCACCTCGGAGCCTGTGCCGCTTGTGGTAGGCACTGCGATCAGGCCCACCTTTCCATAGCTGTTGATCTTCAAGGCAAACTCCCGGATCGCCTTGGAGGAATCGATCGCTGACCCGCCTCCCACGGCCACAACGGCCTGAGGCTGATACTGAAGGAATTTCTTTACCCCTTCTGCGATCTTTCCCACCGGAGCGTCCGGCACCACATCACTGAAAATGTCATACTGGATGCCCCCTCTTTTCAGAGGCTCCGTGATCAGATCGATCATAGGTCCCTGTGCCACAAAAGGATCCGTAATGATCAGAACTCTCTCATAAGGGAGCTTCTCCAGCCGCTCCAGGGCATGATCCCCAAAATGGATGACTGTTTTCATTTCAAAGGTTTTCATAACTTGCCCCTTTCATGACGCATTCGCTGCGTCAGACTCTACGCTCCTTTTTCCGGTGTGAGCTCCGGGGGATAACGGCACTGGATCCCCAGCTTCTCCAAATAGTCCCGCCACTCTCCGGAGGGCTTCTGGTCGGTCACCACAAGATCCACATCCCGCAGACTACCGCACACGGAAAATGAGGTCTGATCAAACTTGGAGCTGTCCACCACCAGGATTCTCCGCCGGGCGGAGCCAATCATGGCCTTCTTCACGCTGGCAAACGCCTCCTGCGACTCCATGACGCCCCATTTTTGATCCAGGGTCTTACAGGAGAAGATGGCTGAATCCACATAATAAGAACGAATGACCTCCTCCGTCTTTGCCCCCCAAAAGGCCAGATACCCTTCCTTCATCATTCCCCCTGTGGAAATGATGTTCCAGCCTGACACGTCCGCCAGCTCCAGGAGGATCTCCACAGAGTTGGTCACGATCGTCAGCCTCTCCTTTTCCTTCAGGGCTCTCGCCACAAACACCGCCGTGGTGCTGGCATCCAGACAAAGATGCTCGCCGTCATGGACCTGGGAAGCCACAATCTCCGCCATCCGCTGCTTTCCCACCACATTCTGGTTTTTCCTGATGTTGAAGGGAAGATCAATGCCCAGATCCTCATTGATCACGGCTCCGCCGTAGCTTTTGGTGGCCACCCCTTCCTTCTCCAGCTTATCTAGGTCTCTTCGGATGGTTTCCTCGGAGACGCCGTACAGCTGACTTAATTCATTGACCAGCACCCGCTTCTCCTGCTGGAGCTTTACCAGGATCAGATTTCGCCTTTCTAATGCAAGCATGTCCGCGCCTCCTTCCAAAATCTCGTCTTGGCCGTCAGAGGATGGTATCGATCATTCGCTTATCTGGATGAGCGATCACGGAAGAATCCAGGTACATGCCCTTGGCGGCCACCAGCTCCTTTGCACGCTGGATGGATGCCTCCACCGCGGACACCTCCCCGGTGAGCATCATGTAGGATTTTCCGCACATCCCCTTTGCAATGCGCAGCTCGATGAGATCCACAATGGCCGTCTTGGCTGCCTGATCCGCCGCCTCGATGATGGACGCCGCATCGTAGGTCTCCAGAATACCCAGGGCCCGGATCTCCTCCACCTGGGTCGTCCCATAAATAGCGGGAAAAATGGACTCATGAGGATTTCCCAGGACAAAGCTGTCAATGCAGTGATCCTCATAGGCCGTCACCGCCGCCTCCACGGCGGCCTTTACCGCACTTAGATCGCCGGTGATAATTGCAATGTATTTGCCCGGACATACGGTCTGCGCCTCTACAATCTCCACCTCGGCCGTCTTTACCATAGCGTCCGCTGCGGTAACACCGGTGGGTGTTGTCTTAAATTCAATCATTCCGATTGCCTTACTCATGTTCTGCACGCCCTTTCTGTGACAGCTCCCCTACGTGAGCCGTCACTCCTTTCTACTTCTTTGCAATTATGATCCAGCGATCCGTCACCTCTGTAACCCTGCCGCAGATGGATGCGTGAAGCCCCACGCTCAGGCCCTCCGCCGGCTGTGCGATCATCTGTCCCCTGCTCACCTGGTCTCCCTGCGAGACCACGGCCCTGGCAGGTGCGCCAATGTGCTGGCTCAAAAGAAGCTTCACCTTGGGAACGGCCACCAAGGTCTCATCCAGGGGCGCCTCCCCGTCGTATTTTGTCAGGCCCAGTCTGGCCATCAGCCTCTCCTCCGGCACCTTACGGTACTCTCTGGATTCCTGGATGGCAGCTGGCTGCACTCCCTGGGGAGGACGGATGCCTCCTTTCCGGAGGCCTACCTTCATGTCCGCAAGAAGCGTCCTGGGCGCCAGGCTCTGAGGACAGGAATACATTTCGCAGACGCCACAGGAGCTGCAAAAAGCTGCATCCATGTAGGGATTCAGATCCCGGAAGTCCTGGTTGGACGCCGCCCTCATGAACCTGGCTGGATCAATGGGATGTCCCAGGGCATGTCTGGGACAAAGATCCGTACAGGTATTGCACTGGCAGCAGATAGACGCTGCCCGCTTCAAATCTATGGAAGAAGTCCTCTGCTTCTTCTGAACGATCACATGGTCCCTGGGAAGGACCAATATGGCATTTGTCGTCTTTGTCACCGGCTCCGACGGGCTTCCGATTCGCCCCATCATGGGTCCGCCAACAAAATAGACAGGATCCTTCACCGTTGTCTTCCCCGCCTGAGCCACCACCTCTTCCAAAGTGCATCCCAGGGGAACCCTGACGGTCACCGGCCTTTCCACCTCAGCCACCACGGACACGTATTTGTCCGTTACCGGCTTCTGTTGTTCTACCGCGCGGTACACGTTGTAGATGGTCTCCACATTGAACACGGCCACACCCTGCTCAATGGGAAGTCCTCCCGGGCGCACCACCCGGCCGGTTGCCTCGTAAATCAGAACAACCTCGTCTCCCATCGGATACACCTCATCCAAAAGATGGATGCTCATCCCGGGAAATTCCTCAATGTGCTGCTGCAGAGCCTTCACTGTCTGAACATAAGATTTCTTGATCCCAATAATGGCCTGGGAAGCCCCTACCGTCTCGGCAACCAGACAAAAGGTCTTCATGATCTCATATGCGTGCTTTTCCAAAAGCTGTCTGTGCAGCTTCAGGAGAGGCTCACACTCCGCACAGTTCATAAGGATGACCTCTGCCTTAGGGGTCAGCTTCATATAAGTAGGAAATCCGGCTCCGCCGGCGCCTGCCACCCCGCTCTGCTGTATGATATCCTGTAATTCCTTGATCTCCATGGCGTTACTCCAATCCTGCGCCGTCATCGACAATGCCCACGATAGCGGCATCCACCGGCGCCGTTTCCACGCCGCAGCCTATCCTGGCTGCGCTTCCCTGTGCCACCAATACATATTCACCGACTCCTGCGCCGATGATGTCGATCGCAACGATTCGGCCGAGGTCGCCTTTCATATGATGCACCGGTTCCACGATCATAAATTTATTGCCGATGAGCTTTTCACTTTTTCTTGTGGAAACCACGCTTCCAACTACTTTCCCTACGATCATATGCGCCTCCGAAATTTATGTAAAGCGGACATTTCTCCTCCGCCCCTGCGGCTAAAGCTTTTTTCTCATCAGAAGCGGATTCTTCCGCTTCCTTTTCACAAAGGCACCGGCCTTCGTATCATTTCAGGATGGTGACGGTGCTTCCCGTGGCGATCTTTGCCGCGTTGGCCTCGTCCGTGTCAATGTGCATCTCCAGAGTGAAGCTGTCGTCCACCCGGATCTTCACACGGTTAAAGATGGTTCCTCTCTCATTGTCCGCCTTCACCGACACCATGTCGCCGTCCCTTACGCCTGCCGCCTGAGCGTCCTTGGGAGACATATGGATGTGGCGCATGGCGACGATGCAGCCCTCCTCCAGGTACAGGGCACCCCTGGGCCCCACAATGGCAATGGGGGCGCTGCCCTTGATATCCCCGGACTCCCGTACGGGAACCTTCATTCCCAGCTTGATGGCATCCGTCGCGGAAACCTCCACCTGGGAGGCCCTGCGGACCGGCCCCAGGATCCGAACGTTTTCGATGGCCCGGAGCTTTAAGCCCACGATGGTAACGGTCTCATTGGAGGCAAACTGTCCGCCCATCAACTCTTTTTTCTTTGTAAGCTGATAACCCGGCCCAAACAACGCCTCCACATGCTCCTGAGTCAGATGGATATGTCTGGCGGAAACCCCGACGGGCACCAAAAAGCCTCTGCCCTTTTCTTCTGTTTTATTCATGGCATCGATCACCATTCTGGTGATGAGCTCAATATGATTCGTCTCCAAGCCTACACCTGCCTTCTCTTCCGACGGTAACCGCTCCGTTACCTGGACTGCCGCAGGCAAACCCAGGAGGACCGCTCACGGCTGCGAATCTTTCCCAGCCGTGTCACGTCCCCACAGCCAGGCCCGTCTGCGGACAGGCCTGACCCAACGGTTACTCCAAATGTACTGTATCAGTCCAGTCACAAAACAAAGCCGTTATTTACTGAAGGGTGGGAAGAATCTTCTCCACGTCTGTGTGAGGTCTTGGGATCACGTGCGTGGCCACCAGCTCCCCAAGCCTGGAGGCTGCGGCGCTCCCACTCTCAACAGCGGATTTTACGGCGCCCACGTCTCCCCGCACCATAACGGTCACGAGACCGGACCCGATCTTCTCCGTACCCACCAGAACAACGTTTGCTGCCTTGCACATCTGGTCTGCTGCCTCGATCGCAGCGGTCAGTCCTCTGGTTTCAACCATTCCTAAAGCTTCCTGTGTCATCCTTTTTTCCTCCTTACGATCTGCCGTCGTTTCTGTCTTTGTCTGTTTTGGAATCCCTGCGGCCTTTGTTTCTGCCAATGACGGCTCCGCCTTCGCTGCTCCGGTCTGTGCCTTTGCGGCTCTCGCCGTTCTCCTGGGCGCAGCCGCCTTCCCAGGGGCCTTCGCAGTTTCTTTTTTTTCCTCTTCAGCCATGCTTCATCCCCCTGTTATCCCTCTTGGTTCTTCCATCGACTTGCGCTTAATTCCACCATTCTGACGATCTCCTCATGGGGACGGGCGATCACCGCATGACACACGGGCTTCTTGATCGCCTTGGCAGCCGCCGCCTCAACGGCCTCCGTGACAGCCGCCACATCGCCTTCCACAATAATGGTCACCAGTCGTCCGCCCAGCTTACGCTCCCATGACGCCAG
>JAUNJL010000054.1 GCA_030533315.1 Eubacteriales bacterium
GCCTGTTTTTTCCCCGGATATACTGGGGGATAAAGTCCATGGGACCGGGACGGTAAAGGGAAATGCCGGCGATCACGTCCTCCAGGCTCTGGGGCTTCAGCTCCTTCATAAAATTTTTCATGCCGGCACTTTCCAGCTGGAACACTCCGTCCGTGCGGCCCGTCCCAAGGGAGGCCAACACCTTTTTGTCATCGTAGTCGATCCCTTCCAGATCCAGGGTCACCCCAAAGTCCTCCTCCGCCATCCCAACGGCGTTCTGG
Source organism: Eubacteriales bacterium (assembly GCA_030533315.1). Next base: position 261 of record JAUNJL010000054.1, read on the forward strand.
ATCACCGTCAGGGTGCGAAGGCCCAGAAAGTCCATTTTCAGAAGCCCCAGCTCCTCCAGCGTGGTCATGGTAAACTGGGTGACGATGGTCCCGTCCTGCGCCCGGGAAAGGGGCACGTACTCATCCACCTCCCTCTGGCTGATGACCACCCCCGCCGCATGCATGGAGGTGTGGCGGGGAAGCCCCTCCAGACGCTTTGCGATATCGATCAACCGGCGGATCTCCTCCTGATCCTCGTAGCTTTTCCGCAGCTCCGGATTCATGCTGAGAGCCTTGTCGATGGTGATGTTCAATTCCTGGGGGATCATTTTTGCGATCACGTCCACCTGGGCATAAGGCATGTCCAGCACCCTCCCCACGTCCCGGATCACACCCCGGGCCGCCAGGGTACCGAAGGTCACGATCTGCACCACGCAGTCCTTTCCATACTTTTCCACCACGTAGTCAATGACCTCCTGGCGGCGCTCGAAGCAGAAATCCACGTCAATATCCGGCATGGACACCCTCTCCGGGTTGAGGAACCGCTCAAAGAGCAGCTCGTAGCGGAGAGGATCCAACTGGGTGATCCCCAGGGTGTAAGCCACCAGACTTCCCGCCGCAGATCCCCGCCCGGGCCCCACCATGATGTGGTGATCCCTGGCGTACTTGATGAAATCCCAGACGATGAGAAAGTAATCCACATAGCCCATGCTTTTGATGGTGTTCAGCTCATAGTCCAGACGCTCCCTCAGCTCCTGGGTGACGGCCGCATAGTTTCTCTCCAGCCCCTCCAGGCACAGCTTGTTCAGGTATTCCCAGGCGGAATAGCCCTGGGGCACGTCGTAGCGGGGCAGCTTGGTTTTTCCAAACTCAATTTCCACATGGCAGCGCTGGGCGATCCTTTGGGTATTCTCCAGCGCCTCCCTTGCATATGGAAAAAGCTCCGCCATCTCTTCCTCGGATTTCACATAATACTGGCCGCCCTCGTAGCGCATACGGTCCGTATCCGTCAGCTTTTTCCCCGTCTGAAGGCAGAGCAGGATATCATGGGGACCGGCGTCCTGCGCATAGGTGTAATGAACGTCATTGGTGGCCACCAGCTCAATGCCCGTCTCCTGGTGAAGACGCATCAGCTGTTGGTTCACTAGCTGCTGCTCCGAGATCCCATGATCCTGGAGCTCCAAAAAGAAGTTCCCTTTTCCAAAAATCTCCTGGTAACGCAGGGCCGCCTTTTTTGCGTCCTCGTACATTCCCCGCAGCAGCCACCTGGATACCTCGCCCGCCAGGCAGGCACTCAAAGCGATGATGCCCTGGTGATACTGGCGAAGGAGCTCCAGATCCACCCTGGGCTTATAATAAAAGCCCTCCACAAAGCCCTTGGAGACGATCTTCATCAGGTTCTGGTAGCCTTGATCGTTCTCCGCCAGCAGCACCAGATGGTAATACCGGTCTTCGCCGCTGCCGATCTCCCTGTCAAAACGGGAGCCGGGCGCCACGTACACCTCGCAGCCCAGAATGGGATTGATCCCCGCAGCCACCGCCTCCCGGTAAAAATCGATGACCCCATACATCACCCCATGGTCCGTAATGGCAGCGCTGTCCATGCCAAGCTCCTTGACCCTGGCCACATATTCCCTGATCTTATTAGAACCATCCAGCAGACTATACTCTGTATGAACATGAAGATGAGCAAACGACATATTTCCTCCTTATTGCCCATTGTTTCTGGGCATCATGGTACACCCTTGGGTGTTTCCTCCTTATCGCCCACTGTTTTTGGGCATCATGGTACACCTTTAGGTGTTTCCTCCTTATCGCCTTACACCATATAAATTTTCTTATCCTTCAGCTGGATCTTTCCTTCCTTGAGGAGACGTCCCACGGCCCTCTTGAAGGCATTCTTGCTAAGGCCGAACTCCCGCTTGATCACCTCCGGAGATGCCTTGTCATCAAAGGGAAGAACCCCTGCAAACTCCTGGATGACCTGAAGCACCATCTGAGCGTCCTCATCCATCTGGAGATAAGCCTTCTGACGGTCCGTCACATTCAGCTTTCCGTCCTCCTTGACCTCCGTCACTCTCAGGTCCAGAACTTCCCCGGGACGGTATCTGCCTGCTGCCTCCCTGGCAGGGATCAGGGCCGAATACCGGTCGTCCACCGCCACGAACACTCCGAAGTTCCGGCTGATCTCATACACCCGCCCCCTTACCGTATCTCCCACCACATAGGGAGGTCTGGTGGACAGATAGTGATACAGCTTCATGGTGGCACAGAGACGGCTGCTCTTATCCACATAGAGGGCTACCAGATATTCCTGCCCCTCCACGATCCTGGTGGTCTGCTCATGGTAGGGCAAAAGAAGATCCTTCTCCAGCCCCCAATCCAGGAATGCGCCGATCCGGGTCACCTGGGAGGCCTTCAATAAGGCGATCTCCCCCACCTGGAGCATGGGCTCCCTCGTGGTGGCAATGAGACGATCCTTGGAGTCCTTGTAGAGAAAGACCGTCAAGGCGTCCCCCTGCTTCACCCCCTCCGGCACCTGCTTGATGGGAAGGAGCACCCGATCCTGGGGAGGCGCATTCTTATCCTCCGCAAGATAAACTCCAAAATCCACGGTCTTAACCACGGTAAGTGTCTGTTTTTTTCCTAATTCGATCATAACTTCTCCTTTATCCTTACTTCTTTACTTTTTCTCCTGTGCAGCTTCCAGAGGCTCACGCCAGCTGGTAGGCATAGCCCAAAAGCTGGCGGGAATCCTCCCAGCGGCTTGAGCTGGATTCTCCTCCCAGAACCGCCGATATGTAGGTCTTTCCATTTTTTCCAATCACCGTACCGACAAAGCAATGTCCTGCCTTCTCCGTCATTCCCGTCTTCATCCCCACCACTCCGGGGGCATCCCCCAAAAGACGGTTCGTGGTGCCAAAGCTGTACCGGTTGCCCTCAAAGCTTTTGATGGTATATCTCCCTGTCCCCACAATCCGGCGTATCATGGGCTTTTTCCAGGCACAGCAGGCGATCCTGGCAAGATCCCTTACCGTAGTATAATGATCCAGCCCGGCGTCCAGGCCGTTCGGGGTCACAAAATGCGTATTTTTACAGCCCAGCTCGGCCGCCCTCTCGTTCATATCCGCCGCAAACGCTTCCACCGTCCCGCCGATGTGCTCGGCAATGGCCACCGCCGTGTCGTTGTGGGAGGGGATCAGCAGGGAGTACAGCAGATCCTTCATGTAAAAGGTCTCCCCCTCCTGAAGGTACAGCTTCGTGGGCTCCTGGCTGGCCGCATTTTTCGAGGCGGTCACCTCGTCCCTCAGACTGCTGCACTCCAGCGCCAAAATAGCCGTCATCAGCTTCGTCGTACTGGCATTGGCATGGCGCAGGTCCGGGTTCTTAGAGTAGAGCACCCTTCCTGTGTCCGCCTCCACCAAAATGGCGCAGCTGCTGGAAACGAAAAGCCCCGGCCCGCTTCCGGTCATCCTCCCCCTTTCGTCAAAATAGCAGTTGACGCCGGAAATTCTCTTCCTGCCTGTGACCAGCCGTCCTTTTTTATCAAAGTAATAGGAATGCCTGTTATGTACCCAGCCCTGGGCCCTCTGTCCGTTTCCCTTGAGATAGTAGGTCCGCTTTCCATTTACGGAAACCCAGGCTTTTTTGTACATATAGCCTTCCGTCTTTTTGCCAAAATAATACCATGCGCCGTCCAGCTTCTGCCAGCCGTACTGACGCACGCCCTCCTCCGAGAAATAGTAAGTCTTTCCCTGGATGGAAAGGAGACAGTCCTTTGCGGCCTCGCCCTCCTGATCATAATAAAACCACCGGGAACCCCTTTTCACAAACTCTCCTCCGGAAACCCTCTGGATATCCTTTGGGGAGGGAGATGCCCAAACAGCTGAGCAAAGCCCAACGACGGCCAAAAGCACCATCAGCAGCACAGCCGGCCATCTCCTTCTCAACCCCCATCTGCGTATTCTGTCCCTCATTCCTTCTTTTCCTCCTTTTCATACGTGTACCTCACAGCCCTCCATCCGGGGGCTCTTCTCCTTCCCTGTTTCTTCCATTCATCCATTATAGCGGAAAATCCCCTGTAAAACAAGTGCGCCTCCCCCGGAACGTCATCTGCCGGAGAAGGCGCACTTAAGCATTCAGACAGGTCTGTGCGCTGATGCGCAGACCACAAGAGAATAATACGGCGGACAAAGATCCCATGGCTGCACGGCCAGGGAACCATCCGGCCCGCAGGGGCGGGGCTGCGGCCCCGCTTATGAGTTTCGGAATCTGCTGAGAAACTCCCTGGTGGCGGGATCCTGGGGGTCCGCAAAAAGAGCCTTGGGCTCATTTTCCTCCACGATCACCCCGTTGGCCATGAAAATGACGTGCTTGGACACATCCCGGGCAAAGGCCATCTCGTGGGTCACGATGATCATGGTCAGACCCTCCTTTGCCAAATTCCTCATAACCTCCAGCACCTCCCCCACCATCTGGGGATCCAATGCGGAGGTAGGCTCGTCAAACAGCAGGATCTCCGGCTCCATGGCCAGAGCCCTGGCAATGGCGACCCTCTGCTTCTGGCCGCCGGAAAGCTGCTTCGGCTTGGCGTTGATGTAAGGCGCCATGCCTACCTTTTCCAGATAGTACATCGCCTTTTTCTTCGCCTCCTCCGGACTCTTTTTCAGAACCTTCTCCTGACCCACCGTACAGTTCTTCAGGGCCGTCATGTTGCTGAAGAGATTGAAGTTCTGGAACACCATCCCCACCTTGGAACGGTACTCCGGAACATTGACCTTCCGGTCCGTGATATCCTTCCCGTGGTAGTTGATCTCACCGGAGGACGGGGTTTCCAGCATGTTCAGACAGCGGAGCAGAGTGGACTTTCCAGATCCGGAGGGGCCGATGATACAGGTCACGTCCCCCGGGCTTACGGAAAAATCGATATCCCTCAGGACCACGTTGGTGCCGAAAGTCTTGCCAAGATGGTTCACTTCCAGAATCTTTTCACTCATGATCACTTGTCCCCCTTCTTGCTGTAGGAATACATCCCGCTTGTGTGAGCCAGGGTATCCGTGGTGGCCAGGTCGTAATTATCCGGGCCGTCCATCTTCCGCTCCAGAAGACGAAGGAGACGGGAACAGGTGAAGGTCAGGATAAAATAGATCACCATGGCTATGGTAAAGGATTCAAAATAAGTATAGTAGGCTCCCGCCACCCCCTTCGTGGTATAAAACAGCTCCACGATACCGATGATGGACAACACGCAGGTGTCCTTGATGTTGATGATCAGATTGTTTCCGATCTGAGGCATGATGTTCCGCAGGGCCTGGGGCAGGATCACGTTGGTCATGGTCTGCACATGGGTCATGCCGATGGCCTTCGCCGCCTCGGTCTGCCCCGCATCCACGGAGAGGATGCCGCCCCGAACCGTCTCCGCCATGTAGGCGCCGGTGTTGATGGACACGATGAAAAATGCGGCAAACCACATGGACATGTTGATCTCGAAAAGATAGGAGCTTCCAAAATAGATAAACATGGCCTGGGCCATCATGGGTGTCCCCCGGAAAATCTCCACGTAACAGCCCATGATAAATTTCAGGATCCCCACCAGGATGCGCTTCAGGGGCGAATCCTTTTTTTTTGCGGGAATGGTCTGTATGATACCGACGGCAAAACCGATGACGCACCCGAGAAAGGTTCCCACCACCGCAATGATCATGGTGTTCCCGGCACCCTGGAGAAAGGATGCGCCGTATTTCTCAAGAAGATATCCGATCCTGCCAAAAAAACTCTCAGGAAGCATAGATGCTCCTCCCCTCCTTACTCAGACAGAGGCTGAACAGAAATGGCTTCATCCATCATTTCTGTAAAGTCCTCCACCGTCATCTCCTCAAGCACGCTGTTGATGGCCTCCTGAAGCTCCGTGTTGCCCTTCTGCAGGGAAACGCCGATGTTGATGTCTTCATCGGAAACCTCAAATTCCCCGTCCGTCCCGGAAAAATCCAGAAGAGCCAGATCCGGGTACGCCACGCAGGCAGCCATGCCGGTGGGCATGTCGGTCACCACGGCGTCACACTTTCCGGACTCCAGGGCGACCAGCATGGCCGGTGCGCTCTCCTGTGCCGGAAGAATCTTTGCATCCGGGATCTGGGGCAGGCAGGAATCGTACCAGATGGTATTCTGCTGGGAGGTACAGGTCACACCCTTTAAGTCCTCCACGCTCTTTGCCTTCGCATAATCTCCCTCGCCTTTTACCAATGTCACGATAGACGCATAATAATAGGGCTCGGTAAAGTCCACCATCTCCTGGCGCTCCTTCGTGATGGACTGGCCTGCGATCACACAGTCCACCTTACCGGACTGGACGGCGGGAACAAGAGAATCCCAGTCAAGCTTTACGATCTCCAGGTCATAGCCAAGCTCCTCACAGATGTGCTTTGCCATCATCACGTCATAGCCGTAGGCATAATCCGAGCTTCCGGAAATGGGAACCGCACCGTTGGAATCGTCAGGCTGGGTCCAGTTGTAGGGCGCATAGCTGCACTCCATAGCCACCTTCAGAGTCTTTGCTTCCTCCGCCCGAACCATGGTCAGGCCCGCACCCGGCAGCGCCGCTGCGGCAACGGCTGTGGTCATCATGGCGCTTGTGATCCTTCTCCATACATTGTTTCTCATTTTCGTTTCCTCCTTTTATTTTTCCTTTTTCAGCGTGAGCAAAAAAAAGGCAATGGCGTCCACCCCTTTAACCTGCTAATGCGCCATTGCGATATGCCCTATCATAACCCCTAAGCCTTATAAAGTCAAGAAAAATCCGCATATTTCACCTTTTTTATGCACTAAATCTTCGCCTTTTTTCGTGACAATGTCTGCCAGCCCAAACAGGCCAGCGCACCGCTGCGCTGGCCATAGGGATCCTGCTCCCTTCTTTTCAGATATCCAGCTCCGGCGGGACATCCAACTCATCGGGGACATATTTTCCATTCTTTTTTCTCTGGCGGACACATTCGGAGAGCAGATACTCAATCTGACCGTTCACGGAGCGGAAATCGTCCTCGGCCCAGGCTGCGATCTGGCTATACAGCTTTTCCGAAAGCCGCAGAGGAATCTGCTTCTTTTTTTCTACCATAGCTTAATAAAGGCTGCCGGAGTTTACGATTGGCTGAGCATCGTGATTGCCGCAAAGGACCACCAGAAGGTTGGATACCATGGCAGCCTTGCGCTCGTCATCCAGCTCCACCACCTGATTCTCATTCAGGCGGTCCAAAGCCATCTCCACCATGCCCACGGCCCCGTCCACAATAAGCTTTCTGGCATCCACGATGGCGGAGGCCTGCTGCCTCTGGAGCATCACCGCTGCGATCTCCGGCGCATAAGCCAGATAGGTGATCCTTGCCTCAATGATCTCCAGTCCCGCCTCCCGTACCTTCTCCTGAATCTCCAAGCGGATCCTCTCCGCCACCACCTCGCTGGAGCCCCGAAGGCTTCCTTCATCGGCCACCCCGTCCCCGGTGGTGTCCACGCCCGGCGCCATGTCGTAGGGATAGAGCCGAACGATGTTTCTAAGAGCGCTGTCACACTGGAGAGAAAGGTACTCCTTATAATTATCCACATTGAACACGGCCCTTGCCGTATCCACCACCCGCCACATCACCGCAATGCCGATCTCCACCGGATTCCCCAGACAATCATTGATCTTCTGACGGCTATTGTTGAGAGTCATGATCTTCAGGGAGATCTTCTTGCTCACCGGCTCCGCAGATCCGCCCTGAGCGCTCAAAACCGCCGCAATGGGCTTATGACCGCCTTCCACGTCCCCGCTCTGGTTCAGCCTGGTCTTGGCCGCAGGATTCACGCTGCTGCAGAAAGGATTCACCCAATAAAAGCCATCCCCCTTCAGGGTGCCGATGTATTTACCAAAAAGGGTAAGCACCAGGGCCTCCTGCGGCTTCAGCACCCGGAGCCCCGCAAAGGGAATCCATCCCAGAGAAAGCCAGACAATGCTCAGCGCCAGCAGAAGCACATTCCCCCTCCTTGCGGAAAACACGCAGAGAAGAATGGCCAAGATATAAAGCGCACCCACCAGCAGCATCATGGGCATCCCGTTTTTCTTCGTTCCTAAAATCTTTTCTTCCATATTCCTATTCCTCCCATCCCATATGAAAAATCCGACTGTCCTGCAGTCTCTCATCTGATATTTGTATGATATCATTTTAATATCAAATTGTCAATCCTTTTTTGATATTGGAAAAACCATCTTTTTGCCGGAAAAAACCGGAGCGTCTCCTCTGGTATTCCAGAAAAGACACTCCGGTCTGCATCCATCTTATAAATTTTTCAGCCAGGCTGCCGCCAGATCCACCCAGGACTGGCACTCCTCCTGCACGCTGTCCCAATAGCGAGAGCAGGTCTCCCGGTCTGCCAGGGACAGTCCATGAAGCCCCTGGGGATAGATGTGCAGCTCCCCGGAGACGCCCGCCCTGTGGAGGGCCTGGTAGAACAACAGGGAATTTTCCACGGGCACAGTCTCATCCAGATCTGTATGCCAGAGAAAGGTCCTGGGAGTCCTGTCAGTCACAAAATTTTCCAGGGATTGTGCAGACAGCTTTTCCTCGTCCCGGAAATCCTCCCCGAGAAGATTCTCAAAGGATCCCCTGTGTCCAAATTCCCCGGACGTGATCACCGGATAGCCCAGGATCATGCCGTCAGGGCGGATCCGTTCATTTTTGATCCCCAGCCTCTGCAGGAAAAGAGGACGATCCCAGAACACCCCAAGGCTTGCAGCCAGATGGCCCCCTGCGGAAAAGCCCAGCACCACGATCCGGTTCCTGTCAATGTGCCACCTGTCTGCCTTTTCCCGGAGGAGGGCCACAGACATCCCCAGCTGCAAAAGCGCCTCCGGATACCTGGCCGGCGCGACGCTGTACCGAAGAACCGCCCCGTGGCAGCCCAAAGCCAGAAAGCGGACGGCCACGGCCTCCGCCTCCCGGTCCGAGGTCATCCCATAGCCGCCGCCGGGACAGATCAGAACCAGCGGCCGGATCCGATCTGGATCGATCTCCAGGGAGTTGTCCAGAAGGTAGGTGTGAAGCTCCCCCCTGTACTCCGATCCCGGAGCCTGAATCTTTATCTTTTCATATATCATAATCTCTCAGCTTACTTTCCCTGACCGTAATATGCGTTTGCTCCATGCTTCCTGTAATAATGCTTGTCCAAAAGCTCCTGGGGAGCCGGCTTCACCTGCGGATCGATCATCTCGCTGCGGGTGGCCATTTTTGCCACCTCCTCCAGCACCACCGCATTGTGCACGGCCTCGTGGGCGTCCTTTCCCCAGGTGAAGGGACCGTGATTCTTGCAGAGCACCGCCGGAACCGCCTCATAGTCCTTGTCCTGAAAATATTCCACAATGAGGAGACCCGTGTTCTTCTCGTAGGCCTCGTCGATCTCCTCCTTCGTCAGGTTTCGCACACAGGGAACCTCTCCGTAGATATAATCTGCATGGGTGGTTCCGTAGCAGGGAATGTTCCTTCCTGCCTGCGCCCAGCTTGTAGCCCAGGAGGAATGGGTGTGTACCACGCCGCCGATGTTGGGGAAAGCCTTGTACAGCTCCAGGTGGGTCGGCGTATCGGAGGAGGGATTGTACCTTCCCTCCACCTTGTTGCCCTGAAGATCCATCACCACCATGTCCTCCGGCGTCAGCTTGTCATAGTCCACGCCGCTGGGCTTGATGACAAAGAGTCCCTTCTCCCTGTCGATCCCGCTGACATTTCCCCAGGTAAAGGTCACCAGCCCGTACTTGGGAAGGTCCATGTTTGCCTTGTAAACCTCTTCTTTTAATTTTTCCAGCATGATTTCCCTCTCCTTTTCATATTTTTGTATGTTTTATATGATCCTTTATGACTCCTGCCCCTTTTTGGGGAGCACCGGGATCTTGTTTCTCTAAAATGATCCTTTTCCTTCTCAGGCGGCCGCAGCCCCCTGCATCCAACCTCCATTATAGGAAATTTTACCATATTCCACAAGGACATTTTCAGGAAAATTCAGCAAAATTCCACGATGGCATAGGGCGTTCCGCCGCCGGCTCCCAGCACCACCAGAAGACGCCCCTCCTCCCAGGCCACCTGCGGATAAAACACGTCCCCCAGCACCGCCTGGCGCTTGTACTCCGCCCGCATCTGCCGGATGGAGAATCCCTCGGGGAGATAGTCCGCCGCCATTACCACGTACTGACAGTTGTTCACGTGATGATTGGTGTCCAGTTGGTGCTTTTGCACCACGAAGGGATCCCGGCTTTCCCTCTCCTTGGGTACGGCGATCTTTCTGGGCGCATACTCCATTTCCAGCCTTTCCTCCCGGACATAGCCCTTCACGTCCGCATCCGTCAGCCTCTCAGGAAAGCCCGTCTCCGTATTCAGGTTGGTCCAGCTGGTGTTGGCGTAGGCCAGCCGCTCCCCGGACCTTGTGTCCATGGTAAAATTTCGCATTCCCATAAAGCCTTTAAATTCATAAGGATACGTGGACACCACCAGCTCCTCTCCCAGAGCGGGCATCCGGTTTACCACCACCTGCCAGGACGCCAGCACCCAGGCCCTGTTCCTTTTTTTCAGGACCTCCATTCCCTGTCCGATATCCTCCGAGTGAAAGGTACAGCAGTCCTGGAAATAGTCCAGGATCCCCGGCAGGGTAAGGCATCCATTTTCTCCGATTTCGCTGTACCGCACTCTTCCAGTAAAGCTATAGCTCATTTTTTATTTTCTCCTTTTTCCAGCATATACCACAGTCCAGACAGCCGGACTGCTATCATCATAACACTTCCCCCCTCGGATTACAAAGGAAACCTTTGAAATATCAGACGTCCCCATGTATAATAGGGCAAAAAAGGAGGGCTTTCCATGAACAAGATCAACCGGGAGGACATGCTGGAGCTGACCCGGCGCATGACCCGAAAAAGAAACTGCTTCAGCCGCATCGCCGGCGCCTACATGGATGAGGAGGGCTTCATAGAGGGCACCTTCAACACCCATTTCCTGAAGCTTTCCCCCGCCGAACAGGAGGAAAAGCTGGCCGCCGCAAAGGCCATTCCCTTTTCCTCCACCAACGTCCAGCTGCGGGAGGTGGTTATTCCCCAAACGGCCAAAGGGCCAGACACCCTCTGGAGCCTTCTCATGGGCCTGCGGGAGTGTGAGCTGAAAAACGACGGACTCCTGGATGTTTTTTATGAAATGTTTGGCGAACGCTACCCGGCCGTCCACCCCTATGCCGTCTGTTTTTTCAGCGGAAGCTACGACGTTCCCCGAAAGGCGGCGGACAAGGAGCGGCTGGAGGAGTCCGAGGAGGTCTATTCCTTTCTCATCTGCTCCGTCTGCCCGGTTTACGGGGATTACCAGCTGGGGCAGCCGGAGTACGGCTTTCTCTTCCCCGCCTTTAAGGACCGCAGCCAGGATCTGGACCGGGTCAACGTTTTCCAGTCCGACCCGGAGCATCCCTTTACAGGACTTTTTTAAGGCATCCCCATTTTCAGGCACAAGAGCCAAAATCCAAAGGGGAAGCGCCTCCCTTCGCTTCCCCTTTCCTCATACAGAGGATCTCGTCCCCTCCTGCCTCTTCTCCAAATATTCCCGCTTTTTGCACGTGGTCCGGCAGCCAATACAGTTTCGCCGCATACAGGCCGTGCCGTCGCTGATAAAAAAGCTGTTCTTTCCGCCCCGCTTGGCCACGTACATGGCGCTGTCCGCCTCCTTATAAAGATCTGCGGCGATCTCCGTTTTTTCCTTGATAAAAGCCGCCCCAATGCTGGCAGACAGCCCCTGGGCCTGGTAGGCCGCAAAAACCTCCTGATTCAGGCCGGCAAGCAGGCTGGAAAGCTTTTCCTCAAGAATCCTTCCCTCAAAATGTCCAGGCATAAACACGGCAAATTCATCGCCCCCCAGCCGCGCCTTCATATCCGAGGAGCGAAAGCTCTTTTGGAGGTGGGACGCAAACGCCTTCAGCAGCTCGTCTCCCCTGTCGTGCCCCAGGGTGTCGTTGATGTTTTTGAAATTATCCAGATCCATGAGAAGAAACACACCCTCACAAAAGCCATTTTGAAGACCATTCTGAAGGTAAGCGTTCAGATACTGCTTCAGGGCGGAGCGGTTCAGAAGGCCTGTGAGGGAATCGGTGCTCGCCCTTCGCCGCAGTTCCTTCCTCTCGATGGCGGATTTGCTCACGTCTGCGATCCTTCCGATAACGTAATTCTCATCCACCACCCCCATCTTGATGCAGTACCAGCACTCAACCTCCTCCAGCACGATCCGAATCTCCCTCTCCTTCTCCCTCGAGCGCAGAACACTCTTCAAGGCGTCCACGGAAATCTGCTCATTTTTATCTCTGATGATATAATCGTTTCTCTTCAGGAAATTTTCCACAACGTGCTGTCCCGGAAAAAGCAGATGATTGTTCTGGAGGATCAGACGATCCGTGGCGTAGGAATACTCAAAGAGACATTCATCCAGGATCTGGGACAGCTTCTGCAGCCGTTTATTCTGGGTGCGGATCTGCTCCATGGCCTGGTTCTTCTCCTTATTCTTTTTCCATGCCGCCGCCCCCGCAAAGATCAGGCAGGCTCCCAAAGAAACCCGGCCAATGGTTCTGCGGTGTATATCCGCCAGATCCCGCCATGTACGGCTCTTCCCTTCGAAGCCGCTTTGGTACGCCATGACCTGCCCATCTCCCGCTCCCATCCTTCCGGCAAAAGCGCCGGCCAGCTCACCCAAGCCGCCGCCCACCATCTCCCCGAAGCCGAGAGCCCCATCTTTATCGGTCCTGATCCCCTGCCCCGGCGATCCCGCCCTTACGGTCCCGTCCTGCACCTCTCCTTTTGCCCAAAAAGAACACGGCCCCATTGCCGCCCACAGAATCAGCCCCATACAGAGAATGAGAGAAAATGCTCTGTTCCTTCGTTTCATGACACTCCCTTCTTTCATCTTCGACATCGTTTCCTGTTTATTGTGAAGCGATTAACATACATCGTTTTACCCTATTATAGACCTGATCCTCTGGACTTTTCAATCATAAACGTAGAATTTTTACCCACTTTTCACAAACCTGTCACTGCTTCCCCAGCCACAGGCCTTTTCCAACTCCAGAAGGCTTTTTTTCTTTTCCAGACCCCCCGCATACCCGGTGAGGGAGCGATCCTTTCCCAGAACCCTGTGGCAGGGGATCAGAATGGAAATGGGATTATGTCCCACTGCACCGCCCACCGCCTGAGCGGACATGGACGCCTTCCCCCTGGCCGCCCCGATCCGCACCGCCAGCTCGCCGTAGGTGGTCGTCGCCCCGTAAGGGATCTCCAGGAGGAGTCTCCACACGGCCCTCTGAAAGGGCGTTCCCCTCAGATGGAGAACCGGAAAAAAACCCGGCTCCCTCCCGGCAAAATAAAGGCTTAGCCACCGCCTCGTCTCCTCCAGCACCGGAAGGCTTTTCCCGCCGCATCCCTTTCCAGGATCTTCACAGAGGGCAAGCGCCTCCTCCTTAAGGACCTGCGAAAGCCCTGCCCCAAAATATTTCTGTCCCCGAAACCAAAGTCCCATCAGGCCCCTTTCACTCCCTGCCAGGACCATCCTCCCCAGGGGAGAATCATAAGCTTCCACCTGCTCCATCCCGTACACCTCTTTTCCTGCCCCGCCAATCTCCAGGGCAAAATCCACCTTTTCCACGACGCCCGGCCCACTTTCCCAGCAGCACAGCCCTGTGATAAATCCTATTTTATCATAGATCCTGCTCCAGGATAGATCTTATTTCCTGGTAAGCTGTTTCACGATAAACCGTACCTTTGGTAAGATCTAATCCATGTCAAGTCCTGCCTCAGCGATAAATCTTATCCCCTGACCGCCCCTATTATAGGTCAGACGAAAGGAACTCATGTAAAAAAGACCTTCTCAAGATTTCCGTAAAAATACAGGTAAAATTGCGGCAAATGTCCCAACCGGCCCCTGATTCTGTATTATAATAAAGGAAAACGCAGCCTTTCAGGCAGATCTGTGCCCCTGCTGTGCCGACCGCAAGAGACGGACGGAAACACTCAGGGATCCCATCGCCGCAGTCCATCCCTTCGTCCACAGACGAAGCGTTCCCCCGCGCCTCCCCCCCCCCAAAAAAAATATTCGCTTTACAACCCCAAAAATATCAGATATTAAACATTAAATTAATTATCAAAAAAACTATCAAAACAGAAGAGGAGAGTTTTGCTTATGACACTTCATATGAGAGAAAAACACGTTCCATTCCAGCTTCCCGTATACCATCATCCAGACTTCACCCAGGAAAAGCTGGCACAAGCGCCCAATGCCGTCCTCTGCCCGGCAGAAAAGGACGGAGTTGCACCGGAAGGCTTCCACAGCACCTCCATGTATCCGGAATATTTTAAGATCGACGGCACCTGGAAGCTTGCCCAGGACAGCCGCATGGATTCCTGCGTGGTTCTCTGCCCAGACGGACACCTGGCCGTGGTGGAGGCCAGAAACCTGAAAAAGGGAGACCTGGTGGTTTTGGGACGGACCGAGGACGGGCAGGATGGCATTTACCTTCATACCACCGGCTTCCAGGATGAAAAAGCCGAGCTGGCTGACCAGTTCGTCTTCCGCCAGGGCCGCAGCCGGGAAACCTCCTATGCCAGGGATTATGACCGTCTCATCCAGCTTCTGAAGCATGAGAAGGAGCACGGCAACATCCTGTGGGTCATGGGACCCGCCTTCAGCTTTGACGCAGACGCCAGAGCCGCCATGCAGTCCCTGATCGACAACGGCTACGCCCACGGCCTCATGGCAGGAAACGCCCTCGCCACCCACGACCTGGAGGGCGCCCTCCTCCACACGGCCCTGGGACAGGACATCTACACCCAGATTTCCCAGCCAAACGGCCACTACAACCACTTAGACGTGATCAACCGGGTAAGGCGCAGCGGCTCCATCCCTCAGTTTATTAAGGATTACCAGATTGACAATGGCATCATCTACAGCTGCGTGGAAAACGACGTACCCCTGGTGCTCACCGGCTCCATCCGGGACGACGGCCCCATCCCCGAGGTGATCGGCGACGCCTACAAGGGGCAGAACGCCATGCGGAACCTGGTTCGGAAATCCACCTGCGTCATCTGCCTGGCCACCATGCTCCACACCATCGCCACCGGCAACATGACCCCCTCCTTCCGCGTCATGAAGGACGGCTCCGTAAGGCCTGTATACCTTTACACCGTGGATGCGGATGAGTTCGTTGTCAACAAGCTCCTGGACCGGGGCAGTCTTTCCGCCACCACCATCGTCACCAACGTTCAGGACTTTATCACCATCGTGGCAAAAGGCCTCGGCGTCATGCCGTAACAAAAACGCCCCGCATCAAGAGATGCAGCATAGAAGTTTTCGGAAAACGAGAGTTTTTCGAAAACGCTTTCCATGGAACTACAGACATGAAGGACACCCGCACAAGGGCAGAAATGCTCCTGTGCGGGTGTCCTTCGTTTTACCTGCCTATTTTCTTCATCCAACCAAAACAAACTCCCCATACAAGCGCCCCCCTGTCACCCACCGCCAGAATATCCACCCCTGCCGTTCCGCTCAAAGTACATCGCACTCACATCAATCACAATCTCATCGAAAAGAGCAGCGTCTTCCCTCAGTCCACGAAGCGACACGAACCCGTCTGCTTCCATCTGCTTTAACTGCTCCATATAGATCGGAGCAGTCGGCTTTTTGAAATGCACATTAAGGGGTATGCGTTCCGTAATCACATTCCTATTTTCATAGGTTTCATTCTTGCGTTGGTTGTGCCTTTTCGCCTTGCTCACATCAGAAGCGGTGTACTGTTTTACCCTTAAACAGCTCATATCCGCTTTGTTGTTTTTTGACATTTTTCCTCTCCTTTCTGCCTGTCGTCATAGAAAAAGAACCGTCGATTTTCTCGGCTATCCCTTGTGGGTGGGGTATTTCGTTTTGCTGTGTACTACTCGATAAACTGGAA
>JAUNJL010000143.1 GCA_030533315.1 Eubacteriales bacterium
GAGAAACCAGGGCTGCTTCGACACCTACGACCCGGACAGCCTTTACGAATACTGCGCCATGCGCCTGGATAACGGGGCGGCAGTGGTGCGCTTCAAATTCAGCAGCCAGGAGGCCTTTGACCAGGCCCGTCAGGACTGGGTGGCCGGAGACGGGGCCCAGCAGGTGGCCAGATATTACATGTCCCTGTACGGCCTTGCCCAGGTAGAATACCATTACGGCATCCTGGAAAATCTGAAAACTGTTTATTACATGTTCTGAAAGGCAGCCTCCCGGCTGTCCCGAAACAGGAGGAGATATGACAGACATTTTAATACGAGCCATGAACATCCTGCAAAGGGTGCGGAGTATGGAGCAGCTGTCCATGGCGGCCACGGCCGTCTTTGTGGTGCTCCTTGTCTTTGGAGTGATCAACTGCATTCTGGGATACCGGCTTCTTCGTTTCTGGATGATGGTTTTCGGCTTTCTGCTGGGCGCGGCAGGCGGCCTTTTTGCCGTGTATCAGTCCGGCGTTCAGCAAAAGAGCATCTACCTGGCAGCCATGGCCGCCGCCGGGATCGGCCTTGCCCTCCTGGCATTTCTGGTCTTTCAGGCGGGAGTGTTCATCCTGGGAGCCGGTCTTGGCCTGACGATCACCATTTACGTGATCCATCCAACCACCTCCCTTGCCTTCTTTCTCTGCCTGCTGGCAGGAGGGGCTATCGGAGCCTTGGCCATGCGCTATGAGCGGGAGGTGATCATCCTTGGCACCAGTCTTTTAGGAGGCGTCCTTTCCGGCTTTTCCATCGCCCGGCTGGGGGGCCTTTCGGAGATTCCCTACGGCATTGCCATGAGCGCCGGATGCGCCATCCTGGGGATGCTGATCCAGTTTGCCCTGAACCGGCCCGTCTACGAGGAAGAATATGAGGAGGAAGACCGGCCCCGACCCACCAGGAGAAAGACCACCCTGGAGGAGGAGCGCTTCCTGGCGGCAGAGGGACTGGACGACGAGGCCATCGAGGAGGCCTACATCGAGGGCAAGCTTCAGGGAAGGGACGGCTTTCAGGATTATTTTTCCGGCAGGCTGGACCTTGATGAGACGGGTACCGAAGGAAAAAAGGATAAAAAGAAACAGAAAAGGAAGGGGGCCGCGCAGCCCCTGGAGCCTCTTTTCCCGGAGAAGGGAGAGGCGGACGAGGAGGACGAGATGGCAGGACTTCACCAGATCGCGTGGGAGCAGAAAAAAGCAGAGCTGAAAAAAGGAAGACCGGCAAAGAAAAAGAGCCCTTCTCCCTATGGAGGCAAAAAAGGCTTTACCCTGGTGGAGCTTGTGGTGGTGATGGTGATCCTGGCAATTTTGGCCGGTATAGGCGTGCCCGCCCTGCTGGGGTACCTGGATAAGGGCAAGGAGAAGGAATGCCAGGCAAACCGGGAGGCTCTGATCAATTATTATATGACGGAGAAGATGATTGCGGACAGCAGGAAGGAAGAAGGAGACGAAGACCTGACGATGAAGAAGGTAAGCGAAAACCACGCCGATGTCGGCGCCTGCCCTTCCGGTGGGACATATACGTTCACGGGTCCGGACGGGCCAGGTAATATTTCGGTGGAGTGCAATAAGCACGGAAAAACAGAAAGGAAGATCACATCAATAATCACTCCGTCTGCTCCGTGATCTTCGATTTCGGCTCACGGCAGTCGGCCCTTTTGATGAAGGGATGGGAGATGAATAGTTACAGAGAAGAGGAATCCCAATGAGTATACGAGAGAAAAGGAGCGGGACGTCCCGCCCTGCGCCAGGCAGGGAGACGGTTTATCTGACCGGGCGAGATAGAATCGAGAACAGGAAGCCAGGAAAAGGGGTTCTGAGGGGAGACAGAGAAAGAGGCTTCACGATGGTGGAGCTTTTGGTGGTTATGGTGGTAATCTCCATCCTGGCGGCCCTCACCGTGCCCTCCAGTCTGGCTTACATCGACCAGAAGCGGAAGGAGCAGTGCTGCCTCTGCCAGAAGGCTGTGCTGGCCTACTACCATACTGCCACGGTGGATTTGGGAAGCTGGCTGACTCTGGAGGATTATTTGGAGGACTTGAATGGAACGGAAGAGAGTTTGAAGGGAAAAATTGCTGATTCTTTCTCTAAGAAAGTTTACAGTGAGACCCTAAAAGACTCAAATTCATATATAATTTACGAAAATAACCTGGCTGCGGCCAGAAAGCAGAAATGCCCTTCCGGTGGGAGCTATAGAGCCCCCTCGACGAAGACGGTGAAATGCAGTGTCCACGGCAGCCTATGATCGGCAGATGACGCCTGTTTTCACATCTGCGTTCTTGGCCTTTCGTTCCAGGGGAGAGGCGGAATGTCGTGACAGAGGTGCCATCATCTGTGAAATTTCCTGATGAGGTGGGAGTCATGGATGGGTGGGGATGGAGAGAGCATCAGGAGCGGTTACTTCCAATCGTTGAATAGAGATACAAGAGGATGTGTGACATATGTTGACATACAGAAAAAAAAGAAATGAAAAACAGAAGAGCCTGAGAAGAAAGGGATTCACCTTGGTGGAGACTATCGTGGTCATGGCCATTTTGGCTATCCTGGCCAGCGCCAGCGCCGCAGGGCTGATCCGCTGGCAGCATAATGCCCAGTTCCGAAAGGCAAACGAGTATGCCAGAACCCTCTTTACGGCGGCCCAGACCTATTTGACCGCAGCGAAGGCTCAGGGGAACCTGATGGATCCGACTGAGTTTTTTTCTGATGAGAAAGATCTTGTTCCTGTGGATGTCGCAAAGGGAAACCATGGGAGGTTGTACTATCTTTTTTGGGATCCGTCACATTACAACTCTATGGAAGCTCAATATAGCAAGGGCATTAAATCGGGAGACTCGGATGACATAAAAAAGGGAAAGCTTTTTTATCAGATGTTCCGGGAGTATCTCTACGACAAAAGTG
>JAUNJL010000144.1 GCA_030533315.1 Eubacteriales bacterium
ACAATATCTAATGGAGGAAAACAACATGAAAAAAACAAGCATCAAAAGAACCGGCGCCCTTGCCCTTACAGTGCTTATGGCAGCCGCGTCCTTCCCGGCATCCGTTTTTGCCGCCGAGGACATGAGCAACACCCTTGTATATGCCGGGGAATCGGAGAGCACCATCAACCCCATCCTGAACAGCCATGATGAGGTGCCGGACCTGATCTTTTCCGGTCTGATGAAATATGATGGAGAGGGCGCGCCCGTCTGCGATATTGCCGAGGAGTACGACTATGACCCGGAGGCCCTTACCTACACCTTTACCATCCGGGACGGCGTGAAATGGCATGACGGCGAGGATTTTACCGTGGAGGACATTCTCTTTACATACAATGCCCTGGCAAATGATGAAACCCTCTCTGCAAGCATTACCACCAACTATGAGGACATTGCTTCTGTGGAAGCGCCTGATGACAAGACGGTTGTGTTCACCATGTCCCAGCCAAACGCGGCTATGCTTGGATATTTTACCATGGGAATCCTGCCGGAGCATCTTCTGGAGGGAGAGGATCTGAATACCACAGCCTTTAACCAGGCGCCGGTAGGAACTGGCCGCTATAAATTTGTGGAGTGGGACACCGCTGGCGGCGTGATCATCATGGAAGCAAACCAGGATTACTACGGCAAGGTGCCCAGCATTGAGCGGGTGGTTTATAAGACCGTTTCTGTGGAGAGCACGAAGGCTACCATGCTTCAGTCCCAGGAGGCGGATCTTGCCTGGCTGAACGCCAATTACGCAGAGCAGTTCCGCGGGGATGACAACTATAAGAACATTGATTTCAAGACTGCCGATTACCGTGCAATGTCTATGGACTTCCGTACCGAATTTTGGCAGAAGAACGGGGATTCCATCGGAGTTTTAAACTATGCCATCGACAAAGACGCCGTAGTGGCCAGCGTATTAAATGGCCGGGGCGTTGCCGCCTACAGTCCCATTCAGCTGAATGCTTACGGCGGAAATACAGAGGCGGACATTTATCCCTATGATCTGGAAAAATTTGCTCAGGAAATGGAAGCTCTTGGTTGGACCAAGGGCGACGACGGGATTTATGAGCGTGATGGAGAAAAATTCCATTTCACCATCCAGGTTCGTGACTACGAGGAAGAGCGGGTGGACATTGCCAATATCTGCTCCAATATGTTAAAGCAGGCCGGCGTGGATATGGAAGTGGTGCTGGTAACAAAGTTTGACTGGACCGCAGGCTACAACGGGTTCCTTTCCGGATATGCCGCACAGTTTGACCCGGATATGTTCTACTCCAATTATGTGACCGGGGCAAGCGGAAACACCATGAATTACTCCAATGAGGCAGTGGATGAGCTTCTTGCAAAGGGACGCCATGCCACCACAGAGGAGGAGCGTCTGGAGGCTTACCATGACTTTGAGGCAGCTTATGCTCAGATGCCCGGCGTGGTGCTGGTGGCATTCCTTGACGGAAACTATGTGAGCATTGCGGGCCTGGAGGGGCTGGATACTACCCGTGTTCTTGGCCATCACGCAGTAGGCGTTATGTGGAATATTGAGGACTGGACGCTGAATAAGTAAAGCGCTGGTTTTCTTTGGCAGACCGGATACGGCAGCAGGCGCCCCGTGCGTCTGCCCGTACTCCGGTTTGCTGCGTAAAAAACAGTTCGTGAAATATATAGGGGAATTGAGGTAAAAAATGGAAACGGTACTGGAATGGAAGGATTACAGCTTAAGCTTTTACATGCCGGACGGGGAGGTAGAGGCTGTGCGGGGAGTCAATCTGTCCCTGAAAAAGGGTGAGATCCTGGCTCTGGTAGGAGAAAGCGGATGCGGGAAATCCGTGCTGTGCAAGTCTGTGATGAAGCTGCTTCCCAGCTATGGAAAAGTAAAAAACGGGCAGATTCTCCTGAATGGGACAGATATTACCCATCTGTCTCAGCGTCAGATGCGAAAATACAGGGGAAAGGATGCGGCCATGGTTTTTCAGGACCCCATGACCTCCTTAAATCCTACCGTTCCAGTTGGCAAGCAGATCATGAATGCGGTCCTTTCCCATGAGCACATCAGCAAGGAAGCAGCAAAGGACCGGGCCATGGAGCTGATGCATTTGGCAAATATTCCGGATCCCGAGATGCGTTTTTCCATGCAGCCCCACTTTTTTTCCGGGGGAATGCGGCAGCGGTGCGTGCTGGCCATCGCTTTGGCGGGAAATCCCGAAATTTTGTTTGCGGACGAGCCTACCACAGCCTTAGATGTGACGGTTCAGGCAAAGATCCTGGATCTTCTTTTATCCATCCGGGAAAAGACCGGCATCAGCATCATTTTTGTTTCCCATGATCTTGGGGTGGTGGCCCGGATCGCGGACCGAATCGCCGTGATGTACGCTGGCAGGATCATCGAGTATGGAACCGCCCAGGATATTTTTTATGATCCCAGGCATCCCTATACCTGGGGGCTGCTTTCTGCCATGCCTTCCCGGGCAAAAAAAGGGGACGAGCTGTACAGCATTCCTGGAATGCCGCCCGTTTTGATGAATCTTCCAAAGGGAGACCCCTTTGCCCCCAGAAATGCCTATGCCCTGGCTATCGACTATGAACAGGAGCCGGGCATGTATCAAATATCGGAAACCCACAGCGCCGCCACATGGCTGCTGGATCCAAGAGCTCCCAGGCTTTCCCCGCCCCAGGGTATCGGGCGGATGGGCGGCTCTGATGGAATGGGAAACAGGGGGAATACGTATGAGTGAAGCCATCTTAAAAGTGGAAAATCTGAAGCAGTATTTTCCCATCAGCCGGAAGTATACGGTCAAAGCCGTGGATGGGATCAGCTTTTCTATTGAAAAAGGAAAAATATTCGGCCTTGTGGGGGAGAGCGGATGCGGAAAATCCAC
>JAUNJL010000145.1 GCA_030533315.1 Eubacteriales bacterium
TCCACGATCTCGGTGATAAACTTGTAAATGGTATCCCTCATGTTTTCCCCGTCCAAAACCTGACGGCGCTCCGCATAGATGATTTCTCTCTGCTCGTTGTTTACCTGGTCATAATCCAGCAGGTTCTTACGGATACCAAAGTTGTTGAACTCGATCTTCTCCTGCGCCTTCTCAATGGCTCCGGAAAGCATCTTATGCTCGATCTGCTCATTTTCCTCCACACCCAGGGAGGTGAAGATCTTCATGAGACGCTCCTGGCCGAAAAGACGCATCAGGTCATCCTCCAGGGAGATGTAGAAGCGGGACTCACCCGGATCTCCCTGACGTCCGGAACGTCCCCGGAGCTGATTGTCAATACGCCTGGACTCGTGGCGCTCCGTACCGATGATCTTGAGACCGCCGGCCGCCTTGGCCACCTCATCCAGCTTGATGTCGGTACCTCGGCCTGCCATGTTGGTGGCGATGGTAACGGCACCGGCCTCCCCTGCGTGGGCCACGATCTCCGCCTCCAGCTCATGGAATTTGGCATTCAAGACATTGTGGGGAACTCCCTCTCTTTTCAGCATACGGCTGATCAGCTCCGAGGTCTCGATGGTAATGGTACCCACCAGAACCGGCTGCTGTTTTTCGTGGGCTTCCTTCACCGACCGCACGACCGCATTGAATTTTTCCTTCTTTGTCATGTACACGGCGTCATCCAGATCCTTACGCTGCACCGGCTTGTTGGTGGGGATCTCCACCACGTCCATGGCGTAAATATCCCGGAACTCCTTCTCCTCCGTGAGGGCCGTACCTGTCATACCACCTTTTTTGTCGTATTTGTTGAAGAAGTTCTGGAAGGTAATGGTGGCAAGAGTCTTGCTCTCCCTCTTTACCTTTACGTGCTCCTTTGCCTCGATGGCCTGATGGAGACCATCGGAATAGCGGCGCCCTGGCATGATACGCCCGGTAAACTCGTCTACGATGAGCACCTCGTCATCCTTTACCACGTAATCCTGATCCTTGTGCATCAGATTGTGGGCTCTGAGGGCCAGGATGATGTTGTGCTGGATCTCCAGGTTCTCTGGATCGGCCAGGTTTGCGATACTGAAGAACTTCTCCACCTTCTTCACACCTTGATCCGTCAGGTTTACGATCTTGTCCTTCTCATTGACCACGAAATCACCGGTCTCGATCACCTCTTCGCCCATGATAGCCGCCATCTTGGTCATCTCATGGCTGGCCTCGCCTCGCTCCAGCTGCTGGGCCAGAATGTCACACACCTCATAAAGCTTCGTGGATTTCCCACTCTGTCCGGAGATGATCAGGGGCGTACGAGCCTCGTCGATCAGGACAGAGTCCACCTCGTCGATGATACAGTAGTGAAGCTCCCTCTGTACCAGCTGCTCCTTGTAGATCACCATATTGTCTCTCAGGTAATCAAATCCCAGCTCGTTGTTCGTCACATAGGTGATATCGCAGCCATAGGCAGCCCGGCGCTCCTCCGGCTTCATATCGTTCAGCACCACGCCCACGGTCAGGCCCAGAAACTCATGGATCCTTCCCATCCACTCAGCGTCACGCTTTGCCAGGTAATCATTGACCGTCACGATGTGGACGCCTCTCCCCTCCAGGGCATTCAGATATGCCGGAGCCGTGGATACAAGGGTCTTTCCTTCACCAGTCTTCATCTCCGCAATGCGGCCCTGGTGGAGGATGATCCCTCCGATCAGCTGTACCTGATAATGCTCAAGCCCAATGACACGCTTTGCTGCCTCTCTCACGGTGGCAAAGGCTTCTGGAAGAAGACTGTCCAAAGTGGCGCCCTCTGCCAGACGCTGCTTAAACTCCCTGGTCTTGTCTCTTAATTGTTCATCCGACAGTTGCTGCATCTCCGGGCGCATAGCCTCGATCTTATTCACCAGAGGCATGATGCGCTTCACCTCTCGTTGGCTGTGCGTCCCGAATATCTTTGAAAACATGTTCATGGGTCTACTCCTGTTTATCTCTCATACTTTTCTGCTTTGTTATTTTTACATACCTTACTATTCTAACACTTTCTCACCTGAAAAACAATAAAATTTTCATGAAGAAAGCGTAAGGAATTTCTAACTCCGCCCCGCCCAAGCCCCGCCCTTTCCCTTTTAAGAACATCCAATGGCGGAACAAATACCCCATCTGCCCGGAACGGTGTTCCAGTCCTCCTGGCCTTTCCTTTATAAAAGACCGTCCGATGACAGAACCTCTGATTTTTGTATGCAATGAGGGATCTGCAAAACGCAGATCCCTCATCTGTCATACCTCCGGCTCGATCAGCCCATAGGTATTTCCTTTTCTCTTATAAACCACATTGACCTGATCCGTCTCCGCATTGCAGAACACGAAGAAATTATGTCCCAAAAGCTCCATCTGCACACAAGCATCCTCCGGATACATGGGCTTGATGTCAAACTTTTTGGTTCGGATGATCTTAACCTCCTCATCCTCCTCATAATCCTTGTCCAGATACTCCTTCTGGAAGCTTCCTGCCGACTGCTTTTTGTCCACAATCTTGTTTTTATACTTGCGAAGCTGACGCTCAATAACCTCCTCCACAAGGTCAATGGACACATACATGTCATTGCTCACCTGTTCAGAGCGGATAATATTCCCCTTCACAGGGATCGTCACCTCGATCTTCTGTCTTTCCTTTTCCACACTCAAGGTGACTGCCACCTCGGTATCCGGAGTAAAATATCTCTCCAGCTTTCCCAGCTTGTCCTCAACCGCCGTCCTGAGACCCTCGGTAACCGCTATATTTTTTCCACTGATGATAAAGTTCATGCTTCCATCCCCTTTGCTGTTTGATGCAACTATTATAACACATCTTCTGCAATTTTAACATCATTTTATGAATTTTTCCCATTTCAA
>JAUNJL010000055.1:0-7836 GCA_030533315.1 Eubacteriales bacterium
ACGGAAACCATCTTCCTACTTGCTATTCGTCCAGCTTTTTGATATATTAATGTGGAGTGGATATGTCGGAAAGTTGGCTAATAAAAAAGGAAGGAAGGGAATGCAATGACAGTAAAGGAGTGTTATCAGGTCATCGGCAACTACGAGGAAGCATCAGCCCGTCTTGGAAATGATGCCAGGATCCAGAAGTATCTGGATAAGTTCCGAAAAGACCAGAGCCTGGACCAGATGTGCCAGGCATTGGAGCAGCAGGATTATCACCAGGCCTTTGTGTGTATCCATAACCTGAAGGGCCTGTATCTGAATCTGGCATTGTCCAGGGTGGGAAGCTCTGCTTCAGAGCTGTGCGATCTTCTGAGAAATGGAAAACCAGAGGGGGATTTTTCGCAGATGGTCGATAAGGTTAAGCAGGATCACGAGCAGGCGGTTGAGATGGTTGGCAGGCTGTTGGCATCACAGCCAAAGGAGGGCGAATAATCCTCATGAAAATACTGATCGTGGATGACATTGAGCTGAACAGGGAGATCCTGGAGGATATGCTGCAGGAGGAGGGCTGGGAGACAGCCACCGCCCCTGACGGGATACGGGCTCTGGAGATTTTGGACGAACAGCATGACACCATTCAGGCTGTTCTGCTGGATTTGGTCATGCCGCGTATGGACGGCTTTCAGCTTTTGGAGGAGATGAAAAAGAGGAGCTGGTTTTCCAGCTTTCCGGTAATCGTGATCAGCGGGGAAAATGAGTTGGCTGCGGAAATACGTTCCCTGGAGCTGGGCGCTCACGATTTTATCCACAAGCCCTTCGTGAGAAGCCTTGTGGTACAGCGTGTAAAAAACGCCGTACAGCTTTTCCTTCATAAAAATTCTCTGGAGCAGCTGGTGAGCCAGCAGACCCGCGCGCTGCGGGAGCAGGCGGAGCAGATCAAGAGAAATAACGAGAAGATCATTGATATTTTAGGTACGGTGGTGGAGTACCGAAACCTGGAGAGCGGGGAACATATCGCCCGGGTGAAGGGCTTTACCCAGATCCTGGCGGAGAGCATGATGGAGCTTTATCCGGAGTGCGGGCTGACCCAGGAGAAGGTACGGCTGATCGCGGACGCCAGCCCCCTTCACGACATTGGCAAGATCACCATTCCAGACAACATCCTGCTGAAGCCCGCAAGGCTGACGCCAGATGAGTTTGCGCTGATGAAGACTCACACCACCAACGGCGCTGAGATGATCCAGCGCATTGAGGGAGCCTGGGAGCCGGAGTACGCCCGTCTCTGCTATGAGATCTGCCGCTATCACCATGAGCGGCACGACGGACGGGGGTATCCCGATGGCCTGAAGGGAGAGGAGATCCCTCTTTCCGCCCGGCTGGTATCTATCGCGGACGTTTACGACGCCCTGGTGAACCGGCGGGTGTACAAGGACGCCTATGACCTGGACACTGCCTGCGAGATGATCCTCACAGGCCAGTGCGGCACCTTCTCCCCGGAGCTGCTTCAGTGCTTCGTCCATTCCAGGGCAAGGTTTGAGGAGCTGGCGGCAGGCGGGGGATCGACACTGAAAAAAATATCATGACAGACTTGCGGCTTCGCCAGTGAAGCCGCTCACAGAAAAAAAGAAAGCATGGGGAGCCCCTAAAGTCAGAAGGGATTCCCCGTGCTTTTTGGTATAAAGACAAAATAGCCGCTGCCTGGGGCCTCTTTGCCCTGCTTTTGGATACGTTTCCATACCATCTGCCGGAAGCTGGGAGACTTAGATGCCCCGCTGCTTGCAGATGTCAAAAAGACAGCACTTGTCGCAGAAGGGCTTTGTGCGGGCAGTGCAGACCTCCCGCCCGTGGAAAACCAGGCGGTGGCAGAAATCGCTGCCCTCCTGGGGCGGGATGATCTTCCAGAGGGCCATCTCCACCTTCTTTGGTTCTTTCATGTCATCCACCAGGCCGATGCGGTTGCAAAGGCGGATACAATGAGTATCCGTGACGATGGCCGGTTTTCCGAATACGTCCCCCATGATCAGGTTGGCGCTTTTTCTCCCCACGCCGGGAAGCTTCAGGAGGGCGTCAAAATCCTCCGGGATCTGATCCTGATACTCTTCGTGGAGGATACGCATACAGGCGCTGATGTCCCGGGCCTTGCTCTTTCCAAGGCCGCAGGGCTTTACGATGGCCTCAATCTCCTCCGGGGAGGCGGCGGCCAGGGCGGCCACGGTGGGGTAGGCTCCAAAAAGCTCCTGGACCACCACGTTGACTCGGGCATCCGTACATTGGGCGGCCAGCCGGACGCTCACCAGAAGCTTCCATGCCTGATCGTAATCCAGGGTGCAGTCGGCCTCCGGGTATTCCTGCTTTAGCCGCTGGATCACCTCCAGGGCAAGCTGTTTTTTTGTCATATGTATTCCTGTCCTTTCTTGGGAGAAGTTCCGTGAGGGTACCCCTCCCGGCTGGCTGAACGGTTACCTGTCTATTGTAAGGGATGATAAGAAATTTTGCAATAAGGGATGTAAGGGAGGAGCCCTATATGAAAAATAAGAATCCAGAGGTCTTGCAGGAGAAAGAGAAAAAGGGAAAGATGGCGCCCCAGGAGGTAGACGAAAGCCTGAAGGAGCTGGGAAGTCACGGCTCCTTTGAGCTTCCGGTGGAAACCTACACGGACAACTGTGTGATTTTCCGCTCCCTTTACAACCACTGGCATAAGGAGATGGAGATCATCTGCATTGAGAAGGGCTGCGGACTTGCCAGGCTGAATAAGGAGACCATCCGGCTGAAAAAAGGAGACATTCTCATGGTCAACAGCGGGGTGATCCACGGCATACGTTCTGATCCGAAAAATATTCTCTATTATAAGAGCATTGTCTTTGACTTAAGCTATCTGACCGGCCTCCCCGGAGACCTTTGCCAGGAGCAGTGCATCTCCCTCCTCTCGGAGAACCGCGCAGAGTTTACCCATGTGATCTCTCCAGGTGATAAACGCTATCCGGAGATTTACCGGCTCTTTTATCAGCTCCACGACTGCCATCGGGAGAAGAAGCCTTACTTTTATGTGGAGCTGAAAAGCCTGTTTTTTCGATTTCTGTACGAAATGTTGTCGGGAAACTACATCATTCCGGTCCGTGCCGAGCAGAACAAAAGTCTGTCCTCCATCAAGGCAGTGCTGGACTACATCGGAGAGCACTACCAGGAAACCATCACCGTGAGAGAGCTGACGGAACTCTCCAATTACAGCGAGTATTATTTCATGAAGATATTTAAGGAGTACACGGGAAAAACCGTTTCCGCTTACCTGAATGACTATCGGCTGGAGAAGGCGAAGAGTCTTCTGCTCCACACAGACCGCTCCATCACGGAGATCGCCCTGGAGGTGGGCTTTAACAACACCAGCTATTTCATCAAAAAATTCCAGCAGGCCAATCAGGCTTCTCCTCACAAATACCGCAGGAATCTGTCATAACAGGACAGTTTTGTTGTATTTTTTTCTTATTTGCCATGGTAGACTTAGATCCATCAAAGAGATCAGAACACAGCGAAAATGCTGAAAACAAAAGGGTTTTACGTACTGGAGACAGCAGAACCGGGAACCACTTGCCATAGCAAAATAAGAAAGGAGCAAACATCATGGAAGCATTGAAAATGACCATTGAAAGCCTGTTTCAGAAGGAATGTTCCTCCTGCACCAACGAGGAATTGTATGCCGCTCTTTTAGCTTACACAAAGGACGCCCTGAAAAAGAAGGGGTATCATGAGGGAAAAAAGAAGATCTATTATATATCCGCGGAGTTTCTTATAGGAAAGCTGCTTTCCAACAACCTGATCAACTTAGGCGTGTATGAGGAGGTGGCCGCTTTCCTGAAAGAAAATGGGAAATCCCTTGCCGAGGTGGAGGAGGTGGAGCCGGAGCCTTCTCTTGGAAACGGAGGACTTGGCCGTCTGGCCGCCTGCTTTTTGGACTCCATTGCTACCCTGGGGCTTCCTGGGGAGGGCATCGGGCTGAACTACCATCTGGGGCTGTTTAAGCAGGTATTCCAGGATGGGCTTCAGCGGGAGACGCCAAACCCATGGATCACGGAGAAAAGCTGGCTGACGCCCACCGGCACCTCCTATATGGTACCCTTCCGCGGCTTTTCATTAAAATCTGACATGTACAACATAGATGTGGCGGGATATGAAAACAAAGCCATTCGGCTCCGTCTGTTTGACATTGACATTGTGGACGAGGGCCTGGTACAGGAGGGGATTTCCTTTCCAAAAAGGGATATTCTTCACAATCTGACACTGTTCCTTTATCCTGATGACAGCGACGACGATGGACGGAAGCTGCGGATTTACCAGCAGTACTTCATGGTGAGCAGCGCGGCCCAGTGGATCCTGGAGGAGGCTGTGAATAAGGGCTGTACCCTTCACGATCTGGCCGATTATGCCGTGGTGCAGATCAACGATACCCACCCCAGTATGATCATCCCTGAGTTTATCCGTCTGCTTATGGAAAAAGGGATCGGCTTTGACGAGGCAAGTGACATCGTGTCAAGGGTATGCGCTTACACCAACCACACCATCCTGGCGGAGGCTCTGGAAAAGTGGCCTGTCAGCTACCTGGAGGAGGTGGTGCCCCATCTGGTTCCCATCATTCGGATGCTGGATGAAAAGATGAAGAAAAGGTATCCGCAGGAGGAAGTCGCTATCATTGACAAGGACAATCTGGTACACATGGCCCACATGGACATCCACTATGGGTATTCCATAAACGGCGTGGCGGCCCTCCATACGGATATTTTGAAAAACAGTGAGCTGAAGCAGTTTTATGAAATCTACCCGGAAAAGTTCAACAACAAGACAAACGGGATCACCTTCCGCCGCTGGCTGATGTACAGCAACCGGCCTCTGAGCCGGATGATCACAGAGCTGATCGGAGAGGGATATAAAAAGGATGCCTTTTTGCTGGAAGAGCTTCTGAAATTCGGGGAGGATCCGGAGGTGAGAAGACGGCTTCTGGAGATCAAAGCTCAGGCGAAAAAGGTGTGCAGGGATTTTATCCATGGAAATACCGGAGTGGAGATTGACGAAAACAGTATTTTTGATATTCAGGTTAAGCGCCTTCATGAATATAAGCGCCAGCAGCTGAACGCCCTGTATATCATCTATAAATATATGGAGATCAAGAGCGGCAAAAAGCCGGCGCGTCCCATCACCTTCATCTTTGGGGCGAAGGCAGCTCCCGCTTACGTGATCGCGAAGGATATTATTCACCTTCTTCTGACGCTCCAGAAGCTGGTGGAAGAGGATCCGGAGGTGTCCCCCTACATGAAGGTGGTCATGGTGGAAAACTACAATGTGAGCGCCGCGGAAAAGCTGATCCCGGCCTGTGATATTTCCGAGCAGATTTCCCTGGCCTCCAAGGAGGCCTCCGGTACCGGCAACATGAAATTCATGCTCAACGGCGCCGTGACCCTGGGCACTCTGGACGGGGCAAACGTGGAGATCAGCGACCTGGTGGGAGAGGGCAATATCTACATCTTCGGAAAGTCCAGCGAAGAGGTCATCCGTCTCTATGAGGAGGGAAGCTACCATCCCAGCGCCATCTATGAGGGCAGCGGATCCGTGAAAAAATATGTGGATTTTATTGTGGGAGAGGAGCTTCTGTCTCTGGGAAAGGAGGAGCATCTGCGGCGCCTGCACGGCGAGCTGGTAAATAAAGACTGGTTTATGACCCTTTTGGATCTGGAGGACTATATCCGGGTGAAGGATCAGGCTCTGTCCGATTATGAGGACAGAGATGCCTGGGCGAAGAAAATGCTGGTCAACATCGCCAAGGCAGGATACTTCTCCTCCGACAGAACCATTCAGCAGTATAACCAGGACATCTGGCACTTAAATTAATACAGACGGCCGTTCATGGCTGCTCCGCAAACAATAACAGCATCCCCGCCTAAGCCCTGGTGGCTTAAGCGGGGACTTTTTCGACTCGTTAAAAAACCTTGGAAAAATATGGAAAGAGGGTTATAATGAAGAAAAGGAATGAGGAGGAAGCGGGATGGCATTGGATTATTCCTGGGCGCGGAGGGCCTTTGAAGAGTACCTGGAGGAATACGACAGGCAGGATGAAAAGATCAAACTGAAGATCGTACATACCTACGGCGTTGTGGGCTGCGCCGGGGAGATCGGGAGACGGATGGGGCTTTCGGAGGAGGAGCTGTGCCTGGCGAAGGTCATAGCCCTTCTCCATGACATTGGCCGTTTTGAGCAGATCCGCCGTTTTGACAGCTTTTCGCCGGACACCATGGACCATGCCGCCTATGGGGCAGCCCTGCTTTTCGGGGATATGGCGGCGGATTTTTGCCCTTTGGAGGAGCCCTGGGGGGAGAAGCCCATGATCTCCCGGTTTGTCCGGGACAGGGCTTACGATGAGATCATCTGCCAGGCCATCGCTCATCACAGCGATTTTGCCCTGCCCTCTATTCAGGATCCCAGGATCCTTCTTCACGCCCGCCTGATCAGGGACGCAGACAAGCTGGACAACTGCCGGGTGAAGGTTCAGGAGAGGGTGGAGGCCATGATCGGCATGAGCGCCCGGGAGGCGGGCAAGGGAAAAGTCTCCCCCAGGGTATGGGAGGCCTGCCAGAGGGAGGAATCCATTCTCTCCGCGGATAGAAAGACCGGTGTGGACTACTGGGTTTCCTACTTGGCCCAGTATTACGACGTGAATTTCCCTCAGACCTGGGAGATCATTCAGGAGAAGGACTATATTCGGAGGATTGCGGATCGGCTGCAGTACGAGGAATTGGACACCTGGGAAAAAATGGAGCGGCTGGTCCAGGGCCTGGAGCGCCGCATGGAGCAGGAATTATGGAAAAACAGATCAAAAGAAAGGCCGTAGCCTACACCATCATAAGGAGCCGCCGCCGTACCCTGGCTATCGAGATCCGCCGGGACGGCTCCGTCCTGATACGGGCTCCCCTGCATATGTCGGAGGCCCGCATAGAGGCCTTCGTCCAGGAAAAAAGGGAGTGGATCCGAAAGCAGCTGGAAAAGGTTCCCGTCTCCGGCCAGGAGCCCCCGGAAATTCCCAGGATCCCGGAGGAGGAGCGGGTGCGGCTGAAAAAGGAGGCAGAGGCCCTCTTTCACCAGAGAGCCGCTCATTTTGCCAGTCTGCTTCAGGTAAAGTATAACCGCATCACCGTTCGGGAGCAGAAGACTCGCTGGGGAAGCTGCAGCTCCAACCAAAACCTGAACTTTAACTGGAAGCTGATCTTAGCGCCCCGGGAGGTGCTGGACTACGTGGTGGTGCATGAGCTCTGCCACCTAAAGGAGATGAACCACTCCCCCGCCTACTGGCAGGAGGTGGAACGGGTGCTGCCGGACTACCAGCGCCAGAAGGACTGGCTGAAGCAAAACGGGTGGCGGCTGATGCTTCAATGAGAGAAAAGCGGGGGGAGCCCCTCTTTTCGGACAAAAAAAGGACTGTCCTTTTTAGGGGACAGTCTTTTTGGCTTTTCAGGAAAACCGTTTTTTTGCCAGTTGGGCGATCCAGTGGGCCGTATCCTCCGGGCCAAGGAGGGAGGAATCGATCATCAGATGCTTGTGGGCCGGGTCGGAGGGGAGAAAACCGGCGTAGGTCTTATGGTAGCCGTCCCTTGCCCGGTCAACGGAGGCGATGGCCCGCTTTGCGGTGGCCTCCTCCATACCCAGGAGATGAACACAGTTGTCCAGCCGCTTTTCCACAGGGGCGTAGATGTAAATGTTCATGTTGTTGGGGGTTCCCTCCAAAATGGCGTCGGAGCACCGTCCAACCAGGATACAGCTGGATTTTTTTGCCAGATCCCGGATAATATCCCGCTGGACATCAAAGATGAT
>JAUNJL010000055.1:7936-15904 GCA_030533315.1 Eubacteriales bacterium
AGCTGGATTTTTTTGCCAGATCCCGGATAATATCCCGCTGGACATCAAAGATGATATTCTGCATATATTCCTTGTCTGTGCCAAGGGGGAACATCCGCTTCCAGAAGGGAGAGTGGGCCTGCTCCTCCGTGTCGCTGACCTGAGAGACCGGAAGCTTTAGCTGCCGGGAAACCTCCTCCACAAGATCCCTGTCGTAAAACTCCACACCCAGCTCATCTGAGAGCGCCTTGGCGATGGTACGCCCCATGCTCCCGAACTGCCGGGTGATGGTAATGGTGAATTGTTCCATAATGTCCTCCTTACGCGGCAACGATGGTTTTCTGATATTTGCGGACCACACAGCTTAAGGTAAAGCAGATGGCAAAATAACAGATGGCCTCAAAGATAAAAAGCATGACCATTCCCCTTACGTCGTATATAGAGCCCATGACAACGGAGCAGTTTCGCATAAACTCGTTCACATCCACCATCTTCAGGAAGGAAGTGTCCTTGATGATGGTGATGATCTGGCTCACAAGGGCGGGGATGACCTTTTTGATCATCTGGGGAAGGACGATGTACCACAGGGTTTGAAAAAAGTTAAAGCCCTGGGACTGAGCGCCCTCAAACTGTCCTACGGGAATGGAGTTCAGGCCGCCCCGGAAGATTTCCGCCATGACGGCGGAGGTAAACAGGGTGATGGCAAACACGGAGACGGCGATCTTGTTTCCCCGGACGGTAAAGTAGATCCACAGGATCCACAGAAGGTTGGGCGTACAGCGGAAAAACTCTACATAAGCCCCAACAAGGGCGGAAGCCCAGGCCCATCTGCCCTTGGCGTAGGTACGGATCAGGGCCAGGATGGTGCCGAAAAACATACTGATGAGGGTGGCGATCACAGCGATGGCAACGGTCATGCCAAGGCCCTTCATCATAAAGGTCACATTGGCGGAGGTAAAAATCTGGTGAAATAATTCTAACATAGGCCTTCCTCCTTCATGATCTCATCCACGCTTTTCGTCCTGGGAAGGCGCAGGGCGCGGATCTCAAGGTAACGTGCCAGCCGCGCCAGCGGGAAGCAGATGATAAAGTAGAGCAGGGCGCTGGTAAAATACGCCTGAGCGAAATACCCCCGCTCGGAGCCCCAGGAATCGGTGAAATACATCAGGTCCATACCGGCCACCATAGCCAGGATGGAGGTGTTTTTCACAAGATTCAGCGCCTGGTTGGCAAGGGGAGGCATGATGATCTTGATGGTCTGGGGAAGGATGATATGATACATGGTCTGCAGGTATGTAAAGCCCTGAGAGGAGGCTGCCTCCGACTGCCCCCTTGGGATGGCCTCGATACCGGTACGGATGACCTCTGAAATGTAAGCCCCGTGATAAATACCCACACCAATGACTCCCAGGATAAACTTGGGGATGCGGTACCCTGCGCTGGAAAACAGCATCGGCAGCACCATGTAATAAAACATGACCTGAAGGGCAAGGGGGGTGTTCTGGATGATCTCCACGTAAATACGGGAGATGATTTTGGCCGGTTTAAATTTCGTGGTGGATAAGGTGCCGAAGATCACCCCCAGGATCAGCGCAACCAGAAGTCCCACAACGGCGATCTTTAAGGTCATAAAAAAACCGGGGATGTAATACTCCGGGATGGCCTGCCACAAAGCCGACCAGCGTTTTGCGTCTAAAAGACCTTTAACCATAACAATCTTCCTTTACAAGCAGCCGCCCGGACAACAGGTCCGAACGGCTGTCTTTTTCATACGGTTTACAATTTCCATTTTCACGTTGCTGAAAATGAACAGGCTTACAGATTTACTGGATCTCCCACTCCTCGATCATGGACTCGATGGTTCCGTCCTCCAGCATGGAGGTTACCTTCTCGTCAACCAGAGCTGCAAGACCCTCGTTCTCCTTTGCGGAAGCTACGCCGTAATCCTGCTCTGCGAAACGGTCCTCCAGGATCATGTTGGAATCGTTCACGTAGCCGGAAAGGATGGCCCGGTCTACGGAGAAGCAGTCGATCTGGTTGGTAGCAAGTGCCTGAGCCAGTGCGGGATAGCCGTCAAACTCCTGGAACTCCGGCTTAATGTCGATGCCGTTCTCCTCGATGTAAGCGTTGAAGCTGTCCTTGGTGGTGGAGGACTGGGCAACGCCGATGATCATTTTGTCAAGATCCTCGATGGACTCGATGCCGGAGGATTTGTTTACCAGAAGGCCTACGGCGTCTGTAAAGTAAGGAGTGGAGAAATTATAGGTTTCTTTTCTCTCCTCTGTGATGGTGAAGGTAGCGATCACCAGGTCGATCTCGCCGTTCTCCAGAAGGGGTCCTCTTGTCTTTGCGGTAACGCCCTGGAACTCTACCAGATCCTGCTCCTTCGCCTCGTCTGCGGTGCAGCCGAAGATCTCGCCTGCGATCTCATAAGCCAGATCGTCCTCAAAGCCCTCGTACTCCTCGGTCTCTGTGTTCTGGAGGCTGAATTTAGGAACGTCAGCCTTGCAGCCAACCTTCAGAACGCCCCGGTCAACGATTTTCTGTACGTCTTCAGTCACCTCTTCGGCGCTGACGGTCAAGGTGCTGCCAAACAAGGATGCTGCCATCAGTGCGGCTGCGGTAAGTGCGAATACTCTTTTTTTCATCATAGTAAACTCCTCCTTAAATTATTATACCTTTAAAACATATATCTTAAGAGACGCCTGTCTCTGAAGAACGAATGAGGAACGGGATTTTCTCAATGCAGGATCTTGCTTAAGAAGGCCTTCGTCCTTTCGTGCTCCGGGTTCTGGAAGAAATGCTCCGGCGTGCCCTCCTCCAGGATGTAGCCGCCGTCCATGAAGATCACCCGGTCTGCCACCTGTCTGGCAAAGCCCATCTCGTGGGTCACACAGATCATGGTGATGTTCTCGTGGGCCAGCTCCACCATAACATTCAGCACCTCCTGTACCATTTCCGGGTCCAGGGCCGAGGTAGGCTCGTCAAAAAGGATCAGGGGCTGCTTGGTGCAGAGAGCCCGGGCGATGGCCACACGCTGCTGCTGGCCGCCGGAAAGCTGGGAGGGATAATTCCCCGCCTTTTCCTTCAGGCCAACCCGCTCCAGACATTCCATGGCGTGGAGCACTGCCTCCTTTTTGGGAACGTGCTGTAGCTTGATGGGGGCCAGGGTCAGGTTTTCCAGGACGGTCAAATGGGGATAGAGGTTAAATTGCTGGAACACCATGGAGGAATATTTCTTCGCCATTTCCAGGTGGTTCTTTTTCGTGACCTCCGTGCCCGCGATGGTGACCTTGCCGGAGGTGGGCTCCTCCAGGTAGTTGATGCAGCGGATAAACGTGGATTTGCCGGAGCCGGACGGACCGATGATGACCAGCTTTTCGCCTTCCTCCACCGTCAGATTAATATCCTTCAGCACCTCCAGGTCTCCGAAATTTTTTTTCAGATGCTCCACCTTTACCATATCTGCCATTTTGCTTCCTCTCCTTCTGCTTCCTCGCGGTCTCCCGCAATCCTTACTCTAAACGAAAAAAACGCTTTATCCGCAGCCATGCAGATAAAGCGCCTTTGCTTTATAGGAGCCATTATAGCGGCAAAGCGGAAAAAAGTCAATGCCGATTTATTACGGTTTACAAAGCTGTTTTCGAGACAATCTGGGAACAGCAACAGGCCTTGAATTTTCAGGGGATTTGTAATAAGGTATAAGGGTGTGAAACGGCGGGTTGTTTTTGCCTCTTTGGAGCGGAAAAGGAGATGGATCTTGGAGAAAAAAAAGACAGACGTAAAATTTTTGGTGGGAATGGGGATCCTGGCCATTGTTTTGATCGGGATGGGCGCTTCCTTTTGGAGGGTGGTGGCTCTTCAGGCCCAGAAGGATTTTGAGGAGGAGGCCCGGCAGGAGGCGGAAGCCATCCGTGCTATCTGCGTGGAGGCAGGGGGCCTTTTGAAGCAGCAGGTGTTTGTGGATATGGACACCAAGACCGTCTTTCGGGCGGACATTCCCCGGGAGGGCATTTATAACCGGGAGGGACGGCTGATGGAAGGGGATGTGCTGGAAAACGGGGACATGGTGCGGATCTACGGGGACGGGGTGTTCACAAGATCCATACCGGCGGATTATCCGGGCGTGACGAAGATGAAGCGGATGGGGCGGGCCACCTTGGAGGAGGCACAGCCCTACCAGAAGCTGGCGGACGAGGCCTTAGGAGAGTAGCCGTCCGCCTGTGGGAGGCGGATGGCAGAGGCATCTTTGCCGGAAAAACGAGAAAAGGTGGAATGGAAAACAGATGAAATATGTAAGACAAATGGGATGGATCCTGGTTTTCGCAGTGCTGGGAGAGCTTTTCAGGCGGCTGCTCCCCCTGCCGGTACCTGCCAGCGTCTACGGCCTTGTGCTGATGCTGGGAGCGCTGATGAGCGGGCTTTTGAAGCTGGAGCAGGTGGAGGAAACGGCGAATTATCTGGTGGAGATCATGCCGGTGATGTTTGTGCCTGCCGGGGTGGGCCTTTTGAACGCCTGGGGCGTCCTTCAGCCGATCTGGTTCCCCGTGGCGGTGATCGTGGTTCTCACCACCGTCATCGTCATGGCGGTGACAGGCAGGGTGACCCAGGCAGTCATCCGCAGGGAGGGGAGGAAAAAGAAGTGAGAGGCTTTTTGGAAAATTCACTATACTTTGGGGCGGCCCTCAGCCTTCTGGCCTACGAGGCGGGCCTGCTTCTGAAAAAGAAGTTCCGGCTGGCCATCTGCAATCCCCTTCTGATCGCTATCCTCTGCGTCATGGGAGTTTTGACGGTACTGGATGTGGATTATGAGACCTACAATCAGGGAGGAGCATACATCAGTTATCTGCTGACACCGGCAACTGTCTGCCTGGCTGTCCCTCTTTACCGTCAGCTTTCCCTTCTGAAAAAGAACCTGCGGGCGGTGGCGGCGGGGCTGTTTTCCGGCGTTCTGGCAAGCCTTGTCAGCGTTCTGGCCTTCTCCCTGCTCTTTGGCCTGTCCCACCAGCAGTATGTGACCCTTCTGCCAAAATCCATCACCACCGCCATCGGCATGGGGGTGTCGGAGGAGCTGGGGGGCGTGGCGGCCATCACCGTGGC
The DNA here is from genome assembly GCA_030533315.1 of Eubacteriales bacterium. The sequence continues at coordinate 13,016 of JAUNJL010000055.1, forward strand.
GGTGATCGTCCTTACCGGGGTGCTGGGAAACGTTATTGCGGAGGCTGTTTTTCGGATAGCGGGGATCCAGGAGCCTGTGGCCAGGGGCCTTGCCCTCGGCACTGCCTCCCACGCCATAGGGACGGCGAAGGCACTGGAACTGGGAGAGGCGGAGGGGGCCATGAGCAGCCTGGCCATCGCGGCGGCGGGCCTTCTCACCGTGGCGGCTGCGCCTGTTTTTGCCCGATTTTTATAAGAAAGGCTATTGTCCGCCTCTGCCATGTTTACTTCGCTGAAAATGGCAGGCTCATAAATCTCCCAGCCAAAAAAGAAACAGTTGTTCGATAAAATTTAATTCATACCGTTTTATTGGACTGTAAATATGGTATACTACCAACAGAAAGAAAATATGTTCGGAAAACATGTTCGAGTAAGGAGGAGTATCACCATGTGGAGTACAGAAGTAAGGGGTCATAGGAGCGCGGCAGTCAGAGGAGAAGAGGAAAAACGGGGGAAGCTTTCTAACGCTATGGCGATGATCCTGGGGATCTTTGTCACCCTGGAGATCATGGTGGCAGGAGCCATGGTGCTGAATTATGATTATCGGGGCGCAGATGTTATTGCGGTTGTCTTTGCTTTTGTGGTATTATATTCAGCAGTTGTAGCAGCGCTGGCAGCGTGAGAGGCCAGGCGGGAGCGCCTGCCTGACAGATGAAGAAGGCTGTTCCTCCGGATGTGCCGGGGGCCGCAGCCAGGGGGAGCCCTGTTTTTATGCCAAAATCATTTCGACAGAAGATCAAAATTTTATATCTGATGAAGGCCTTCCTGGAGCGCACCGATGAGCAGCACCCGATGCAGGTGAAGGAGCTTCTGGCATATCTGGAGGATTTTGGCATACAGGCAGAGCGAAAGACCATCTATGACGACATCGAGAATCTCAGGATCTTTGGCCTGGATATTATGAGCCGCAGGGAGAAGCCCTCCGGCTTTTATCTGGCCCAGAGAGAATTTGAGCTGGCCGAGCTGAAGCTTTTGGTGGACGCAGTACAGTCCTGCCGGTTTATCACTCAGGGAAAATCCAGGGAGCTGATCCATAAGCTGGAGGGCCTTGCCAGCGTTCATCAGGCTAAGGAGCTCCAGCGCCAGGTGCTGGTGGATCACCGGGTGAAGGCGGTGAACGAAAGCGTTTATTACAACATTGACGAGATCCACCGGGGCATCTGCGGGGACCGGCAGATCAGCTTCCAGTATTATGAGTGGACGGTTTCTAAGGAGATGCGCCTGAAAAGAAATGGCGAGCGCTATCAGGTCAGCCCCTGGAAGCTGATCTGGAAGGACGAAAACTATTACCTGGTGGGACTGGACGAGAAAAGCGGGATCGTCAAGCATTACCGGGTGGATAAGATGAGACGGATCTCGGTGGAGGAGGCTCCCCGTAATGGCCGGGAGATCTTTGACCAGTTGGATCCGGCGGAGTTTCTCACCGGAACCTTCGGGATGTTCGGAGGCCGTATGGAGACGGTTTCCCTCATCTTTGAGAACCGCCTGGTGGGAGTGGCCATCGATCATTTTGGTCAGGGGATCATGATCATGAACCATGATGAAGACCACTTTATCACCCGGGTCCGGATCCAGGTGAGCAGTCCCTTTTTCGGATGGCTGGCAGGGCTGGGGGCGGGAGTCGCCATCCTGTCTCCTCGGTCCGTCAGGGAGGAATATCGGGATTTCTTAAAGAAAGCCCTCACCAATTACGAAGGGTAAGGCAGGATATGACAGTAAAATCAAGACTTTTGGAATTGCTGGAGCAGCACAGGGGGGAGACCCTCTCCGGGGAGGAGCTGGCAAGGGAGCTCTCCTGTACCAGGGCGGCTGTGTGGAAGGCGGTGAAGACTCTGCGGGAGGAGGGGTATCACATCGATGCCGGGACCAACAGAGGCTACGTTCTCTCCCCGGACAGCCACCGTCTCTCCCTGGAGGCCATCCGCCTTCATCTCCGGGAGCCGCAGGTGTATATGCGGCTGTACCAGCAGATTTCCTCCACCAACCAGGAGGCGAAAAAGGCGGCTATCCAGAGGGAGGCCGGTCACGGGGCCTTCGTCCTGGCGCTGGAGCAGACGGAGGGGCGGGGCCGGAGAGGCCGAAGCTTTTACTCCCCCAGGGGAGGGGGCCTTTATCTCAGCGTGGTTTTGGAGCCCAAGGACACCATTCAGAGCAGCCTGCTCCTTACTACTGGGGCTGCGGCCGCGGTCTGCATGGCTGTGGAGGAGGTCTGCGGGGTTTCCCTGGATATTAAGTGGGTCAATGACCTGTATAAAGACGGAAAAAAGGTCTGCGGGATCCTTACGGAGGCGGTCACAGATTTTGAGAGCGGGAGCATCGAGTTTGCCATCGTAGGCATCGGTCTGAATCTGTATCTGGAGGAGAAGGCTCTTCCAGAGGAGCTAAAGGGTCTGGCGGGCTCTGTTTATGCCTCCGGGGAGGAGGCCGGGAGGGCTGATCTTAACCGCCTGGCAGCGGGGATCGTGAACCATCTTCTGGAGGAGACAAGGAGAAAGGCCCTGTCACCGGAATATGTCCGCAGGAGCATCCTGCCGGGACGGGATATTTTGGTTATGGACAAGGAGAGGGTCCGTCCGGCGAAGGCCCTGGAGCTTTGCCCGGACGGGAGGCTTCTCATCCAGGAGGAGGACGGCTCCCGCCGTCAGCTCTCTTATGAGGAGGTTTCGGTCCGCATGAGGGCGGATGGCGCAAGGGATGCAGGAGGAAAGGAGAAAAGATGATCAGGACAGCGCGTTTATATTATGAAGATGTATATACCCGGGAGTTTACCGCCCGTGTGGAGGAATGCCGCAGGACAGAAAAGGGCTTTGCCATTCTTCTGGACAGGAGCGCCTTTTACCCGGAAGGGGG
>JAUNJL010000146.1 GCA_030533315.1 Eubacteriales bacterium
TTCGCAACTCCGAGCGCCTTCCCCCTCGCACCCCTCCGGTGGCAACCGAGTAAAAGTCAGGAAAAATTTTGAAAAAGCGAGTGGAGTGGAGGGGGAACCCCTCCCGGCCGCCCGAACTTTAAAAAATATTTGTAATGGGGATAAAATTATGCTATAATACCCTGGACATGCCATGAAATTCAGGGAAAGGGGATGAAAAAAAGGGTTGGAGGAGTTTCAAAATGAACTGAAGAAGGTCCCGGTGACGGCGGCCCTGATCCTTCTGAATCTGGCAGTGTTTCTGGCGACAGACTTTACCGGCGGCTCAGAAAACACCGCCCACATGATCCAATGGGGAGCCTCCTACACGCCCCTGATCCTGGAGGAGGGAGAATGGTACCGGCTGTTTACCGCCATGTTCCTCCACTTTGGGATCACCCATCTGGGAAACAACATGCTGGTGCTGTTCGTGCTGGGACAAAGACTGGAGCCTGCCATCGGAAAGGCAAGATTCCTTGCGATCTATCTGCTGGCCGGGCTGGGAGGAAACCTTATCTCCCTTGGAAGGGAGATTCAGGGGAAGGACTTTGCCGTTTCCGCCGGAGCCTCGGGAGCAGTTTTCGGTATCATGGGAGCCATGCTCTATGTGCTGCTCCTGTGCAAGGGCAGGCTTTCGGACCTGACGGCCCGCCAGGTCCTGATCATGGCAGCCTTTTCCCTGTATTTTGGATTTACCAGCGGCGGCGTGGACAACGCAGCCCATGTAGGCGGTCTCCTCTGCGGCTTTCTGGCTGCCCTCCTCCTTGTCAGGCGTCCGTCCCTTTCCCGTCAGGGGCCGTGAGGCTCCGGGGACGGCGGATCATCCAGCCTTCTGGGCGAAGCCAAGGGAAAGCTGGAAGGAGGAGCCTTTGCCGGGCTTGCTTTTGACCATGACGCTGCCGCCGTGAGCTTCGGCGATCTGCCTTGCCACCGCCAGACCCAGGCCGCTGCCTGAAGGCTTAAAGGTGACGAAGGGAGAAAAAATATCCTTCAGGTGTTCAGGGGAGATCCCGCACCCGTTGTCTTCAATGCAGATACAGGCGCCAAGCTCCGTGGGGAAGGCCCGGACAAGGATCACCCCGCCGGGGCAGGGCACGGCCTCCTGGGCGTTGCGAAGAAGGTTCAGCAGAGCCTGGCGAAGCTTGATCCGGTCAATAGGCAGGGATGGAAGTCCCGGGGAGACCTGGATACGCAGCGTGATCCCCAGATAGTCCAAGGTAGCCTTCACAGATGGCAGTATGGATCGCAGGAAGTCCTCCAGGCTGGTAGACTGGAGGGTGACCCTCTGGGCGTTGTTGAAGCTGGATAGCTCGTTGAGAAGGGCCGTGACGTATTCCAGATTGTCCATGATGTTCTCCCATCCCTCATAAGAGGAAAGCTCCGGATGGGTGGAGGACAGCATTTGAAATTCGCTGCTGATCAGAGCGATAGGGTTCCGTATCTCATGGGAGAGCTTCGATAATGTAAAACGAAATTCATTCTTCATTTGTTCCGTTGTGGGATTGGATTTCATATGATCACCTCAGTGGAAGTGTAACATCCTGTTTTTTCCATATCAAGAGGAATCGTTCTGGATATTTCGAGGAAAAGCGACAGTCATCCGGGAAAAACAGGGGAAAAAGAGAGATAAGGAAAAGAAACAAAAGAAAAATCACGAAAAAAGGAGAAAACAAAATGGAAAACTGTATTTTTTGCAAAATCGCCAATGGGGAGATCCCGTCGGCCACACTTTATGAGGACGAGGATTTCCGGGTCATCCTGGATCTGAATCCGGTTTCCAGGGGCCATGCCCTGATTCTGCCGAAAGCCCATGCGAAAAACATTTATGAGCTGCCGGAGGAGCTGGCGGGGAAGGCCATGGTGACGGCGAAGAAAATGGCGGAACGGATGACGAAGGCCCTGGGCTGTGAGGGCTTTAACATTCTTCAGAACAACGGGGAGCTGGCCGGACAGACCGTATTTCACTTTCATATGCACCTGATCCCCAGGTACAAGGGTGACCATGTGGGGCTTACCTGGAACGGCTCTTCTCTCCAGGAAGCGGATAAAGAAGAAATCCTGAGAAAGATCAACGGTTAGACCGTTGCGGATGATCCAAGGATGATGAGCAACGAGGAATTTCAGGAGCTTTATCTGGAAAACCTGGATTTTTCAAAAAGAGTGGCGGAAAGGATCGTGAGAAATCCGGTTGTTTCGGAGGACGTGGTACAGGATGTGTTCGTGAGCCTGTACAAGAGAAGGGAGAAGCTTCAGCCAGAAGAAAAGGAACGGCTTCATGGACTGATATTCCGGGCAACCGTAAACAAATCCTACGATTACATGAAAATGGGCTGTAAGAGGGCGAAAATCTACAGCCTGGAGGACGAGGAGGAAGAAGAAATCTACGCTTCTGACCAGACCGTGGAGGGGAGTGTGCTGGAGAGGGAGAGGCATCAGCATTTGGGAGAGGCGCTGCAAAGCCTCCGGCAGAGCAATGAGACTAATTATCGTATTTACACGAAGATCAAGCTTTTGGATATTCCGCCAGAGCTTGTGGCGAAGGAGTACGGCATCACTACAAACAACGTGAACAACCGGGTCCGCAGGACGAAGCTCTGGCTGAAGAAGGAATACCGGAAGCTTGATGAGCAGTAGCAGTTCCTGTCTGCGGGTTACCCCGTAAACAGGAACAAAATCGCTTTTATTTAGCGGCAGCTTCGTCGATCAGGCTTAAGATCTGCCCGATGGAATCAAGCTGCTTGCTCTGGGCCATGGCCTTTTCGTAGGTATGGCGGTTTTCAAAGAGGGTGTGGATCGCCTGAAGAAGGGTTTCCCCGGTGATCTCTTCCTCCTCCA
>JAUNJL010000009.1 GCA_030533315.1 Eubacteriales bacterium
GACTGAAGGTAAAGCCGGTAACGATCTTCCCCATGATCGATACCTGATTGTTTTCGATGATTTTATCTGCCATAATGTAGATTCTCCTCCCTCTTCACTATTTCGTGCATAGGTTGTACATGGCCTGCCGCAGGGGATGATCTCCCCCGCCCGCCGCCTGTACTCCTCTCCCGGAGGACTCCGAGAGTGTATTTCTTGTGACTATATTTATGTATGTCCCGCCAAACTCCTTTAGAACCAAAAATTCAAAAATATTTTTTCTACACCTTGTAATCTGCGAAAAATGTGGTAAACTGGGAAATCAGACAATATTATGAAGATATTTATCTCGTACCATAGCAGATGAAGCTATATCGCCGCACATATGCGCAGATATATACTTCACACCATATATAAGAAAGGATTTCTATTTTATGAAGACCAATCGCGAAGATGTACGCAACGTAGCCATTATTGCCCATGTTGACCACGGCAAGACTACCCTGGTGGATCAGCTGCTGAAGCAAAGCGGCGTGTTCCGCGAGAACCAGGAGGTTCAGGAACGTGTCATGGACTCCAACGATATTGAGCGGGAGAGAGGCATCACCATCCTCTCCAAAAACACAGCCGTCCATTACGGCGGAGTGAAGATCAATATCATCGATACCCCCGGCCATGCGGATTTCGGAGGTGAGGTGGAGCGCGTCCTGAAAATGGTGGACGGCGTGATCCTCTTGGTCGATGCCTTTGAAGGCGCCATGCCTCAGACGAAATTTGTTCTAAAAAAGGCCCTGGAGCTGGATCTCCACGTCATTGTATGTATCAACAAGATCGACCGCCCCGAGGCGAGACCAGACGAGGTGGTGGACGAGGTACTGGAGCTTCTCATGGATCTGGGTGCCTCCGATGAGCAGCTGGACTGCCCCTTCCTCTATGCCTCCGCCAAGACCGGCCATGCGGTTCTGGATCTTGGCGACACCCCCGAGAACATGGCCCCTCTTTTTGAGGCCATACTGAAATACATCCCCGCTCCCCAGGGCGACCTGGAGGCGGACACCCAGGTTCTCATCAGCACCATTGATTACAACGAGTACGTGGGACGTATCGGCGTAGGTAAGGTAGAAAACGGCATCATCAGCGTGAACCAGGATCTGACCCTTTTGAACCACCATGACCCGGACAAGAGAGACCGGGTAAAGATCAGCAAGCTCTACGAGTTTGACGGCCTCAGCAAGGTGGAGGTAAAGGAAGCCCGGGTAGGCTCCATCGTGGCCATCTCCGGCATCTCCCAGATCCACATTGGCGACACCCTGTGCGGCGGCGACAACCCTGAGTCCATTCCCTTCCAGAAGATTTCTGAGCCTACCATCGCCATGAATTTCCTTGTAAATGACAGCCCTATGGCTGGACAGGAGGGAAAATACATCACCTCCCGCCACCTTCGGGACCGCCTCTACAAGGAATTGAACACGGACGTCAGCCTTCGGGTGGAGGACACAGACTCCACGGAGTGCTTTAAGGTTTCCGGGCGCGGAGAGCTCCACCTTTCCGTGCTGATCGAGAACATGCGCCGGGAGGGCTATGAGTTCGCCGTAAGCAAGCCGGAGGTTCTGTACCAGACCGATCAGCGAGGCAAGCTCCTTGAGCCCATGGAGATCGCCTATGTGGACGTGCCGGAGGAATTTTCCGGTACGGTAATCCAGAAGCTGTCCGAGAGAAAGGGAGAGCTTCAGGGAATGAGTACCGCCAGCGACGGTTCCGTAAGACTGGAGTTTCACATCCCCTCCAGAGGCATGATCGGCTTCCGCAATGACTTCCTCACCTCCACCAAGGGTACCGGCATCATCAACACGGAGTTTGACGGCTATGCCCCCTACAAGGGAGATTTCCAATACCGCAAGCAGGGCTCCCTCATTGCCTTTGAGGCGGGAGAGGCGGTGACCTACGGCCTGTTTGCCGCCCAGGAAAGAGGCTCCCTGTTTATCAAGCCCGGGGAAAAGGTCTATGCAGGCATGGTCATCGGCCAGAACGGAAAGGCCGAGGATATTGAGCTGAACGTGTGCAAGACCAAGCATCTGACCAACACCCGCTCCTCCTCCGCCGACGAGGCCCTGAAGCTGACCCCTCCAAGGGTTCTGAGCCTGGAGCAGGCCATTGAATTTATCGACACCGATGAGCTGCTGGAGGTCACCCCCAAGACCCTCCGCATCCGGAAGCGAATCCTGGATTCCCGGGAGCGGAAACGCTCCGCCTTCAAAAAGAACTGACGCCCTCGCCCTCAGAACCATGTGCCCATGAACCTGCAAAAAATTGAATCGATCCTGCGATTCTTTTTGATAGCTCTTGATTTTTATGCCAAAATATGTTATGTTTCTGTGAGTACGCTGGTGCAGGGAACCGTTGATCTGCTGCCTTCACCGGCAGGTATGTTCGTAACAGCCATAAGGATATCCGAAGGCTGTAATTTTTCAAGAGGGAGCGTGAGTGATACATGGACGACAGTTCTGAGGGAGATTGTGATACGACAAGCCGTGTGACTGCTTCATGTAACATTATGGATTAATATCAGGTATAGTCTGCAGTAAGATATTTTCGGCAGGCTATACCTTTTTGTGTTCTCGTAATGTGATCTTTCGGATCCTCCTCCCCATTTTTTTCGGCTGAAAACGGGGTTCCGGGGAGCCAGACAATGTTTCAAAAGAAAGGATTAAAAAAAGAAATAGCAATGATAGGAGCAATTATCTTACAGGCACTACTGATCTTTGTAAACGCAACCTTCGCCAGCGCCGAGATCGCCGTCATTTCCATGAAGGACACAAGACTGAAGCACCTGGCCTCGGAGGGCAACAAGAACGCTCAGAAGCTGTGCACGCTGACGGAGCAGCCGGCCAAGTTCCTTGCCACCATCCAGGTGGCCATCACCCTGGCAGGACTGCTGGGAGGCGCCTTCGCCGCCGACAACTTTGCGGAGCCCCTGGCGGACTATCTCCTGAGCCTGGGCATCCCCGTTCCCCGTACCGTGGTCCATTCTGTCGTCCTGGTGCTGGTCACCCTGCTGCTGACTTATTTCAGCCTGGTATTCGGAGAACTGGTCCCCAAGCGGATCGCCATGAAAAAGGCAGAGGCCCTGGCCCTAAAAATGGCCGGCATCCTCAATGGCGTATCCAAGCTCTGCGCACCTCTGGTATGGCTCCTCACCATTTCCACAAATTTCTGCCTGCACCTTGTGGGAATCAATCCCATGGAAAAGGACGACCTGGTGACGGAGGAGGATATCCGCCTGATGCTGGCGGAGGGCAATGAGCAGGGCACCATCCAGAAGGAAGAAAGCTGGATGATCCAGAATATTTTTGAATTTGACGACACCTCCGTGGGACAGGTCAGCACCCACAAGCGGGAGGTGACCGTCCTCTACCTGGAGGATTCCAATGAGGAATGGGAGCAGACCATCCACGACAGCCGCTTCACCTATTACCCCATCCTGGGAGAAAGCCACGACGACGTGGTGGGCATCCTGGACACCAAGGTGTATTTCCGTTCCGACAACAAAGACCGGGAGTACATCATGGAGCACGCCGTGGACAAGCCCTTCTTCGTGCCGGAGGAAATGCGGGCAAACGACCTGTTTAACAAGATGAAGCAGACCCGGGAGTATTTCGCCGTGGTGCTGGACGAATACGGAAGCATGTTCGGCATCGTCACCATCCACGACCTCATCGAGGAGCTGGTGGGGGACCTGGAGGACGACGAGGCTCCCCCCAAGCCGGAGGCCATCGAACAGATCGATGAGGATACCTGGATGATCCAGGGTGATACCAACCTGGAGGACGTGGCAGACTATTTCCACGTCACCCTTCCCATCGAGACCTACGACACCTTCAGCGGTTTTATCTGCGAGATCATCAACCGCGTCCCCGAGGAAGGGGAGCATTTTTCCTGTGAATCCAACGGCCTGAAGATCGAGGTCATGAACGTAAAAAACCATACCGTGGATTACGCCCTCGTAAAGGAATCGGATCCTCCCGCCCAGGAGCCGGAGGAATAGCGGTCCCCAGAGAGAAGAATCATCCTGGACAGACGTCTGCCCAGGATGATTTTTTTTGCCGAAATTTCCTTCATACAATTTGTATGAAAGACCCCTGCCATTTTCCGCACTATTGACACTGTCGCAATTTTTCGTCAAATGATACAATACTTTTAGAGAAATCCTTTTATTTCACAACGCATTAACCAAATCACACATATTCAGAAATGACAAAGGAGGTATGATCAATGCTGACACCAAAACAAAATATGCTTGAGGTCATCCGGGGAGGGAATCCGGATCGTTTCGTAAATCAATATGAAGCTGTCCAGCTTCTCTTCCACCCGTTCATGTTTGCCAGTCCCCTTCTGTCCCCCGGCCAGGAGAACGTGGTAAACGCATGGGGTGTGACGAACACCTTCCCCAAGGGCGTTCCCGGGGCGTTCCCGGTACATACCCCGGACAAGATCGTGGTAAAGGATATCGAAAACTGGCGGGATTATGTGCACGCACCGTCACTGAAGTTCACCCAGGATCAGTGGGATATGGTAAAGCAGCAGTACGACGCCGTTGACGGCGACCAGGCCTTCAAGGCAGCCTTCGTGGCTCCCGGCCTCTTCGAGCAGACGCACCATCTCTGTGAGATCTCCAACGCCCTGATGTACTACATCACCGACGAGGACGAGATGCACGATCTTGTCAAATACCTCAAGGAATGGGAGCTGGAGCTTGCGGAGGGCATCTGTTCCAACCTGCATCCCGACGCCCTTTTCCACCACGATGACTGGGGTGGCCTGGACAGCACCTTCATGAGCCCCACCATGTTCGAGGAGTTCTTCCTGGAGCCCTACAAGGAAATCTACGGCTACTATAAGAGCCACGGGGTGGAGCTGGTGATCCACCATTCCGACAGCTATGCAGCCACCCTGGTCCCCTCCATGATCGAGATGGGGATCGACGTATGGCAGGGCTGCATGGAAACAAACAACCTTCCAGAGCTCATCGCAAAATATGGCGGAAAGATCAGCTTCATGGGCGGCATTGAGAACCGTGCAGTGGATTTTGAGGGCTGGACCGATGAAAACTGCGAGGCGGTCGTGCGCCGGGTATGTGCAGAGTGCGGCAACAAATATTTCCTTCCCTGCATCGCCCAGGGCGGTCCTGGATCCGTTTACCCAGGCGTTTACATGTCCATTGCAAAGGCCATTGACAAGCTGAACGAAGAGCAGTACGGCATTTTGGCCGCAGAGTCCACCCGCCTTCCGTGGCAGATCCTTTTCTAATGACAATAGGAGGAATTTGATCGTGATCGTAATCGGTGAAAAAATCAACGGCTCCATCCCTTCTGTCGCCTTGGCAATCGCAGACAGGGATGAGACCTTTATCAAAGAGAGGGCCCTGGCCCAGGCAAAGGCCGGCGCCACCTATATCGACTGCTGTGCCTCCGTTCCCGAGGAACTGGAGGTGGAAACCCTGAAATGGATGATCGGCTGCATCCAGGAGGTCACCGACCTTCCCATCTGTGTGGACAGCCCCAGCCCGGACGTCCTTTTGGAGGCCTACAAGTTCTGCAAAAGACCCGGTATCTTTAATTCCATCTCCGGCGAGGGAGAGAAGATGGACAAGATCTTCCCCGTGATGGCCCAGCCGGAAAACAAGGACTGGCAGGTGATCGCACTCCTCAGTGACAATTCAGGGATTCCCAAGTGTGCGGCTGACCGCCTGAAGGTCTTTTCCAATATCATGGCAAAGGCAAAGGAATACGGGATCGCACCGGAGCGCATCCACGTGGATCCCCTTGTGGAAATGCTCTGCACCTCGGAGAACGGGATCGAGACAAACACGGAGGTGATCTCCTCCATACGCAAAGAATACCCGGATATCCACATCACGGCCGCTATCAGCAACATTTCCTTCAACCTTCCCATTCGGAAGCTGCTGAACCAAGGCTTCCTGGTTCTGGCCATGAACGCAGGGCTGGACAGCGCCATCATGGATCCCACAAACCGGGATATGATGGGCCTGGTCTTTGCCACAGAGGCTCTCCTGGGCCTGGATGATTACTGCATGGAATACATCGGCGCCTACCGGGAGGGACTGATCGGCCCCCTGAAAAAGTAGGCCCTTTGTCACAACCGTCCCAACCGCGTACCCGGGGAAACACCCTTTCACATTTTATCGTTATTGGAGGTAGCTATTATGTCAAAAATCACAGAAATCGCTGAGCTGGTAGAAAAAGGCAAAGCCAAGCTGGTTGGCCCCGCCGTGCAGGCCGCCCTGGATGAAGGATGCGATCCCATGGTTATCCTGAATCAGGGAATGATCGAGACCATGAATATCGTTGGTGAAAAATTCCGTACCGGCGTGATCTTCGTTCCGGAGATGCTGGTGGCCGCAAAGGCCATGAAAAAGGGAGTGGAGGTGCTGAAGCCTCACCTGTCAACCGGCTCCACAGGAGCTCTGGGAAAGGTGCTCATCGCCACCGTTTCCGGAGATCTCCATGACATCGGCAAAAATCTGGTTGCCATGATGATCGAGAGCACGGGCTTCGAGGTGATCGACCTGGGAGTGGACGTTCCCACCGAAAAGATCCTCGAGGCGTACCAGAACAATCCCGACACCAAGATCATCTGCCTGTCTGCCCTCCTCACCACCACCATGCCTGCCATGAAGGACACCGTGGCCGCATTGAACGCTTCCGATTTCCGGAAAAGCATCAAGATCATGGTAGGCGGCGCTCCCATCACTCAGGCCTTTGCCGATGAGATCGGTGCGGACGGATACTCCGACGACGCCGCCAGCGCAGCTTCTCTTGCAAAAAAGCTGGCTGCCGCATAACCCCATATGTTTTACCAAGGGCCGCCTGGGGCGGGAAGCCGGATTTTCGGTTTCCTGCCGCCGGCGGCTCTTTGTCATTGCAGCGCCGTCCTTCCTGGACGGAAAATGGTTACTGTTCACAGGCTCCCCCGTAAACGGCCAAAACCCGGCTCATGGAAAGCCACCGTCGACGGAAAGCCGGATTCTGGCCGCGGGAATTTACGTGCCTGCCATTTTCAGCGAAGTGAAAATGGCAGGGGGAACCAGTAACGGAAAATAGCTCATAAAAGAGATGCCAAGCGGCCAGCAAAAGGGACGTTGTAGAACCGCTTTTTTTGTGGTACACTGATTCCATGAACAGGTTCCCGCATACCGGAGGCCGCTCCCCTTTTGGGGAGGGCGTCTCCCAAGCTCAGGAGGATTGTTATGTTTCAGGTATACTTTGAAAATGAGAAAAAAACGGTTCAGGTCCCGGCAGGCACCACGGTGCTGGAGGCCGAGATACGGGCAGGCCTTACGCCGGATGCCCCTTGCGGCGGCCAGGGTACCTGTAAAAAATGCCAGGTCAGCGTCAACGGCCAGCTGCTGCGGGCTTGCCAGACGAGGATCCAGGGTGACATAAAGGTAAAGACTCCCCAGTCCGGTGCCCCAAGAGCGCACTCCATCCTGACGGAGGGGCTGTCCAGGCCCCTTGCCTTCCAGCCCTCCCTCCATGTCCGGGAGGTTTTTCTGGAGAAGGCCCTCCCGGGAGAAAAGCAGTCTGACTACGAGCGTCTGCTGCACGGCCTCTTCCTTTCCGGCGGCCCCCTGCCCCAAAGAATACGGCCCAACCTCTCCCTTGCCTCCTCTCTGTATGGACTTTTGGCAAAATCCCGCCGCCTGTACGTGGTCCACACGGAGGACGAGATCCTGGAACTCTCCCTGGAGGAGCCTCATGTTTATTTCGCCGCCTTTGACATCGGCACCACCACCGTGGTCGCTTACCTGCTGGATGGGCAGGACGGAAGACAAATCGCCGTGGAAAGCTGCCTGAACCCTCAGTCCCAGTACGGGGCCGACGTGATCATGCGTTCCCATTATGCCCTGGAGCACGGCACAGAGGCCCTGAGCTCCTGCATCCGGCAGGCGGCGGACCAGCTTCTTGCCAGGCTTGCCAAAAAGGCCGGCATTTCCGTGAGGGACATCTGCCAGGTCAGCATAGCCGGCAACACCTGTATGCACCATCTCTTCCTCGGCCTCTCGCCAGCCTCCCTGGTACATGCACCCTACACCCCCGCCTTCCGGGAATCTCTGACCCTGATGGCAAGTGATTACGGCCTGAACCTGCATCCATCTGCCCAGCTCCTGATGCTTCCCAATATCGCCGGCTACGTGGGCGCCGATACCTGCGGCTGCCTGATGGCCCTTCGCCCAGACCACAAAGAGGACATCACCCTTCTGCTGGATATCGGCACGAACGGGGAAATGGTCCTGGGAAACAAAGACCGCCTTGTCACCTGCTCCACCGCCGCAGGACCCGCCTTTGAGGGCGCCAAGATCCAGTGCGGGATGCGGGGCTCCTCCGGGGCTGTGGATCATGTGACCTTCCAGGACGGAGCCTGGGAGTACACCACGGTGGACCACCAGCCCGCCCTGGGCCTTTGCGGCTCCGGACTCATTGATCTGGTAGCTCAGCTCCTCCTCCACGGCTTCCTGGACGAAAGCGGCCACCTCTCAAGCGGTCAGGAGGATCCCTCCGTTTTCTATCTGGTGCCCCCCGGGCAGGCCGGCTGCCCCCAGGGCGTCTACATCACCCAGAAGGATATCCGGGAGGTCCAGCTTGCCAAGGCAGCCATTGCGGCGGGCATCACCCTCCTGATGGAAGAGCTCTCCATCACGGAGGAGGAGATTTCCTGCCTTTACATTGCAGGCGCCTTCGGCAACTATATGGATCCAGCCAGTGCGGGGGCCATCGGCATGTTCCCCAAGGGGCTGGCAGACAAGGTACAGCCGGTGGGAAATGCTGCCGGCGAGGGCGCCAAGATCGCCCTTTTGAACCATCTGGAATTTTCAGACGCCAATGAGCTGGCAAAGAGCATGGACTTTATGGAGCTGGCCACATCTCCCAGCTTCCAGGACTGCTTCGTGGATCATCTGGAATTTTAATTTCCTGTCAAGTACATCGTAGGAGGGATCATCTGTGGAATTATCATCCGCTTATCTATGTGAGCAGCTTACAAAGGATCACAGGCTTTTAAAGGAGTACGGTCTGTCTGGAAAGGACAGATACCGAAGACCTCTGCTGTACATGGACAGACTGCCCGGGCAGGTGCCGGGAAGCCATGTCTGTATCCTCTGTCCAAGAGAGGAAGCAGCTCTTTGGAAAATGGCAGAGCAGCTCCCCGGTGATTCCCTTCCCATCCTCTGCGTCCTTCAGGAACCGGAGGAGATCCCCCAGCTTCCCTCGCCTTCTATGGTACTTTTTCTCCCCCACAGGGAGGATGCGGTCCTGCTTTCAAACCGGCTCCAGCAGATCTTTGATGAGGCCGATCAGTGGGAGCTTCAGATCCACCAGCTGGTGACCCAAAATATGGGGATTTCCCGGATCCTTCAGGAAGCCTCCTCCTTTTTGGACAACCCGCTCATGGTGATGGGGCTGGATTTTTCCCTGGTGGGGGAATCGGGACTGTCCAGACTCCCCGCCCCCGCCCAGCTGTTCACCCCACAAGGCGTGAACATGGAGTACATGAACGCCCTTCTCCAGGATCCTGCCTACCAGGCTCTTCTGGACCGGGAGGACACCGTACTTTTTCCCGGCTATATCAGCGGCTGCCCCTCCCTGAACCGTAACCTTTACGTAGAAGGAAAGCCTCTTTACCGACTTGTCCTGACCCAGTGGGACAGACCTGTGACGGAGGGGGACATCTGCATCCTGGAATCCCTGACGGACCGGCTGGAATACCTTCTGACCCATGAGGTCGCCGCCTCCATCACGGGAGATCTGGAGCAGATCTTTCTTCGGATCCTTTCCGACCGTACGGCGGATTACGTCCAGGTCAGCCGTCAGCTGTCCGCCCTGGGCTGGCGGGAAAGTCACACATACCTCTGCCTGATCCTTCAGATCACTTATCTGAACCAAAAGCAGCTTTCCACAAAAGCCATCTGCCGCTATATCCGGTCTCAGTTTGAAGATTCCATCAGCTTCCTCTACCAGGAGGAGATCGTGACGTTTTTGAACCTGACACGCCTTGGTCTTGCAGAGGATGAGGCCGCCTCCCGGCTCATCTATTTTATCAGGGACAGCTATCTGAAGGCCGGCTACAGCCGCCCCATGGCGGGACACATGAACCTTCGCCGCCAGTACGTTCAAGCCAGGACGGCCCTGGACGTGGGCAGCCGCACAAAACCGTACCTTTGGATCCACCATTTCAGCCAGGTTGCCCTCACCTACATCATGGAGCAGGCCACAAGGCGCCTTCCCGGCAGTATGATCTGTCACGAAGGCCTGCTGCGCCTGAAGGAAACCGATGAAAGCAGCCACACCGAATACGTCCGCACCTTAAAAACCTATCTGGATCAGCATCTCAATGCCACGCAGACAGCAAAGGAGCTCTTTATCCACCGCAGCACCTTCCTATACCGCTTAGACAAAATCCGGGAAATCCTGTCCTCCGATCTGGAGGATCCCCAGGAGATTTTTTACCTGGAGCTTTCCCTGCGGCTGCTGGAGCAGGAGGAGGAAAAGAGCTGACCGCCTCGTTCTTGAAAAGCGAAAACAAAACACTTGACATCAGAGAATACACGGAGGAAATTTTATGCTTGATATTGATGAACTGAAAGCCCTTGGAGAAAAAGAAGGATTTACCCATGTGGCCCTTTTACAATGCAGTACCATCCAGCTTCTGCCCCAGGTACGCCAGATGTGTGAGAGCAACAGCTGCCATATGTACGGAAAATGCTGGAGCTGCCCCCCTGGCTGCGGCAGTTTGGAGGAATGCAAGGCGAAGGTAGACTCCTATCGGTACGGCATCCTCGTCCAGACGGTGGGACAGCTGGAGGATGAACTGGACGGAGAAGGAATGATGGAGGCCGAGGCCCGGCACAAGGAGCATTTCTATTCCTTTGAAAAGCTCCTCAGAGAGCGTTATCCCCAAATGCTGGCCATCGGCGCCGGCTGCTGTACAAAATGCAGCAGCTGTACATACCCGGATGCCCCCTGCCGTTTTCCAGACCAGATGTTTTCCTCCATGGAGGCTTACGGTATGCTTGTGACCCAGATCTGTCAGGCGAACAACCTAAAATATTATTACGGCCCCTGTACCATTGCATACACCAGCTGTTATTTACTAGAGAAAAATTTGTGACGGGAGGAACCCATGGATATACTGGAAGCGCTTCGCTGCGCGATCGAAGAAGGACACCCTGGAGAAGCGGAGAGTCTGGTAGAAAAGGCTCTGGACGCAGGCATCCCCTCCGTCCGCATCCTGGACGAGGCCATGATGCCGGCCATGAACCATGTGGGAGAATATTACAAAAACAATGAGGCGGATATCCTGCGTATCCTGGCCGCCGCCCGCAGCATCCGAAAGGGCTTTGAGCTTTTGGAAAAACGAAACATTCCCCTGGACCGTCAGAACATCGGCACGGTGATTCTTGGCACCGTGGAGGGGGATCTTCACGACGTGGGCAAAAACCTGGTGGCCATCATGTTCCGCAGCGCAGGCTTCAAGGTCATTGACCTGGGGGTTGACGTGTCCGAAAAGCAGTTTTTAAAGGCGGTCCGAGAGACGCCGGATCTTTCCGTGGTGTGCATCTCCTCCCTCCTTAGCACGGCCCTGCCGGAGATGGAGCAGGTGGTAAGATCCCTCCGAAAAAACGACCCCAAGCGAAAGTACAAGATCATGGTAGGCGGCGGCGCCGTAACCCCCGGCGCCGCCAAGACCATGGGCGCTGATGCCTATACACAGACCTGCGTGGAGGCAGCGGAGGTGGCAAAGACCTTCCTGGTGTGACGGGCCCTTCTTAAGGACCAGCCCCCCTAAAGATCACAGCCCGCACATCCTGCCAAAAAAGCCTGAGCGAAAGCAATCTCCATTCCCCATCAGTCGAAAAAAGACCATGACCACCGAAATCAACGGCGGCCATGGTCTTTTTTTCGATCTCCCACAAGACGAGCTCGGGATCCTTTGTTGTATCTTGGAAACGGAGCACAGGACAAGGAGAAAGCATCCCATGTGTCATGCTCCTGAATATTACAAAAGTCCGAACTCCTGGGCCAGCTTTTTAAACTGGGGCAGGGAATTTACAATGGTCTCATAGGAGACACAGTAGGCCAGGCGCACGAAGCCGGGGCAGGCGAAGGAGGTGCCTGGCACCATCAGGATATTGTACTTCTTTGCGGCCTCACAGAATTTCTTCTCATCCGCCACGGGGGACTTCAAAAAGAGATAGAAGGCTCCCTGGGGCTTGATGCAGGAAAAGCCCAGCTCCCTCAATCCATTGTAAAGGGCAAGGCGGTTTTTGTCGTAAGCGGCAACGTCCACCTCGGCATCCACACAGCGGGCGATCACCTTCTGGATCAGAGAGGGGGCATTGACGCAGCCGATGGTACGGTTGGCAATGGATGCGGCGGCGATCATCTCCTCGCTCCCATCCGCCTCATCCGGGATCACCAGGTAACCGATACGCTCTCCCGGAAGGGAAAGGGATTTGCTGTAGGAATAGCCCACAATGGTGTTCGCATAATACTTCGTCAGGTAAGGCACCTCCACCCCGTCATAGGCAAGCTCCCGATAGGGCTCGTCGGAAACCAGGTAGATCACGGTGCCAAACTCCTTCTGCTTCCTTTCCAGGATGGAGGCGATCTCCTTGATGGAGGCCTCCGAATATACCACGCCGGTGGGATTGTGAGGCGTATTTACAATGACGGCCCTGGTCCTTGAGGTGATCTTCTGCTCAAATTCCACCAGATTTGGCTGGAAGGTCTCCGTATCCGGGGATACCTCCACCAGCTTCCCGTCGTAGTTTTTCACATAGGCGCCGTATTCCAGGAAATAAGGTGCGAATACAACCACCTCTTCCCCCGGGTTCAGGATGGTCTTTAGGGCCACGTTCAGGCCGCTGGCGGCCCCCACGGTCATCAGCAGATTCTTGGCAGAAAAGCTGGTGCCAAAACGGCGGTTCAGGGACTTTGCAATGGTCTGGCGCACGTCCTCAAAGCCCGCATTGCTCATATAGCCGTGGAGAACGGTGGGCTCCTCCTGGTTCACCAGGTCAATGATGGCCTGGCGCACGCAGTCGGGAGCCGGAACACTGGGATTTCCCAGGCTGAAATCAAAAACATTTTCCGCTCCGTAGATGGACTTCAGACGGTTCCCCTCCTCGAACATCATACGAATGGCAGAATTGTTCGCCACATAGGGTTTCATTTTCTCTGCGATCATGTTGTATCTCCCTTTCTTCTTCTATGCCACAGCTTCCATACCGACCTTCAAGGCCTTCTTGTTCAGCTCCACAAAGGCAGGCTTGATATTGGCCTCCAGGATGGCATCCCAGTGGATGCTCTCTAAGCCCATGGCCTTGATGATGGTGCCCAGAAGGATGATGTTTGCAGCCTTCTCATTTCCCAGCTCCCGGGCCAGGCTCGTGGCATCCACCACCTTGGGAGTCACGTGCCTTCCGATCTCCCCCAGCACGTCGTCCGGGTATTTCTCATCCCCGGTGATAACGGACATGGAAGGGATCTCCTGGTTATTCACCACCAGGGTGCCCCCCTCCTTCAGGTAATCCAGAGCCCTGAGGGCTTCCATCTTCTCAAAGGACACAATGATGTCCGCCTTCCCCTTCTCGATGACAGGGGACATGACGGCCTCCCCGTAGCGAACCTGGGAGGAGACGCTGCCGCCCCTCTGGGACATACCGTGGATCTCACTCATTTTTACATCGTATCCGGCCTCCATCAGGCCGTTTGTCAGAATCTTGCTGGCGAGGATGGTCCCCTGACCTCCCACACCCACTAATAAAATGCTTTTTGTCATGGTATCAATCCTCCTTCACAATGGCGTTTTTCGGGCAAACCTGGGTGCACACGTCGCAGCCCACACAGTCTGAGCGGTGGATCCGCACCTTCTTCGCAGCCGGGTCATAGGACATGGCGGGACAGCCAGCCTTCAGGCAAAGCTTGCAGCCGACGC
Source organism: Eubacteriales bacterium (assembly GCA_030533315.1). Next base: position 13,993 of record JAUNJL010000009.1, read on the forward strand.
ACTTTTCCTCGTCCACCTTGTTCTTTGTGGAATAAAGTCCTTCAAACTCGGATCTGTCTGCCTGGGAGAACTTCTTCAGGACGCAGGGCCACCTTGTGATGATCACCGAGGGCTCATCCAAAGCCAGACACTTGTCCAAGGCCTCGTCCACCTCCTTCAGATTGTTGGGATTGATCACGTACACATGCTTTACGCCAATGGCCCGAACCAGAGACTCGATGCTGATGAGTGTGGTCTCCTCTCCCTTTGCGGTAAAGCCGGTACCTGGGTTTTCCTGATGACCGGTCATTCCGGTGATACGGTTATCCAGGATGATATTGACGGTATTGCTCCGATTATACACGGTATTGATCAGAGAGTTGATCCCCGTGTGGAAGAAGGTGGAATCTCCCAGGACGGTCACCACTCTTTTGTTCACTCCCTCCATCTGGAAGGCTCTCTGAGCCCCGGCCCCAAGGCTGATGCTGGCCCCCATGCAGACGGTGGAGTCCATGGCGGTGTAAGGCTTCCCAGCTGCCAGGGTGTAACAGCCGATGTCCCCGCTGATCATGATGTCCTTGCGCTTTCCAAGACGATAAAACAGGCCTCGGTGAGGACATCCGGCACAGAAGGTAGGCGCCCGCCCGATCAGCTTTGTCCTGTCAAAATCAATGACCTTGTTCTCTTCACCTGTGACACAGGCCCGGATCACGTCCGGCGTCATCTCCCCGTAGGAGGGGAACAGCTCTTTTCCAATACAGGCGCACCCCTGCTGTTTCACGAACTCCTCAATATAGGGATCGTTTTCCTCCAGGATGTAGACCTTGTCCACCTTGGAGCAGAAATCTCGAATCAGGTTCTTGGGCATGGGATTGGTGAAGCCCAGCTTCAGGTAGGAGGCCTTGTCACCAAAAACCTCTTTTGCATAGTAATAACAAATACCGGAGGCAATGACGCCCACCTTGGTATCCCCCATCTCCACACGGTTAAAGGGACTGGTCTCACTGTACTGGGCCAGCGCCTCCAGCCTCTTTTCCAGCTTGACTCTCAGCTGCCTGGATATGGCGGGCAAACAGACATATTTCCCAGGATTTTTCTCCCATGTCTTGGGGGAAACCTCCTCTCTTTCCTGCAATTCCACAATGGACTTAGAGTGGCAGACCCGGGTGGTCATGCGGATGATGAAGGGCGTGTCGTACTTTTCTCCCAGCTCATAGGCCGCCTTCACCATGTCGATGCACTCCTGGCTGTCGGCCGGCTCCAACATGGCGATCTTCGCTGCTTTTGCGTAATTGCGGTTGTCCTGCTCATTCTGGGAAGAAAACATTCCCGGCTCATCTGCGGTGATGATCACGTTTCCTCCGTTGACTCCCATGTACGCCCAGGTGAACATGGGATCCGCCGCCACGTTCATACCCACATGCTTCATGGATACCATGCTCCGCAGTCCTGCCACGGACGCACCAATGGCAGACTCCATGGCCACCTTTTCGTTGGGTGCCCACTCTGCATAAATTTCTTTATATGTAGAAAGATTTTCCAATATCTCCGTGCTGGGGGTACCAGGATATGCAGACGCATAAGAAACGCCCGCCTCATAAGCCCCTCTGGCGATGGCCTCATCGCCGGTCATCAGTTTCCTCATAACATACCTCCTCTAATGTTCTCTAATATGTAATTTTACCTCTTTTCACAGTGAAATGTCAACGCATTTATGTGGTAAAGCGGCAAACCCGCTCCCATAAGGTCTGCACACAGGCATCAGCCAAGCGGCGCCTGCGCTCCCCCAAGCATCTGGATCGCCTAAAACGAAGGAGCCCTGTGCCATCATCCATTGGCATAAGGCTCCTATTTTCCCTACTGTTTTACACTGATACGCACAAGAGCTCTGTGAAGCTTTGCCTGGGCCAGCTTGTACTCCCGGTCACTGAGACCAGTCCGGGACAGCTTCTCCTCCGCCCGCTTTTTCGCATTCGCCGCACGCTCCAGGTCGATATCCTCCTGCCATTCCCAGGTGGTGGCCAGAAGGCTGCAGCTCCCGTCCATGACCGAAAGCATCCCGCCGATGCAGGCTGCCTTTTTCCGATCACCGTCCTCCATGACCACATGGGCCTCTCCCATGCCAAGGGCGGTACAGAAATTGCAGTGTCCGGCCAGAATGGCCAGATCCCCGGTGATGCTCCGGCATACCACCCGCTGGGCCTCGCCCTCAAACAGGACGCCGTCCGGCGTGGCGATCTTCAGAGGAAAGTTCCTCATAAGCATCCTCCTTTACTGTTCCTGACCCTTTGCTTTCTCAAACACGTCGTCAATGGTTCCCGCAAACAGGAAGCAGCTCTCAGGAATATGATCGCACTCCCCGTCCAGGATCATACGGAAGCCTCTCAAGGTCTCCTTCAAAGGCACGTACTGACCTGCCATACCGGTAAACTGCTCCGCCACGGAAAAGCTCTGTGACAGGAACCTTTGTACCTTACGGGCACGGTTTACCGTCAGCTTATCCTCCTCGGAAAGCTCGTCCATACCCATGATGGCGATGATATCCTGAAGCTCCTTGTATCTCTGAAGCACCCTCTGTACCGCACGGGCCGTCTCATAGTGCTCCTTCCCCACAACCTCCGGGGAAAGAATACGGCTGGTGGAATCCAGAGGATCCACGGCCGGGTAGATACCCTGGCTGGCGATATCACGGGAAAGCACCGTGGTGGCATCCAAATGGGTAAAGGTAGTGGCCGGAGCCGGGTCCGTCAAGTCATCCGCCGGCACATAAACCGCCTGCACGGAGGTGATGGATCCCTTCCTGGTGGAGGTGATGCGCTCCTGAAGAGCACCCATCTCCGTTGCCAACGTAGGCTGATAACCTACCGCAGAAGGCATACGGCCTAAAAGAGCCGATACCTCAGATCCTGCCTGGGTAAAACGGAAGATGTTGTCAATGAAAAGAAGCACGTCCTGGTTCTTCATATCTCTGAAATACTCCGCCACCGTCAGGCCGGACAGGCCCACCCTCATACGGGCTCCCGGCGGCTCGTTCATCTGACCGTAAACCAGAACCGTCTTGTCAATAACGCCGCTTTCCTTCATCTCGTTGTATAAGTCATTTCCCTCACGGGTACGCTCACCAACACCGGTAAATACGGAAAGACCTCCGTGAGCGGTGGCCACATTGTGGATCAGCTCCATAATGAGCACCGTCTTTCCCACTCCGGCTCCACCGAAGAGGCCGATCTTACCGCCCTTTGCATAGGGGCAGATCAAATCCACCACCTTGATACCCGTCTCCAGGATCTCTGTAGCCGGGGTCTGCTCCTCATAAGCCGGAGCCGGGCGATGAATGGCCCATCTCTCCTTCGCCTCCGGGGCCGGCAGATTGTCCACCGGGTCGCCCAGAAGATTCAACACTCGGCCTAAGCACTCCTCCCCTACGGGAACGGTGATGGGGCCTCCCGTGTCCACGGCCTTCGCCCCTCTTGTCAGGCCATCCGTGGATTCCATGGCGATACAGCGCACCGTGTTGTCCCCGATCTGCTGGGCAACCTCTGCGGTGATCTGAGCGCCGTTGTTGTCAATCTCTATGGCATTCAGCAGTGCAGGCAGCTCCTCGTGCCCAAACCGGATATCCAGTACGGGACCAATGATCTGCACCACCTCGCCGATATGTTTTTCACTCATGAACCGATTTCCTTTCTCACTGCCGGGACAGGTCTCTCCCAAGGATCATCCCGCCGCCGACACGTTCTCTCTATAAAAGCTTCCTGCCTCAGACACCTTCCGCCCCGGCCACGATCTCCGTGATCTCCTGGGTGATGCTGGCCTGACGGGCACGGTTGTAATGCAGATTCAGCTTCTCGATCATCTCTTCCGCATTGCTGGTAGCCGCCTCCATGGCCGTGCGTCTGGCCGCCAGCTCGCTGGCCGTACTCTCGCACACTGCGCCATAGAGCAAGCCTGCCAGGTACTCCGGCACGATGCTGTCAAAGACCGTCCCCGCATCCGGCTCATAAAGGATCAGATTCCGAACAGGTGCCTGATCCGCCCCCTCCGTCAGCTCCATCAGGGGCAAGGCCGGGATCGCATCCGCCTGCTGAGACAGCATGGAGACAAACCTGGTATAACACAGGTCAATGTGTCCGAAGCTGCCCTTCTTGAACTCTCCGCACAGGAGGGACGCCATCTCAAAGCAGTCTGCCACGGATATCCCCTCGATCTCCCCGAAGGCCTCCGTCAAACACGGGATCTTCTCCCGCTGGAGATACTCTACCGCCTTCTTTCCGATAGGAAGAGCCACGAAATCCTTGTTTTGGCTGACCTCCTTCAGACGCTTGAACAGGTTGGAATTGTATCCTCCCGCAAGTCCCCTGTCGCCGGCGATGACCACGTAACAGTATCTGTCATTGGCCGCCTCTCTGGCAAAAACGGAGGAAAAATCCGTGTTTCCCCTGGCTATATCCTGGAGGGTGCCGTACAGGGTCTGGAAATAGGGACGACATACCTCCGCCCGCTCCTTTGCCCTGCGCAGCTTGGAGGAAGCTACCAGCTCCATGGCCTTTGTAATCTGCATGGTGCTCTGGACGCTCTTGATGCGCAGCTTTACCGCTTTCATGTTTCCTGCCATCTAAAAAAACCTCCTGCCTGCTCCTTATTCTGAAGGCCGAGCGTCCAAAAAGCTCTTTGTATACCGCTCCAGGACAGCCTTCAGCTTGTTTTCCGTTTCGGCCTCCAGCTTGCCGGTGGAGCGGATCTCTCTCATGACCTCCACGGCCTCGGCCTCACTGTCAAGACTTGCAAAAAGTCCTGCCTCATATTCCCTGACATCCTCTGTGGCAACCTTTGTCAGAATGCCCTTCGTCACGGCATAAAGGATCGCCACCTGTTTCTCCACCGGCACCGGCGCATTCTGATCCTGCTTCAGCACCTCCACGATACGGGCACCCTGATCCAAACGGGCCTTGGTATCCGCATCCAGGTCGGAGCCGAACTGGGCAAAGCTCTGAAGCTCCCTGTACTGAGAATAAATCAGCTTCAAGGTACCGGCCACCTTCTTCATGGCCTTGATCTGGGCGTTTCCTCCCACTCGGGAAACGGAAATACCCGGGTTTACCGCAGGCATGACGCCGGAGTGGAACAGCTCCGTCTCCAGGAAGATCTGTCCGTCGGTAATGGAGATGACGTTCGTGGGAATGTATGCGGAAACGTCTCCCGCCTGCGTCTCGATCACGGGAAGAGCCGTCAGAGAGCCTCCTCCATGCTCCTCGTCCAGCTTCGCCGCACGCTCCAGAAGTCTGGAGTGGAGGTAGAACACGTCTCCGGGATAAGCCTCACGTCCCGGCGGACGGCGGATCAGAAGGGACAGGGCACGGTAAGCCACGGCGTGCTTGCTCAGGTCATCGTAGATGATGAGAACGTCCTTTCCTTTGTACATGAAATACTCGCCCATGGCGCAGCCCGCATAGGGGGCAATATACTGTAAGGGGCTGGCTTCCGATGCGGTGGCCGCCACAACGATGGTATAGTCCATCGCCCCGTTCCTACTCAGATTTTCTACAAGGGAGGCGACCGTGGAACGTTTCTGGCCGATGGCCACGTAAATACAGATCACGTTCTCCCCCTTCTGATTGATGATGGTGTCCGCCGCCAGGGTTGTCTTTCCTGTCTGACGGTCACCGATGATCAGCTCACGCTGGCCCCGTCCAATGGGAACCATGGAGTCGATAGCCTTAATTCCTGTCTGGAGAGGCTGGCTGACGCTCTTTCTCTCACAGATACCAGGCGCAGGGCTCTCAATAGCCCTGTACTCACTGGTGGCAATGGGGCCTGCCCCGTCAATGGGCTGCCCAAGGGCGTTTACCACCCTGCCGGTCATGGCCTCTCCCACCGGTACGGATACCACCTTTCCGGTGCGTTTCACGGTCTGCCCTTCCCCGATACCCTCTCCGTCTCCAAAAAGCACGACGGATACACTGTTCTCTTCCAGGTTCAGGGCCATACCAAAGCTGCCGTCCTCAAATTCCAGCAGCTCCCCGGCCATGCATCCGGCCAATCCGCTTGCCCGAACGATACCATCGCCCACAATGAGGACCGTACCGGTCTCATCCTGGCGGATGGCGTTTTCGTAATGTTTGATCTGGCTGCGGATGACCTTTGTTATTTCTTCCGGTTTCAGTTGCATGTTATCTTTCCATCCTTTAGGTTATACTCTCGTTTAGTTTCCTGGAAATGCCGTCCAGCCGGCCCTGCACGGTGCCGTCGAACTGCTTTCCGTCTATCTCCACGCGAAGCCCGGCCAGCACCCGGGGATCCGTCCTCCATGTCAGATGGACCTTCTTTCCCGTAAGCTTTTCCAGCCTTTCCTTCAGGGCCGACGCCTGTTCCTTTTTTAGGGGAACAGCCGAAACGGCCACGGCCTCCGTGATACCGTGATCTTTGTTGTAACGCTCCGTGAATACCTGGCAGCACCCGGAAAACTCCCCAAGGAGCCCCCGCTCACAAAGGAGCTTCAGGAAACTGACAAGGTAACGCTCCGCCTGGTTTCCAAAGGCCTCCTCGATCATCCCCAGGCGCTCTCCCTTTGCCAGGGAGGGTTCCCCAAGGAGACGGAGATAGTCTGGATTCTCCCCAAAAAGGCGGCGGATCTCACCCAGCTGTTTCCTCACGGTCTCTATCAGACCTTCCTCTTTCGCAAGGTCGTACAGGCTGCTGCCGTAAAGTCTGGCAGTCTGTGTCATGATGCCTCACCTACATTCGCTATAAACTCATCGATCAGTTTCGCATGATCCTCTTCCTTGATCTCTCTCTGGATCACCTTGCCGGCGATCTCCATGGCAATCCCGCCGATCTCGTCCTTCGCCTCGTTGACCGCCTTACGTCTCTCCTGAGCGATATCGCTCTCAGCCTTCGCCTTGATGGCGGCAGCCTGACCGGCAGCCTCCTTCAACAGCTCCTCGCTCTGGAGCGCCGCACTCTTCTTGGCGGCGGTCACGATTTCATTTGCCTTCGTCCTGGCCTCGGCCATATCCTTCTCATAGGCGTCCTTCATGGCCAGGGCTTCTTCCCTGTCCTTTTTCGCCTCCTGGATCTGGGCATCCGCCAGGGATCTTCTTTTCTCAAGCATGGCGTTTATGGGCTTAAACAAAAACCTTTTGATCAGGTAGACCTGGATAAAAAGGTTGCAGATGGTCGCCACAAACGTCCATGGCACAATACCTACAAGCTCCTGTACCTGCATGCTTTCTCCTTTCAAGACGCATCTGCTGCGTCGATAATGGTCGTTGCGTCCATAATGGTGGTTTTGGAAGGTAACAGTTCAGCCAGCCGAGACAGGCGCACAGACCTGGCTGAACTATTACTCTGAAAATCCTCTTCCAAACTTTCTCCGCTCCCTCTATCAGGAAAGGAACTTCATAAAGGAGCCTGGAGCCACGAAGATGAGCAGCAGACCAGTAACGAAACCGTAAATACCGGTCGTCTCCGCAATGGCGCAACCCAGGAGCATGGTGGAAGTCACGTCTCCCTTGCACTCCGGCTGGCGGCCGATAGCCTCCAGAGCCTTTGCCACGGCGTTACCTTCACCGATACCAGGGCCGATACCTGCGATCAGAGAACATCCTGCGCCGATGGCACACCCCGCCAATGCGATACCTTTTGCCAATACCTGAAAATCCATAATGTTATCCTCCTGTTAAGTTAATAAAATAAATTTCTTTTGTCTTTGACTTCTGCGCATCATTCTTCTGCCGCGTTCGCAATGTACATAACGGTCAGCATACAGAAAATAAACGCCTGCATGATCCCTGAAAACCAGTCAAAGTAGACTGACAGGATCGCTGGAATACCTACGTCCAGAATGGGGATCTGGGAAAGCACCTTTCCCAGGATACCTGGAAGCAGCCCAAAAAGCTTTGAGCTGGCCACAGCCAAGGCCGCATACAGCAGTCCGTTGATGACCACACCGGAAAGAATGTTTCCGAAATGACGGCACGCCATACTGATGGGCGTCGCCAGCTCGGATAAAATGTTAAAGGGCGTCAAAATGGGGATGGGCTGTGTAAATCCCTTCAGATACCCCCCAAGGCCGCCCGCCTTGATCTTCTGGGTTGTGATCATAATAAATACCACCACGGCCCACGCCGCCTCCGTAGAGAGATCCGACGTAGGACTGCGAAGACCCACAAGACTGATCAGGTTGGAGACCACGCTGGTTGCAAAAAGCGCTGCGACAAAGGGAATCATGTATCGGAACTTTTCTCCCATATTTCCCACCACGAATTTGTTGGCCGTCTCCACCAGGAGCTCTGCCACCGCCTGACGCTTGGAAATGTTTTCCACCTTCAGGTCTCTGGTCAGCCAGATACACAGGCCTGTGATCAGCGCCATGACGATCCAGCTCACCACCAAAGTTTCCGTCAGACTAAATTTCCCCAGCACGGGAACCTCCAAGGGAAAGGTATAAAAGATCCGCCCCCCGGTAATGTCTATATCCATCTGTTTTCCACCTCCTATCCGACTGTATTTTATGATGAAAGGCGCAAAGGTATCTGCCCCTTATATCCTCCTGTAAAGAGCAGGGAAACGCTTTTTTGTGCATGATTCCCCTCTCTTCTCTTTCTTATTCCCAGGCTCCTATGCGGAAGCCTTTTTTTTTCCGCCGAGTATCCCCGACAGCTTGATGACCAGGCCCGGAAACAGCAGGGGAAGAAGACCTGCCACAAATTGGAAACAGGGTGCGGCTATGGCTGCAATCCCCCACAACAGCTGCAGCATCATCCGCTGGGAATAGCTGGCCGACATCTTGCTGCGGGCCAGCTTTTCGTCCTCACAGGATACCACCTTCTGGACCGTCAGCCCCATCAGGAAAAAGTTCAGAACCGCCACGGCTCCCCCTGCAAGCCCTCCCAGAAACACCGTATAGTCCAGAGGGATCTTATCCGGCAGAAGCATATGGAGCACTGCGAACAGGGCCCACATGGTAAGCACCCCAAGTCCGGTGCCCGCGGCCACGTTCCTTGTCTCCTTTCGCACCGCCGGCTGTATATCTTTGAAAAAACCGCTCATAGCAGACTCCTTTCTCTCAATGATGTCTGTTAAAAAACACCTTGCTCTGCCGCTCCTTCTTCTTTTCCTGGCTCACCACCGACCGGTAAAACTTGTAAGCCACGGTAAAGGAGCCTCCAAGGCCGAAGAAAAATCCCAGGATATAGACCCATCCGCCCACGCCCTTGGACGTATCCAGCCAAAAGCAGAGGGCCAGGCACAGAAGCAGGGGCGTGATAAAGGACAGTCCCAGCTGCGTCAGCATCGTCATATTCCGGATCAGCTCCGACCATCCCTTCATTCCACATCTCTCCTTTTCGTCTGCCATGTTCCCGAGAGACACCCTCCCGGACAGCCATGGGAAACATTCCTCAGCCACATAGTCAAATTTTAACATACTGATTGAAAAAAGGCAATATTCTTGTGCAATACATAGAAAAAAAATTTTAGGAATGCTTAATTTTTTTGTGCGGTGTTTCCAAAAGCTGTTATATCCATTGTAACAATTCGGCATTCTGGACTATGGTATGCCCCTTTTCCCGCCCTCGGCCTCCTCTTTTCCCACCCCGCACAAAAAACAAAAAGCCCCGTAAAGGATCCTCATCTCCTTTACAGGGCCCCGAAGCATTCCCATCTTCCGCCTTTTTCCAAGAGCAGCACAGGCCTGCGCCTGCCGCCCCTCATTTTCAGCCTTTGTATATGTAATCTCCATAGGCCTCGTTTTCCAGGCTTTTTCCATCGATCCAGGCCGGCTCCAGAAGGGTCTTCCGCTGGATCCTCGCCTCCTCGTCCCCGGAAGCGGCCAAGAGAGCCGTCCAGGCCACGCTGCCTCCCATAACGTAGGGCTGCTGGGAAACGGTTCCCACCTCCTGGCCGTTCCGAATGGCCTCCTGCTGCCTGGTGGTGGCGTCCACGCCCACCACTGCGATGGAATCCTTATCCCTGGCCTTCTCCATATCCAGATAAAGCTCCGTGATCTCCGCATTGGTGCAGAATACACCCTCCAGCTTAGGATAAATGTTCAGCACGCCGGTCATGGCCGCCGCCATATCCTCCACCTGGTCTGCGTAGATTACCTGCACCACCTCGATGTCCTCGTATTTCTCCATATATTTCAAAAATCCCTGGGTACGTACCTTCGCACTCTGGGTCTTTTCCTGGCCGGAAAAAACGGCAACCTTTCCTGACTCATCGATGGCGGAGGCAAGGCGATAGGCTCCGATCTCCCCCACCCGGGTATTGTCCGACCCGCAGAAGGCCCGGATCATCTTGGTATTGCTTACGTTGGAATCGAAGGCAATGACCGGGATGCCATTTTCCTTGGCCGTCTCCAGCTGTGCCTGGCAGGAATCCATATCCCCGGCGGAAATGCAGAGAACGTCAGGATTCTCGGCGATCACCGCATCCAATATATTGATCTGGCCCTCCACATCCGACTCGTCGGCGGGCCCCTCAAAGGTCATGGTGATGGCATCCTCCTTCTGGAAGCCATAGGCCTCATTGACGGAGGCGACCATCTCCTCCATGCCCTTCTTCACCAGCTCCCAAAACTCTCCCTTGGTGGACTTGCTTACCGCTGCGATCTTCATTCCCGGAGAAAGCTCCAGGGAGGTATCCACCAGGGGAAGCCGGGATCCCTCCTTCGTCTCTTCATCCTCTTTATTGGCCGCGGCCTCCTGCTCGTCTGACACGGAAGGCTCCATGGCCTGGGCCGATTCCTCCTTGTCCAGAGAAAGAAAGGCTGTCATCAGGACCAGGAAAACCACAAATGCCGTTGCTGCTTTTTTCATGTATTGTCTCCTTTTCCATATCCATCACCGATCTGCGTCTCCGACTGTTTATCCTTTTCCTGGGAACAGTCCATTACATTTCACAAAGCTTTACCGCTTTTTTACATTATACACATTTTCCCTTTTCCGTCTATAGATTTCACAAATTTTTAATGGAATCTGTTTTTTGGCTATCCCCACAGATCCCACACCTTCCCGGTCTCATAGACGGCGGAAAAGGACAAAGGCCCCAGCAGCACGCCCCAGCCGCCGTAGAGGAAAAAGCCCGCGTACACGGAAGCCAGGATCATGATGGGTGAGACACCCAGCCTGCCGCCTAAAAGCTTCGGTTCCAGAAACTCCCGGAGAACGGTGGTGAGCAAATCCAACAGCACGCAGCCCGCTGCGGCAAGTACCTTTCCCTTTATCAAAAGCACCAGGGCGGAGGGATATAGGACGATTCCCGTCCCAAAGATGGGCAGGGCGTCCAAGATTCCCAGAAGGATCCCGAGAATCAGAAAGTAGGGGCTCCCCAATATCCAAAAGCCTGCGGTACTCACCGCGGCCACCAGCAGAAGGATCAGAACCTGGGCCTTCAAATACACGGCCGTCGTCTTTTTCAGCTGCCTGACCACCTTGAGAGTCCCAGAAAGCCAGGAGTATTCCCTGATCTTTTTCCTTATCTGATCCAGATCTCCCATAAACAGTGCGGCGCTGATCCAGGTGACCACGATCCCGGAAAACAGAACCAGGACGCATCTTCCAACGGAAACGGCTCCTCCAAAAAGGCCTGGGAGAAGAAGGGAGGGAAGCTCCCCCTGCATTTCCAGAAGGCGCTCCCGCACATAGGCGGCGCTCTCCTCCTTCCCGATTCCCGTCAGCCCCTCCACCCCGGCACAAAATCTCTCCAAAAGGCCTTCCCCCCAGCCCAGCAGCACGGGAAAATGGGACAATGCCTGCTCCCCCTGGATCAGGAGCTCCCTCACCCCCACGTAGAGCAGGACGGCAAGAAAAAGGAGCAAGAGCAAAAGAAGCGCCGTCCCCCACACCGAAGCCTTGATCCTGGTCCTTTTTTCCAGCCTGCGGGCCGCCGGGCTCAGCCAGCCCGCCAGCAGCCATGCCAGGAGAAAGGGGAGGAGCACAGGCAGACAAAAGCGGCAGAGCACAAAGGTTCCCCCACAGATCCCCAATATTTTCAATCTTCGTTCCCACTGTATGTTCAAGACCCACCATACCTTCCCAACGAAAAAGCATCCCCCGTCTCCGGCAGATGCTTTTTCTTTTGTTTTTATTTGGTAAGTATGCCCCTCCGTCCCCAAAATATACCCTTCCTCATCTCAGGAAAGCTCCGGCGCCGCAAAAAAGGCCCTGAAGTGCTCTCCTCTGGGCCGGGTGTGAAATTCCATCCTCTCCCTGGATACGGGATGGCAAAAGCTCAGGCCCACGGCACACAGGCCCAGGGAGGCTCCCTCCCCGCTCCCATACTTTTTGTCCCCCGCAAGGGCCATCCCGCTGTTGGCCATCTGCACCCGGATCTGATGGTGGCGCCCCGTATCCAGGCGGATCCTGAGAAGGCTCCTTCCCCCCTTCGCCCTCTCCAGCAGCTCGTAGGTCAGACGTGCCCTCTTCGCCCCCGGCGTGCCCTCCTTCACCACGCTGGAACGATTGTTTCTTCCATCCTTTTTCAGGAAATCCTCCAAGATCCCTGATTTTTCTCTGGGAACCCCGCAGACGACAGCCAAATATTCCTTTGTCATGGCCCCCTGGGTCATCTGGCGATTCAGATCCGCAGCCGACCTGGGCGTCTTTGCAAACACCAAAACTCCCTCCACCGGCTGATCCAAACGGTGGATCACTGCAAGGTAGGGCATTTTCCCCGGCTCCTTCCGGGCAAGATAGTTTTTCAGCCCACTTTCCAGATCCATGGTACCCATTCCCCTGGTCTGTACCGCCAGCCCCGCCGGCTTATAACAGACCAAAAGCTGCGGATCCTCATACAAAATCTCTTTCTCAATATGCTCCCACATATGTCCCTCCTCTTTTGAGAAAGTATAGCGCAAAATCTCCGCTCCTGCAAGAAGTCATCTTCCGACAGACGCAAAACAGCTCATTTTCCTCTTTCGCTCACAACAAGCCAGAATTTTATGCTTTCCCCTCGCGGCAAACCCTCGATCGGATTGGAAAACCCTCAAAAGCTTTGATTATCCACTTTTTTTGATCCCAGCGTACCGAACCGCCCCGCCTTACATAGGCATACGAAAAGACGGCCGCCGTTTATTGCTTCTGCTTTAAAAACGACGACCGTCTTAACATTCTCCATTATTCAATTTTTCTTCCTCTTCGTACTTTCGTATGTTCTAAATACTAAATACCACTTCGCTCATTGGACGGCAAACGCTCTTGCCTCCAACACTTTTCTTTTATTCAGTTTTCGTATGACTAAACATATCTTTTATCTTCTTTTAATTCGGCTTCCTGCTCATAAACGAGATGATCTTTATCATTCGGTTTACTTAGAAAGTTTTATAGATTTTGGGTCGTGACTTCACGGATCACGTTTCCCTTTTCGAGAAATACGGGCTATACTCCTTCAGTCATTTCCAAGCTGCCCCAAACCTAACTCTTTAAATCTGAAACAACTCCCCCCACACTGTTCCTCGAGTCTTAAACCCACTTCAAACAGCTGTGCTGAAAAAGTTCCTCTCTACTTCTCTTTCATATCGTACTCGATATCCTTCTGATGCAAAGCTTCGCTTCCTATTCCAATGAATCAACAGGGATCTCAAAGCAACCTTCTCATCCTCACTTCTCTTCCTTTACCCTTGGATCTCTTCTTCCAAACGATACGAGAAATATGAAAAGTGGTATTGCCCTCCGTAAGTCTGTTTCTTTACACAGGCCTCCAGATCTTTGTATCAGGCTTGTGACAGTTATTCAATATAAGGAGTCGTTCTCTATATCACCTTTGATACGGGTGCTGTCTCCTTCCCGGATGCCTCTGATCCGAATGGACAGCCTGCTTTACTTCGATCAGCGTATCAGGTCTTTCTCGCAGGAACCACGACACCTGTCACTCTTATATTGAATGGTGGTGTTCTGCATTCTTCAATGGAATCACCTTTCCCTTCCGCTCTTTCTTCATCCCTTTCAAGTAACATTTATACTATGAATTGAATGAACGCCACATTTTTCTTTTGTGCTTCTCACTCCTTAGAGTGTTTCTTCTTTTGTTGTGACATCATACTACCACCTCTCCCGAATTTTGTCAATACTTTTTTCAATATTTTTCTTTAAATTTCTCTATAATCTCCAATTAATCGTTTTAATTCTGTGATTTTTTCTAAATAAATATTATTTTAAAACAATATTAAAGCAAAAAGATGCCGCAACAATCACTCTGCCGCGGCATCGGAAGGGTTGACTGACAGCCTGACCAGGCCCAGCTTCCCTCTTTATTTTCGGTTATAGTTAATGAGGCATCCCTTCAGGATGATCTCCCTCTCGTCGTCGGTCAGCTCACCCAGCGTCACGGTAAAGGCCTTTAAGCCGTCCTCTCTGACCACATAGCCCTCGATGGCCTCCGCCTTTTCTTCCACCGCCCTGCGGATCTGGGGGAAGAACAGGTAGTCCCCATTTGCAAAGGGAAGCTCTCCCGCCGGGATCAGGAAGGGCAGCATCCCCCAGTTGATCAGATTGGAGCGGTAGCGCTTTGTGGCGTACTCGTTGGCGATGTTCGCCCAGCCGCCCAGCACCTTCTGGCAGGAAGCCGCCTGCTCCCTGGCGGAGCCGTCCCCCGGCTTCACGGCAAAAATGGTGCTTCCCACGCCCAGATTTCCTTTTCCGACCTCCGGATACTCCTGGTTGACCGTCTTCATGACCGATCTCAGCTCCGGAAGGACCTCCAGAGGACATCCCCCATTCTGGATGGCCTCCTGCGCCTTCTGCACCTCCTTCGCCCGCCCCACATATGCGGGATCCTTGCGGGAGAGGGTGAACTCCGCCAGCCCCAGAGGATTGGAGCGGTAGGAGGAGGTTTCCCCTGAGGGGATCAGCTCGTCCGTGGTGGTGACGGGATCATGAATCTCGGAGACCACCTTCAGAACCAGGTTCTCCGCAAGCGCCGGCATCTTGGGCCAATCCTTAATGTTGGGACCAAACTGGATCTCCACGGAGGGATCCGCCTCTCCCTTACTGTCAAAGACCCGATTCTCATAAATGGTCCTGTCAAAGAAATACTTCTGTCCTGTATAAGAGCCCATATACTCCTCCGCAGAGGTGAGGAAGCCCTTGTTGGCCGCCGTCGCCGCAATGGATCTGGCGTCCATGAGGGCCACGGAAGAAATCTGGCCATTCTGGATCTTGGAGCCTTCCCGGTTGGGGAAGTTTCTGGTGGTGTGCCGGATGCTGAAGGCATTGTTGGCCGGCGTGTCTCCCGCACCGAAGCAAGGCCCGCAGAAGGCGGTCTTCACCACGGCTCCGGCTCCCATCAGATCCGCCAACACCCCATTTTTCGCCAGTTCCATGTAGATAGGCGTACTTGCAGGATATACGCTCAGGGTAAATGCGTCACAGCCAATGCTCCTTCCCTTCAGGATATCCGCCGCCGCACAGATATTTTCAAAGCCGCCGCCCGCACAGCCGGCAATGATCCCCTGATCCACGTACAGCTTGCCGTCGATCACCTTGTCCCTCAAGGTAAATGGGATCTTTCCATCCAGGCTCACCTGGGCCTTTTTCTCCACATCCGCCAGGATGTCCCCCAGATTCTCCTTCAGCTCATCGATGGTGTAGGTGTTGCTGGGGTGGAAGGGCATGGCGATCATGGGCTTGATCTCGCTTAGGTCGATCTCCACGCACCCGTCATAGTAAGCCAGGCTTCCAGGCCTCAGCTCCTTATAATCCTCAGCCCTGCCGTGGATCTCATAAAACTCCTGGATCCGCTCATCCGTCTGCCAGATAGAAGAAAGGCAGGTGGTCTCCGTGGTCATCACGTCGATTCCAATCCGGAAATCTGCGCTCAAACCGGCAACGCCAGGCCCCACGAACTCCATCACCTTGTTCTTCACATAGCCATTTGCAAACACCTGTCCGATGATGGCCAGTGCCACGTCCTGGGGTCCCACTCCCGGACGGGGCTCTCCCTTCAGATAGATGGCGACCACCCCAGGCATATTGATGTCATAGGTCTGGGACAAAAGCTGCTTCACCAGCTCCGGCCCTCCCTCACCCATGGCCATGGTCCCCAGAGCCCCGTAGCGGGTATGGCTGTCGGAGCCAAGGATCATCTTTCCGCAGGCCGCCAGCATCTCCCTGGCAAACTGATGAATCACGGCCTGATGGGGCGGCACGTAAACGCCGCCGTATTTCTTGGCACAGGTCAGACCAAACATATGGTCATCCTCGTTGATGGTACCGCCCACCGCACAGAGGGAATTGTGACAGTTCGTCAGCACGTAGGGAACGGGAAAACGCTCCAGCCCGGAGGCTCGGGCCGTCTGGATAATCCCCACGAAGGTGATATCGTGGGAGGTCAGCTTGTCAAATTTGATCTGCAGCTTCTCCATATTCCCAGAGGTGTTGTGGGCCTCCAGGATGGAATAGGCGATGGTGCTCTTCGCCGCCTCTTCCTTAGAAGCCGAAAGCTGCCCCTCTGGGACGATGGTATCTCCATTCTGCAGAAAAACGCCGGAATCGTATAATTTCATTTTTTTCTCCTCCTCGTAAATGTAGGTTTTCCGTACCCAGCCGCCGCGTTACAGGTACTGTGCAAACTCGATCCTTTCCATGTTGGGACCCTGGATGATAAAAAATCGGATGCCCTTCTCCCAGAAGGGAAGGAAGGTGATCTCCGTCAGCACCTTCACTCCCAGCCCTGTGACGTACCGATAGGCCTCCTCTATATCCCTCACGTTCAATGACATGTGGTCAATGGCGCCGTCCTTCAGAACAGCCTGGCCGTTCTCGTAGGTTTCCACGATCAGCCCGCCCAGCTTCAAAAATACCACCTTCACATCCCCATCATAGGTCTCCAGGGCTGTGACAAAGCCGATCCGATGATAAAATTCCACTGTTTTTTCTATGTCGTTCGTGGGAATCCCTATATGCTGCAGTCCGGTTATATTTTCGTTCCACTCCATCCCTTGCATCCTCCTTCCGTTGTCTTTGCCATCCCATTATAGCAAATTCAGGCTATGGACGCAATCCGGGAACTTCATTTGTTGACCCGCCCATTTTGGGCAAGGTGAAAATGGCAAAAACGTGAAAAGCCACCGACGGCCTGACCTTTGCCAGCTGTTCCTCCCTTCAGAGGGGCAGCCTCCCCTCCAAGGTGAACAAAATCGGCGCAAAGGCCTTTCGCGGTGTTGGAAGCTGCCACACGAAACAGCCCTATATTTCGTGCGGGTTGTATTCGTTAGCTTCCGCAATCAAGTACAAGTCACGATCCATAAAGTGCAAGGCAGAAGACGAAAATGAAGCGGCCCGCCGGGCCTTCCGCAGACGGCCCCGGCAGACAGCTTTCCAGTAGCCAAATACAACGGTTTGTGCTATACTTACGTCGTTGGAAAATAGGAACCGAAAAATAAGGTTCCCGCCAAGGACGCAAAACCGCAAAAATCGCCGAATATTCAGGAGGAATGAACATATGGAAAGCCATTTGAGAGAACAGCTTTTGAAGCTGTTGGAAAACAACAGCCGGCTGACCAACGGGGAGCTGGCTGTGATGCTGGACGTCCGGGAGCAGGAGGTGGCTGCCGAGATCGCAGCCCTGGAGCAGGAGCATGTGATCTGCGGATACCACACCCTGATCAACTGGGACAAGTTTAACGACAATGACGTGACGGCTCTGGTGGAGCTTCGGGTGACGCCTCAGGGAGGCAACGGCTACCAGGAGCTGGCGGACCGGATCCGCCAATACCCCCAGGTCCTGACCCTGTACCTCATGTCAGGAGCCTACGATTTTCTGGTGACGGTAAAGGGACATACCCTGAAGGAGATCTCCCTCTTCGTTTCGGAAAAGCTGGCCTCCATCAACGAGGTGCAGAGCACCACCACTCACTTTGCCCTGACCAAATACAAAGAGCTGGGCGTTGATCTGGCCAGCAAAAAATCTGATGAAAGAATGATGATGACCCCATGAGAAATTTTATATCTGACAAGGCGATGGCCTTGAAGCCATCGGGGATACGGAAATTTTTTGACGTTGCAAACGAGGTGCCCGGCGTCATCTCCCTGGGAGTGGGGGAGCCGGATTTTGAAACACCCTACCATGTGCGGGAGGCCGGGATCGCGGCCCTCCACGGCGGAAAAACCTTCTACACCTCCAACAGCGGCCTGACGGAGCTGCGCGCCTCCATCTGCCGTTACATCCATCGAAAAAGCGGCATTACCTACGACCCCGCCGGCGAAACCATCGTCACCGTGGGCGGCAGCGAGGCCATTGACATCGCCCTCCGGGCCATCATAAATCCTGGGGACGAGGTCATCTACGTGGAGCCCAGCTACGTCTCCTACCTGCCCTGCATCCTTTTGGCGGACGGGGTTCCCGTCCCCATCCAGCTGAAGGCAAAAAATCAGTTCCGCCTCACAAGAGAGGAGCTTGCGGCCGCCATCACTCCCAAGACAAAAGCCCTGATCCTCTCCTACCCCAACAATCCCACGGGAGCCATCATGGAGCGGGAGGATCTGGCCGCCCTTACAGACCTTATCCAGGAACGGGATCTGCTGGTGATCTCGGACGAGATCTACAGTGAGCTCACCTACGGAAAGGAGCATGTGTCCATCGCCTCCCTTCCCGGGATGAAGGAACGCACCCTGATGATCAACGGCTTTTCCAAGGCCTACGCCATGACCGGATGGCGCCTGGGATATGCCCTTGGGAATCGGGATCTGATCCAGGAGATGACAAAGATCCACCAATACGCCATCATGTGCGCCCCCACCGTCAGCCAGTATGCAGCGGTGGAGGCCCTGGAAAACGGCGACCGGGACGTGCTGTATATGCGGGAATCCTACAACCAGCGCCGGCGCTACCTTCACCATGAGCTTCTGGAGCTGGGTCTCCCCTGCTTTCTGCCGGAGGGGGCCTTCTACATGTTCCCTGACATCCGGGAATTTGGCATGACCAGCGAAGACTTCGCCCTGGACCTTCTCAGGGAGGAGAAGGTGGCCGTCGTCCCCGGCAGCGCCTTTGGCACCTGCGGGGAGGGCTTCATCCGCATTTCCTATGCGTACTCCATCCAGGAGCTGAAGGAGGCCCTGGCCAGGATCCGGCGGTATCTGGACAAAAAGCGCAGCGGCGCCTAAGACGCACCCTTTTCACCGCCGTCACAGCCTGCCCATACGGCAGCGGCAAAAGAAAAAAATGGCCGCAGCCCAGATATCTGGGCTGCGGCAGACCATCCAAGCAGGAGGCACTATGTTTCGTTTATGGGGAAAAATCTGGAAAGACAACCGTATGATCAGGGACGCCGTCTTCTGTGACGACAGGCAGGAGACTCGGACCCACAAGGTTTTTCATTGCCTGGAGCAGCTCTGCAGCGCCTTTGACCTTGAGAACCCCATCTGGCTGGATTCCAACATCCGCCAGTTTCAGTCTCATGGCAGGACCCGCTTTGGAGCAGGCAGCTTCATCGAAGAAATTGACTTTGATCATCTGGAGATCCAGGTGATCGAGGAGGATCCCTGAACAATCTGCAGGGCCGGCTTTCCCCAGAAAGCCGGCCCTGCTTTTTGCGGTTCCCAAAAGCTCCCTTTTTAATATACCCGGTTCGTACTGTCGCCGGACTGGAAGCGGCGGATGTTTTTTATCACCTCATCCACCACGCGGAAGCGTGTCTCCTTTGCCGCCCATCCAATGTGAGGGGTGATGATCAGCCTGCCGCTGTCCTGGATCCTCAAAAGAGGATTGTCAGGCGCCATAGGCTCCCGGGCGAGCACGTCCAGGCCAGCCCCTGCGATCTCCCCGGCAGTGAGGGCCTCATACAGATCCTCCTCCCGGATAATGGCTCCCCTGGCCACGTTGATCAAAATGGCGGAGGGCTTCATTTTTCGGAAAGCTTCCTTGTCCATCAGCCCCTCTGTGTGGTCATTGAGAGGCGCATGGATGGACAGAACGTCCGATTCCCCCAGAAGAGTGTCCAGCTCCACCTGTTCATAGGGCGACTGGTAGGTCCTCCCCGATGCGGAACAGCAGATCACCCGGCACCCAAAGGCGGACGCCAGCTCCGCCACCCTCCGTCCGATGGCCCCCAGCCCCAAAATCCCCCAGGTTTTGCCCTGGAGCTCAAAAAAGCTCTGGCTGAAATGAGAAAAGCACCCTCCCCTGGAATACTCCCCAGATTTCACGTACCGGTCGTAATAATTCAGCTTTTCCAGCACGTAAAACAGCAGGGCAAAGGTGTGCTGGGCCACGCCGTTGGTGGAGTAGCCCGCCACATTGTAGGCCGCTATCCCCCTGGAGATCAGATAATCTCCGTCCAGGTTGTTGATCCCCGTGGCGGTCAGACATACCAGCCTTAGGCTTTTCGCCTCCCCGATGGTTTCCTCACAAATAGGAAGCTTATTAGCCACGATCACCTCCGCATCCCTCACCCTCTCCGGCATCTGCTCCCTGGTGGTCACAGAATAGCGCACCACCTCTCCCAGCTCCTCAAAAGGGTCGAACACCATATCCTCCCCCAGGCTGCCCGCCTCCAAGATCACGATCCTCATATCGCTCCATCCTCCCGTCTTTCCTGTTTTTTCTGAGCAGGGCAGGCCAGCCCGCCTCCGCTCAGACACCGCTGCCCTTTCACAGGGCAGGACAATTCCCGCCATCGAAAAAACAGGCGCAGGGCCAGCGCCCCGCACCTGTCTTTTTGTGATCCCTGGCTGCTTACAGCCTCTTTAACAGCTCTTCTCTCTCTTTTTCAAAGCCCGGCTTTCCAAGGAGGGCAAACATATTCTTCTTGTAGCTCTCCACACCCGGCTGGTTAAAGGGGTTCACGCCCAGAAGGTATCCGCTGACGCCGCAGGCAAACTCATAGAAGTAAAACAGCTGGCCCAGGGTGTACTCGTCCTGACGGGGAATGTCGATCCGAAGATTGGGCACGTTTCCATCCGTGTGGGCCAGGATGGTACCGTTCATGGCGCTCTTGTTCACAAAATCCACCGTCTTTCCGGCCAGGTAATTCAGTCCGTCCAGATCCACGGCCTCCTGGCCGATGACCAGCTCTGCGGAGGATTCCTCCACGTTCATCACCGTCTCAAACATGATACGGCTTCCATCCTGGATAAACTGTCCCATGGAGTGAAGATCCGTGGTCAGATCCACGGAAGCCGGAAGAATGCCCTTCTGGTCCTTGCCCTCGCTCTCGCCGTACAGCTGCTTCCACCACTCGCTCACATAATGCAGGCTGGGCTCATAGTTGGCAAGGATCTCCACCTCCTTGCCCTTGCGGAGAAGGATGTTACGTACCGCCGCATATTTCATGGCGTCATTCTCCTGGAAGGGAGCGTTCAGGGCCATCTCACGGCCGGAAGCCGCACCCTCCATCAGCTTGTCGATATCTGCGCCGCTGACCGCAATGGGAAGGAGTCCCACGGCGGTGAGAACGGAGAAACGTCCTCCCACGTCATCCGGCACCACAAACTCCTCATAGCCTTCCTCGTCTGCAACCTTTTTCAGGGCTCCTCTGGCCTTGTCCGTGGTGGCGTAAATCCTCTTTGCGGCCCCTTCTTTTCCATATTTCTTTTCCAGAAGGTCCTTAAATACCCGGAAAGCGATGGCCGGCTCCGTGGTGGTCCCGGACTTGGAGATCATGTTGACGGAGAAATCCCGGTCTCCCACAACATCCATCAGAGCCTTGATGTAGCTGCTGCTGATGCTGTTTCCCACAAAATAGATCTCCGGCGTTTTGCGGATCTCTTTGGAAACATTATTGTAAAAACCATGCCTTAAAAACTCGATGGCCGCTCTGGCCCCCAGGTAGGAGCCGCCGATACCGATCACCAGAAGCACCTCAGAGTCCTCCTGGATCTTCTTTGCCGCAGCCTTAATGCGGGCAAACTCATCCTTGTCATAGTCCACTGGAAGGTCGATCCAGCCCAGGAAATCATTTCCTGCCCCGGTCTTCTCCACCAGTGTCTTTTTTGCCGCCTCTGCCAGTGTCTTCATGGCTTCCATCTCGTGCTCTGCGATAAAGCGGTCTGCCTTTGAATAGTCAAACGTAACTTTGCTCATGGTTCATTCTCTCCTTTAACTGGAAACTTACTGCCGGCTTCTGAGGGATCCCTTTCTCTCAAAGCCGCCCATTGGTATCTTTCTTGTCCAGTATATCAAAAACCGTCCCTTTCTACAAGTTTTTCCCAAAAATATCCCCCGGCATCCGCCTCTTATTTTCAGTAAAAAGAACCGGCGGGATGGCTGCAGCTGCCTCCCGCCCCTCCCTGCAAAAAGCCTCCCGGCGCGTGAGATCGGTCACGGCTGCTCCATGAACTCCCGAATCACTTCCCGCATGATCTCCTCCTCCTGGGGAGTGAGCATTTTGCTGAAATGGCTCCCTGCCGCCGCCGTCTGACGGATGCTGGAGGTGATCCGCTCCACGATCTCCTCCTTCAGCAGGGGATCCTGCTGCTCCTCCCTGGGCGTCTCCTCCGTCCAGGTGCGCAGCTGGTCCACATAATCGGCCAGGGAATCCATCACCAGCTCTTCCTTGTAGGAAAAATCCAGCGCCTGGCGCAAAAGCAGCAGGATCATGGGAACGGCCGCACCTACATAGACGTATGTAAGGGGAAGTCCCTGGGGAATGTCCAATATCTGGGACAGATAAAGGGCCATCCCAAAAAGAGCCGAGCAAAGAAGGGTCGGATACCAGACAAAACGGTTCATCCGGTGCAGAAGCCTGTCCCTTGTTTTCCATAGCTTCAGCCATTTTTCCTTCAGGCTGCTCTTCTGTTCCGTATGCTTCAGTCTTCTTCTGTAGGTGAGATGAGTGGCGCACATTCCCGCCGTTCCTACCATTCCCATGACAGCCATCCCCACCAGCAGCAGCTGCCAGCTCATGATCTTCTCCAGCATAATACCCTCCTTGTATGGTTGTTTCTAAGCTTCCATGTCCAATAATACGGACACTGCCGCTCCCATAAGCCCTCCAGGCCGCTTTGCGCCTCCGTCCCGGCAGGAATCCGCATTTGAGGCCGCCGCCCTGCCTGCGCATATCCCCGCCGCCTCCAGGAAAGCATAGCACCCCATGGATCTGGGCCTATAAGGCAAAAGCAGACGGCCTCCTGGGACCTATCGCCTTTGCCCCCATTATACCTCTCAAGTCATGATGATGGTAGAAAAATCGTTCGTCAAATTCTCCGTCTCCCCTCCCTCTTTCGGGAAAAAAGGCCGGCATTTTCTTCCTCCCTCTCGGTTTCCCGCTTCCTACAGCTTCTCCAAGGCCGAGACCACCTCCTCAAAGCCCATGAAGTGGGAGGCCTTCACCAAAAGGGTGTCCCCCTCCCGCACATACTCTCCCAGATCCTTCAAAAGAGACTCCCGGTCCGGCCTGTGGATCACCAAAAGCCCCGGATCCGTCCTTTCCGCCTCCTCTGCCATGGCTGCGCACCGAGGGCCTGCACAGATCAGTGCGTCAATACCGCAAAGGGCCGCATGGCGGCCCACCTCCCGGTGGAGCTCCTCCTCACGCTCTCCCAGCTCCCCCATGTCCCCCAGGATGGCTACCCGCCGTCCTGAACCATCCTTCAGCACGTCCAGGGATGCCTTCATGGACATGGGATTCGCATTATAGCAGTCGTCCACGATCAAAAATTTCTCCGTCTCGATCAGGTGGAACCGTCCGCTGATGGGAGTGAGGGACTGGATCCCCCGGCAGATCTCCTCCATGGTCAGGCCATAGATCCGGCCAACTGCCGTAGCCGCCAGGGCATTGCTGATCATATGGCGTCCCGGCATGGGAATGGTCACCAAAAAGGATTCCCCCTCCCCGTGGATGCGGCAGCAGATCCCCTTTAAGCCCAGGCTTTGGATCTCGTCCGCATAAAAAGAAAGGCCTTCCCTCTTTTCCAGCCCGAAAAATACCGGCTGGATCCCCTCATAGGAGCCCACCGACGCCAGCTTGTCGTCATCTCCGTTCAGCACGATATGGCCTCCCGGCTTCACATACCGGAAGATCTCCGTTTTTGCCTTCAGCACCCCGTCCCGGTCACCCAGGTTTTCCAGATGACAGGTGCCGATATTGGTGATCACGCAGGTATCCGGCTTCGCCACCTTTGCCAGGCGGGTCATCTCCCCGAAATCACTGATCCCCATCTCCAGCACCGCGATCTCGTCCTCCTCCCTCAAGCGGAAAATGGTGAGGGGAAGGCCCAGCTCGTTGTTAAAATTTCCCTGAGTCTTCAAGGTCCGGTATTTCTCCTTGAGCACGGAGGCGATCACCTCCTTGGTGCTGGTCTTTCCCACGCTTCCCGTGATCCCCACCACGGGGATCCCCAGCTGCTCCAGATAAAACTCCCCTATGTCCTTCACCGCCTGGAGTGAGGAGCCTACCCGTATGTAAGGGAACCTGG
This sequence comes from Eubacteriales bacterium, assembly GCA_030533315.1. The sequence goes on from JAUNJL010000009.1 coordinate 38,325, forward strand.
TCTCTCCCAGATCCTTTTCCGAGAGAACGGCCAGGGCGCCCGCCTCCATCACCTGGGGAATAAAGCTGTGTCCGTCCACCCTCTCCCCTGGAATGGCGACAAAGAGACAGCCAGGCTGCGCCTTTCTGCTGTCCGTTGTAATGGACTCTACGGTTCTCTGCTTCTGTTCCTCCGGACCATGGTAGATTCCCCCACAGGCCCCTGCTATGTTTTCCAATGTCAAATTTTTCATAATCTCACCCTTATAAATTTTCTGCGGCCCTTCTCCGTCTGGAAAAGGGCCGCCAAAAAAAGCTCACAGCGATGCCCGGCGTCCCCCAAAAAGGACGGCCGCCGGTATTTATCCTTCGTATTTTTTCATGGAGCAGCGGATCAGCTCCTCGCACAGCTGGGGATAGTCCATCCCAAGGGCCCTCGCCTCCTGAGGGATCAGGCTCGTGGGCGTCATGCCAGGCAGGGTATTTGCCTCCAGGCAATAAATATCGCCGTTTTCCTTCATCATAAAATCCAGACGGCTGTAGGCCGTAAGCTTTAAGGCCTTCGCCGCCTTCACGGCCGCCTCCTGCATTTTCTTTGTCAGCTCCTCGGAAAGCTTTGCCGGGCAGGTCTCCACCGTGGAGCCGGCCTCATACTTATTTTTGTAATCGTAAAAGCCGGAGATGGGTGCGATCTCGATGACGGGATAAGCCACCCCGTCCACCACGGCCACGGAGAACTCCCTGCCCTGGATGTATTCCTCCAGCACCACCTCATCCCCGTAATGGGCCACATCCCGGATGGCTTCCTGATATTCCTGCCTGTCCCTCGCAATATACACTCCCACGCTGGAGCCTCCGCAGCTGGTTTTCACCACCACGGGATATTCCAGTCCTGCAGCCTTTGCATCTGGAAAGAAGCCCCCCTCCTTTGTCATGGTCACCCCCCTGGGGGTAGGCACGCGGTTCATCAGGAAGATCTGCTTCGTGATGGCCTTGTCCATGGCCATGGCGCTGCTCAGGGAGCCGGTGCCGGTATAACGGATCCCCATCAGATCGAAGGCAGCCTGAACCTTTCCGTCCTCCCCGTTCTCTCCGTGCAGTCCCAAAAAGACGATGTCCGCCGCCTGACACAGCTCCAGGACAAAGGGGCCGAAAAAGCTCCTTCTTGTTTTCTGCATTTCTTCGATCCTCTGGTTAAAGCCCTTGATGTACGCCTCCGCCTCCTCCACGCTGTATTCCTGTGGAAAGGGATCCTCCCAGTCCACCTTCTCCACACCGCAGAAAATGTCCACCAGGATGGCCTGATGTCCCTTTTGCCGGAGAGCCCTGCAGATGCCGGTGCCGGACATAATGGATATGTCTCTCTCCGTGCTGGTTCCTCCCGCTAAAACAACTATCCTCATACCTTCATCTCCTTTATCAACAGCCTGGTCCGCTGCCGCTCCAGGCGGCAGAACAGGTCTCCTTTGATCCCTTACTTGTACACCACCACCGGCATCCCCGGCTCCACCCGGCCATAGAGGGCCGCAGCCTGGTCGTAAGGAAGGTTGACACAGCCGTGGGAGCCCTCCAGCATGTACAGGTTCCCTCCAAACTCCGTCCTCCAGGTGGCGTCATGCAGCCCCACGTTCCCGGAAAAGGGGATCCAGAAGGCCACCTCCGCCTCATAATCCTCCCCGGTGAGGACGGAGGGGGACTTCTTGTCATCCACGGAGAAGCAGCCCGTGGGCGTCTCACAGCCGGGGATGTTGGGATTTCCCGTCACCACCGGGGTATCCACGACGGGCTTTCCCCCCTCATAGAACACCAGGCGCTGATTCGTCAGGTCGATCTCCACGTAGGTGTAACCGATGTCATTGGTATCCCTGCTGTAGCCATAGACCTCATAGACCGGCTGGCGCACCTGGGTCTCCCCGCTTTCGATGGCCGCCGCGAGCTCCTTTGTCTCTCTCTCCTGGTCTATGATCCACCCGTAGTCGCCTCCCTGTACGGCCACCTCCCGGTTGTCATAGGTCAGAAAGCTTCTGTCCGCCCCAAAGGTATCGTAGGTCTCCTTCAGGCCAGCCACGTACTGGCTGATCTTTTCCCGGTCCAGGATCACGTCCCCGTTCTCGTCTGCGGTAAACCAGTCCTTGATCAAGCTCCTGTCCACGGTCTCCTTCCGATCTGCAAAGTCGTAGGTGATGATGATCCTGCAAAGTTCATTCATCCTCTGACAGTTTTGGATCAGCTGCCCGTCGTCCCGGTACACCCGGGGCTTTTGGTAACAGGCCTCCTGCACCAGATCGATGTAGGTCCTGCCAGTGAGCATGGCCTGGGTGACCACCTCCTTCAGCTTCTGGGGATCCAGAGCGTTGCCCTCCACCTCCGGGACGATCTGGAAGGTGTCCCCCGTATCCTGGATCTGGGCATCCGCCGGCTGGGTCACGTTTTTTGCCTGCATACAGGAAAGGCCGCCAATGGCCTGATCCAAAAGCGCCTGGTCGATGGCCAGATCCTCGGCCACGTCGTAGGATCTTTCCTGGGAAAAGGCCAAAAACCATTTCAGGCGGTCCTGATCCTTGATCAGCTGTGCGGCTCCCCCCGAGGACTGGAAGGAAAGGCCTGCCTCACCGGCCCGGATGGCCTCCTGACCATTGTTCATGGTGCCGATGGTCAAGGCGTAGGCTCCCACCTTTTTTGCGATCAGCTCCTCCGCCTCCCAAGCCGTCATGTAGGAGCAGTTAAAGCCGTTGACCATGGAACCCGGCAGAAAATGGCCGGAAAAATAATACACTCCATAGGTATATGCCCCCGCCGTCAAAAACAGAAGGAGCAGGATCAAGGTGATCACGACTTTTTTTCCGGTTCCCATCTTCGCCTTTTTTTCTGTCATAAATACACGAACCTCACATTTTTTCTATATTTATGTGTTAGTTTATCCAGTTTTCTCCAATCCTATTTGTTCTCCAGAAGCTTTTCCACACTGGACAGCTTGACGCAGAGGACAAACACCCGGGCGGCCTTTCCCAGCTCCTCCAAGGAGGGGAAGGTGGGAGCGATTCGGATGTTGGAGTCCATGGGATCCTTGCCGTAGGGGTAGGTGGCCCCTGCGCCGGTCATCACCACGCCGGCCTCCTTGGCCTTGGCCACAATGTCCTTTGCACAGCCCTCCATGGAGTCAAAGGAGATAAAGTAGCCGCCGTGAGGTCTTGTCCAGGTTCCGATCCCCAGTCCTCCCAGCTCCTTATCCAGCGTATCCAGAACCATCTCGAACTTGGGCCGGATCAGGTCCGCATGTTTTCTCATGTGGGCGTGGAGACCGTCCAGATCCTTGAAGAACCGCACGTGGCGGAGCTGGTTCAGCTTGTCATGGCCAATGGTCTGCATCCGCATGTATCTGCGGAAATCCTCCAGGTTTGCCTTGGATGCGGCCACGGCGGCGATCCCGGAGCCGGGGAAGCTGACCTTGGAGGTGGAGGTGAATTTGTACACCAGGTCCGGGTTCCCCACCCTTGCGCACTCCCCAAGGATCTCCACCAGGAAATCCTGATTGTCATCATAAAGATGGTGAATGCTGTAGGCATTATCCCAGTAAATACGGAAATCCGGAGCCGCCGGCTGCAGTCTGGCAAAGCGCTCCACCGTCTCCCGGGAGTAGGTGTAGCCCTGGGGGTTGGAATACTTGGGCACGCACCAGATCCCCTTGATGGCCTCGTCCTCCCTCACCAGCTTCTCCACCAGATCCATGTCCGGACCCTGGGGCGTCATGGGAACATTGATCATCTCGATGCCAAAAAACTCCGTGATCTTAAAGTGGCGGTCATAGCCGGGAACGGGACAGAGAAATTTCACCTTGTCCAGCTTGGCCCAGGGCGTGTGTCCCATGACGCCGTGGGTCATGGAGCGGGCAACACTGTCGAACATGACGTTCAGACTGGAATTGCCGTAGATGATGATGTGGTCTGGATCCACCTCGGACATTTCACCTAAAAGGCGCTTTGCCTCTGGAATCCCGTCGATGACCCCATAGTTGCGGCAGTCCACGCCAGTCTCACATTTCAGGTCCGCATGTCCGTTGAGCACGTCCATCATCCCCATGGATATATCCAGCTGATCCGCACCTGGCTTTCCCCTGGACATGTCCAGGGAAAGTCCCTGAGCCTTTACCTCCTCATATTGCGCTTCCAGCTCTTTCTTAAGGGCGCACAGCTCCTCCCTTGTCATTTCATCGTATTTTTTCATAGATAATCCTCCTCTAGCCGTCTCCGGCAGGTTTCCACCTCTCGTATATCCCATACATTTTAGTATGCTAAAGTCGTCCTTGTCAAGTATTTTTCGTCCGGCTTCCGCCCCTGCCGGTCCCTCAAAATGTCCCTCCAGATACCAGGGCCAAGACCGCCCTTCTTACCTTTGGACTTGCACAAATGGTTTTTTTCCTCTATACTTGATGTAAGATGGCCGTCCATCCCCAGGGCGGGAGGAACGGTCCAAAAATAAAAAACAGACATGGCGGAAATACGAGGTGATACATATGTGGATTGCAGATGGTTGGAAGGAATACGAGGTGATCGACACCTCCCGGGGAGAGAAGCTGGAGCGGTGGGGCGATTACCTTCTGGTGCGCCCGGATCCCCAGGTAATCTGGGATACCCCCCGAAGGGACAGAGGCTGGAAAAACAGGAACGCCCATTATCATAGGAGCGCCAAGGGCGGAGGGGAATGGGAATTTTTTGACCTTCCCCAGCAATGGGACATCCACTACAAGAGCCTGACCTTTCACTTGAAGCCCTTCAGCTTCAAGCACACCGGCCTCTTCCCGGAGCAGGCGGCCAACTGGGACTGGTTCAGTGAAAAGATCCGAAGAGCCGGCCGGCCGGTCAAGGTGCTGAATCTTTTCGCCTACACGGGAGGCGCCACCCTGGCCGCCGCCGCCGCCGGCGCCTCCGTAACCCACGTGGACGCCTCCAAGGGCATGGTCACCTGGGCAAAGGAAAACGCAGCCGCCTCCGGCCTTTCCCAGGCTCCCATCCGCTGGCTGGTGGACGACTGTGTAAAATTCGTGGAGCGGGAGCTGCGCCGGGGAAACCAATACGACGCCATCATCATGGATCCGCCCTCCTACGGCAGAGGGCCCAAGGGGGAGGTGTGGAAGATCGAGGACGCCATCCATCCCCTCATCAAGCTGTGCGCCCGCCTGCTGAGCAGCCAGCCCCTGTTCTTCCTCCTCAATTCCTACACCACCGGACTGGCCCCTGCCGTTCTGACCTACATGCTCTCCACGGAGCTAAGGTCCTTCCAGGGACAGGTGGACTCCCAGGAAATCGGCCTCCCCGTAAGGGATACGGGCCTGATCCTGCCCTGCGGGGCATCCGGCCGCTGGGAAAGCCTGCCGCCCACCTAGAAGGCCCGGCCATGATCCCGGCCCTGCGGCGGCAAAAGCTCCGCCGGGGTCTGGAAGGCAGGAAACCAAAGTCCGATCTTTGGGACTGTATTTCATCCCTTGGGGGCGCCAGGCTGTCGGGCCCGGCGATCCCCCTCCAAATCTACCATCGCCGGCGCAGCGAACGCGCCGTGAAAGGGGGAAACATGAATACGAAAGAGTACCGTGTGCGCCAGGAGCTGAAGCGCTATGGCTGCGCCATCGCGGCGGCTGTGATCTTTGCCGTCAACATCAAGACCTTTGTCCGGGCCGGAGGACTTTACCCGGGAGGCTTCAGCGGCCTCACCCTTTTGATTCAGGGGATTTTTGAGGAATTTTGGGAGATCACCCTTCCCTTTACGGTCATCAACCTTCCCCTGAACATCATCCCCATCATCATCGGGCTGCGCTTCATCGGAAAGAGGTTCACCCTCAGCTCCTGCTGCGTCATTGTGCTGTCCGGTCTGCTGACGGATATCATCCCCGCCCAGCCCATCACCTACGATCCCCTTCTTATCAGTATTTTCGGCGGCCTGATCAACGGATTGATCGTAAGCCTCTGCCTCATCGGAAATACCTGCAGCGGCGGGATGGACTTTTTTGCCATCTATTTTTCGGAGAAAAACGGGCGGGACATCTGGGACTACATCCTCTGCGTCAACGCCTGCATCCTTCTGGTGGCCGGTATGCTTTTTGGATGGAACAAGGCCCTGTACTCCATCATTTTCCAGTTCACCTCCACCGAGGTGGTCCAGCTGCTCCACCAGCGCTACAAGAAGCACACCCTTTTTATCATCACCCGTTATCCCAAGGAGGTTTACCAGGAGATCTCCCACCTGACCAACCACAGCGCCACCCAGATACAGGGAACCGGCTGCTACACCGGGGAGGAAACCAGTATGCTCTACTCCGTGGTGTCCCGGGAGGAAGCCAAGCTTCTGGTAAAAAAGGTCCATGAGATCGACCCGGCGGCCTTTGTCAACATCATCAAAACCGACTACATCAACGGCCGCTTTTATCACAAAACGGATTACTGACGCCCAGGGATCCTTTTTCATTCAGCGAAGGAGCGTGATACCATGGCAAACACAGACGAAAGCCGGATCCCCTATACCTGTTCCCCCGCCTACGACCGCAGAAAATGCGGCGGCTGCCTGTGCTCCACCTGCTACGAGCAGGAGTTCTGTGACCGCTGCAAGGACTGCAGCGACCGGTCCAACCAAAAGGAGCGCTGCAACGCCTACGAAGGCGCATACAACTACTAAACCTATGGCCGCCCCCGTCTCCATGCCTGCATCGAAAGGCCTGGCGGCGGGGGCCGCCTATATGGGCCCAGGCAGACCAAAAAGCGGCTGCCTGACGGCCCGGTCCAGAGAAAGGAGCGTTTTATGACAAACAAGAAACGGATTCCCCAGCGGCTGGTCACCCTGCTGCTATTTTTTCTGCTTTCCGTCTGCTGCCTGGAATCCTCCGTACAGGCCGCCGCTTACGTAAAGGCCTCCAAGGCCGCAGTGAGCACCACCTCCAGCCAGCGAGGCTGGGTAAAGATCGGCAAGCATTACTACTATTACAACTCCAAGGGCAGGCTGCTCCACGGGCGAATCAAATACAAGGGCAACTACTATTTCAGCGCCTCCAACGGAAGGCGGCTCACCGGCTGGGTAAAGCGTGGGAAAAAACGGTACTATTTTGACCGGAAAACCGCCGTCATGTATCGAAACCAGTGGGCGGAAGGAAAAAAATACAAATATTACTTCCAGAAATCCGGCGCCGCCCTGTCCAACAAATGGCTGACCTACGGCGGGAACCGCTATTATTTCAAGAAAAACTGCACCATGGCCACCGGCTGGCAGAAGATCGGAAAATATTATTATTACTTCGACAAGTCCTCCGGAGTCATGGCCAAAAACAAATGGATCGGAAGGTATTACGTCAACGGCTCCGGACAGCGGATCGCAAAGAAGTCCTCACCGGCAAAGGAGATCGACGATTCCCACTATACCTACAAAACGGCGACCCTGAGCATTGACCTTCAGGAGCAGAGCACACACGGCGTCTCCTACTGGGTGGCACACATAAAAACCGCAAATCCCAGCCAGCTGAGATCCGCCCTGTCCTACGGCACCTACGGGGGAAAAAGACAGACCACCTCCAGCGCCGTCTCCTCCAACGGCGGCGTCATCGGCGTCAACGGAAGCGCCTTCAGCTACAAGGACGGCAAGCCCTCCCCCCTGGGTATGTGTATCAAAAACGGGATTCTTTACGGGGATTATGAGACCAGCTACAGCGTGATGGCCGTCAACCGGGAGGGCGTGATCTACACCCCACAACAGGGCCTGAAAGGAAAGGATCTGCTCAGCGCCGGCGTAAAGGACACCTACAATTTCGGCCCCATCCTGATCAAGGACGGAAAGCCGCAGCCCGCCTGGGCGGAAACCGCCAAATATTATCCCCGTACCGCCGTCGGTATGGTGGCCCCCAACGATTATGTCCTCCTTGTCACCAACACTGGCAGCTACAGCGGCCTGAACCACTGGGATATGGTCAAGATTTTCCAATCCTACGACTGCCAGTACGCATACAACCTGGATGGAGGCGGCTCCTCCACCTTATATTACAACGGGAAGGTCATGAACAAGCTGATCAACAACGAGCAGAGGCCCTGCGGGGATTTCCTCTACTTCACCAACTGACCCTCCGCCTCCATTTTTCCAGATACATAAAATCAGGACCCGCATCCAGGCTTCCTGCCTGAAAGCGGGTCCTCCTCAAGCGAAATGCCTCCAGGACCGGTCTCCGGCCTTGGAGGCATTTCTTTTTTTGTCCAGGAACCTATGCAGGATGCCCTTAGTTCCCCTTTTTCTTCACGGAACCCAGGATGGACTGGATCACGATGAAGAAGCAAAGCAGTGCGGAAAGCACGATGCGCACCCACCAGCTGGAAAGAGTTCCCTGCGCGGTGATGAGGCTGGAAATGGTTCCCTTGATCAGCACCCCAAACATGGTGCCAATGGGCGTCCCCACGCCGCCGGAAAGCAGGGTGCCGCCGATCACGGCGGAAGAGATGGCGTCCATCTCAAGGCCCTTTGCCTGCTCTACGAAGCCGGCACAGCTGTTGAGGCAGAAGAGAAAGCCGCCCAGCCCGGCCAGAAAACCGTCCAGGATGTAGGCCCTGAATATGGTCCTCTTCACGTCAAGGCCCATCATCAGGGCGCTTTGGCGGTTGCCGCCGATGGCGTACAGCTTACGCCCGAACTTCCTGTATTTCAGGAGCACGGCGATGATGATGATGACGATCACGGCGATCACCACCGTAGGGGGAATGTAGGCCGGAATAAATACACCCTTCTTGTTGGTGGAGCCAAAGGGCATGTAGAAACGGAAGTTTGCCCATTTCAGGAAGGTCTCATTCTTGATGGAAATCATGTCCGTACTGATGATGGCCGTCATGCCCCGTCCGAAAAACATTCCCGCCAGGGTCACGATAAAGGGCTGGATCTCAAGGTAAGACACCAGAAATCCCTGGACGATACCAAACAGTACGCCAATGAGCAGAGCCGCAAGAACGGCCACGTAGGCGCTCATGCCCTTGTTTTCCATCAGATCCGCCATCACCATGCAGACCAGGGCCGTGACGGAGCCGACGGAGATGTCGATGCCCCCGGTGATCATGACGACGGTAAGCCCACATGCGATGACAAGAAGCCCCGCATTGGACACGAACAGGTTCAGGAACATCTGCGGCTTGGCGAAGCCCTTATCCGCAAACACGATCATACCGGCGATGTACATCACAAAGAACAGTCCAATGGTGATGAGAAGCAAAAAGCCGGTTCCTGTCATTTTCTTTTTTGTTCCCTTCATCACTTCCGCCCTCCTTCCACTGCTGCGCTTTTTCTTGCCTTCAGTCCCGCAAACCACTTCCTGAACACCTCACTTTGGAGGGTCACGATGATGATGACCACGATGGCCTTGTAAACGGGAAGCTGATCGGCCTTTACGTTCATGGCATAAAGGGTCGTGGTCAGGGCCTGGATGGTGTAGGCGCCGATCACGGAGCCTGCAAGGCTGAATTTACCGCCGCCCAGGAAGTTTCCTCCCAGCGCCACCGCCAGGATGGCGTCCATCTCCAGGTTGAGACCGATGTTGTTGGCATCTGCGGAGTAGATCCGGGAGGAGGCCACGATACCGGCGATGCCTGCCAGAACGCCGCAGATCACATAGGTCAAAAACTTGATCATGGTAGAGTTCAGGCCCACCAGGCGGGCTGCCCTGCCATTGATCCCCACACTCTCGATATAGAGGCCAAGAGCAGTCCTTTTCAGGATCAGGTTCACGATCAGGACTGCGATGATGGCAAAGAACACCGGCGTGGGGATGGGACATTTCCCGATGTAGCCGCCGGCCATCTTGTAGGAATCCACACGGATGTAGGTGATCTGCCCGTTTGTCACCAGCTGTGCGATGCCTCGGCCCGCCGTGTAAAGAATCAGAGTAGCCACCATGGGCTGGATGCCCAGCCTGGAGACCAAAAATCCGTTGAAGGCGCCGCAGAGAGCCGCTGCTCCAAGGGCAAGAACCACTCCCAGGATCACCGGGTTCTGGTAGGCCGTCACAGAGGTCTGCCCGCCGGAGAGAGTCTGGCAGCAGACCGCCGCCGCAACCGCCATGATGGCGCCCACGCTGATGTCCTGTCCTCCGGAGGCGGCCGTCACCAGGGTCATGCCGATGGCCAGGATGACCAGCTCAGAGGCACGGTTGATCACGTCGATGATGTATCCATAAAGCACGCCGTTTCGGATGGATACGGCAAAGAAGTCCGGTGTCTTGATCACATTGATCAAAAGAACGGCGATCAGGCACAGGATTGGCATGAACAGACGGGCGCTTGTCAGTTTTTTTAGTTTTCTGCTATTCATTCTTATCGTCACCTCCTGCGATGGCTTTCATGATGTTGCCCTGGGACAGCTCGCTCTCAACCAGCTCTCCCACCTTCTCCCCATCCCGCATAACGCCCATGCGGGAGCAGGTACGAAGCATCTCCTCCACCTCCGAGGAAATGAAGGTCACGGCCATCCCCTTGTCCGCCAGATCCAGAACCAGCTTCTGGATCTCCGTCTTGGTACCGATGTCGATCCCCCGGGTGGGCTCGTCCAGGATCAAAAAGTCCGGATCTGTCAAAAGCCAGCGGCCAAGGATCACCTTCTGCTGGTTTCCGCCGGAAAGACTCTTGATGGGAGTCTCCCTGCTGGCCGTCTTGATCTGGAGCATTTCGATATATTTGTCGGCGGCCTCCCCCATCTCCTTCTTGCTCAGGGGATGGAACATCCCTTTTTTCGCCTGGAGGGCGATGATGATATTCTCCTTTACGGAAAGATCTGCGATGATGCCCTCGGCCTTCCGGTCCTCAGGAAGATAGGCCATCCCCAGCTTCATAGCGTCCAGAGGGGTGTTGATCCTTACCTCCTTTCCATTTACCTTCAGGGTACCGGAGTCTGCCTTGTCGGCGCCGTAAATGGCCCGCACCAGCTCGGAGCGTCCGGAGCCCAAAAGGCCGGTGAGGCCAATGACCTCCCCCTTGTTGATGGTGATGTTAAAGGGCTTGATGCTGCCCTTGTGGCCAAGTCCCATCGCCTCGATCACCGGCGTTCCTCCGCTGAACCTTTTGTCCTTGTGCTCTCCCTTGATATCCGCCAGATCGTCGAAATCCTTGCCCATCATTTTTGCCACCAGCATCACCCTGGGAAGATCCTTGATCTCGTACTCACCGATCAGCTCCCCGTTGCGGAGGACGGTGATCCTGTCACAGACCTCGTAGACCTGCTCCAGGAAGTGGGTGACGAAGATGATCCCAACGCCCTCGTCCCGCAGCTTCCTCATAAGGACGAACAGCTTCTGCACCTCGTCATCGTCCAGGGAGGAGGTAGGCTCGTCCAGGATCAGCACCCGGCACTTCATGTCCACGGCCCGGGCGATGGCGATCATCTGCTGGATGGCCACGGAGCACTCCTCCAGGGGCTGGGTGGGGGGAACATTGATATCCAGGCTCTTGAGAAGCTCCCTGGAATGTGCGTTCATTTTTTTCCAGTCGATCATCCCTCCCAGCCTGCGGGGCTCCCGTCCGATAAACAGATTCTCCGCAACGGTCAGGTTGGGACACAGGTTTACCTCCTGATACACGGTGCTGATGCCGTGCTCCTGCGCCTCCTGGGGGGAGTGGTTGATCACGGCGCCGCTGCTTCCCTCCATCCGGATGGTGCCGCTCTCAAACTCGTGGACACCGGTCAGAACCTTGATCAGAGTGGATTTTCCGGCGCCGTTCTCCCCCATCAGCGCATGTATCTCCCCTTTTCTCAGAGTGAAGTCCACATGGGAAAGGGCGCGGACACCGGTGAAGTTCTTGCTTATGTCACGCATTTCCAATACTACGTTCTGTTCCATATTCCTTTCACCTTTCCTTTTCATGTTTAGCCCTGCCCACGCCCTCAAGGGGGCATGGAGGTTTTTTCAGACAAAAAGGGAGCGCAGCCATGTAATCCGGGTTATCCGAATTTAGGCCCGCGCTCCGGATTTAGTTATTCAGAATGATATTTTTGAGAAGCCCTGCACATCAATATGCACGCTCGTCAATGATCTCCTGTGTAATGGTGGTCACCTCATACTCGGTGTCATCTACGGTGATGGAGGTAACGGTATCATTTGCGGCAAACATGGTCTCATCTACATATGCCTGCTTGTCAACCTCTTCGCCAGCCTCCAGCTTCTCGATGATCTGCTGTACACGAGGTCCGTGCAGAGGATTGCACTCGGTGTTGCAGGTGATCTTTCCGGACAAAGTCTCGGTCAGACCAGCGTTCGTAGTATCGAAGGACATCACCAGGATCTGGCCTTCCTCACCGCCAACCTCATATCCAGCTGCCTCGATGGCATCGATGGCGCCGAATGCCTCGTTGTCGTTCTCGCAGTACACAACGTCGATCTCGTCGCCGTGCTGCTTCAGGATGGACTCCATAACCTCCTGGCCCTTTGCCTGGGTAAACTCGCCGGACTGCTGAGCCAGCGTCGTCCAATTGTCGTGAGCCTCAACGGCCTCGTCAAATCCTTCGGTACGTCCGATCTGAGCAGATGCTCCGATGGTTCCCTGGATATCTACAAGATTCAGCTCTGCATCTCCCCTGCCTGTCGCTTCCATGTAAGCGTCCAGCCATGCCATTGCCTTCTGGCCCTCCAGCTTGAAGTTGGAGCCAACCCATGCGGTGTAAAGGCTGTCGTCAGACACGTCTACCATACGGTCAACGATGATCACGGGGATCCCTGCGTCCTTTGCCTCCTGGAGAACGGTATCCCATCCGGTCTCGGTCACAGGTGCCAGCACGATGTAGTCAACCTCCTGCTGGATGAAGTTACGGATCGCCGTCAGCTGGTTCTCCTGCTTCTGCTGAGCGTCGTCGAAGATCAGCTCGAAGCCGTTCTCTTCGCTGAAGGTGGACTTCATGGACTCAGTGTTTGCCGTACGCCAGTCGGACTCAGCGCCTACCTGTGAAAAGCCAACGGTGATGGTATCGCCCTCTTCTGCGGCTACATTGATGGCGGACACAACGCCCATGCTGCACACCATAGATGCGGACAATAAGGCTGCAAGAACTTTTTTCTTCATTTTGACTTCCTCCCGTTTCGTTTATTAAGATGGCTTTATTATAACCCCTCTTCCCCCGAAGCTCCATAGAAAATCTTATGGAAAAAGTTGAGAATGCTATCCACCTTCCCCTTTTCCCCGCCAAAAGTTCATAATTTTATGGAAAAAGTTAATTTTTTTATCCTCACGCCCTTTTTATCCCCCCATTCCCGCCTGTCCCCATGCTTCTGGAGGGAGTATTCCTGCAAAAGGCGCCCCTCCTAGTCCCGGATTTTTTTTGCCAGATAAACCTCCATTACCGTCCCCTCCCCCTCTGTGGAGGAGATCCGAAGGCCGTAACCCGGGCCATAATACAGGCGGATCCGCTCGGCTACCGCCGCCGTCCCAAAGCCGGTCCTCTCCCCTGTCTGGATGGACTGCTGCACCTGGCTCAGCCGCTGGGAAGTCATACCCTGTCCGTTGTCGGAGACTCGGAGCATCAGGTCATTTCCCAGGTCAAAGCCCTCGATGAGGATCTTCCCGCCGCCCCGTTTGTTCTTGATCCCGTGATACAGTGCGTTCTCCGCCAGGGGCTGCAGGGTAAGCTTGGGCACCAGGACCTGCTTTAGGGACTCCGGTATGGAGATCTCAAACTCCAGAATGTCCCGGTACCGGCTCTGCTGGATCTCCAGATAGCTGAGAGTATGCCGCTCTTCCTCCTCCAAGGTAATGATGTCATTTCCCTTGGAAAGGGAGGTACGGAAAAATATGGAAAGGTTGGAGATCATCTCCAATGCGTCCTCGTCCTGCCCTCCCTCTATGAGCCACACGATGGTGTCCAGAGTATTGTACAGAAAATGGGGATTTACCTGAGCCTGCAAAAGCTGGAGCTCCGTCAGGTGCTGTGCCTCCTGCTCCTTTCTCACGTTGTCCAAAAGCCCCTGGATGCGGCCGGCCATCTTCCTGGTCCCCTCATCCAGTTCCCCGATCTCCAGCACGTCGGACTCCACCGGACGGATGTCAAAATTTCCCCGCCCCACCTTCTTTACGTTATGCAGGATCTCCGTCACCGGGCGGGTGATGCTGTCGGAAAACCGCAGGGTCCTGCGCATCAGGATCAGGATGGTCAGGACGATGATGACCGACATACACAGCACCATCACCATGCTGCTCCTGGCAAGGACGGACTCAGCGCTGACCAGATTGGTGGATTCCAGATAAATGTAGGTTTGCAGCTCCTTGGTGATGGAGGAGGTGATGCTGCGGATGTTGTTGTCCATAAACACCATGCGCTCGTCATAGCCCTCGATCTCCATCAGCTCCAGCATGTATTTCTTCAGATTGCTCAGATAGGCGTTCAGATGCTTGATACACTTGCCGCTCTCCCTTTGGTAGGTGGTGGCCTTCAGCTTCTCCACCGTGGCGATGGCGCCATCCACCTGCCCCACCGGCAGCTTATCCTTGTCCTCGCTGCCGATGGCCACATAATAGCACTCCAGATCCACGGTATCCTTAAATTCCAGCCCAAAGCTGCTGCTCACCGCCAGGTTCTGGGAAAGCTGGTTGTATTTTTTTGTATATGACAAAAAGATGGCCAAAAACACCACCATCAAAAGGGTCATGGGAATGATGGCTCCAAGGAGCATGTTCCTCATTTTACTTTCCAGCCTGGACTGCTTCTCTCTCCCAGCCATCAGCCCTCCTCCCCCGCCTTCCTGTATTCGCTGGGCGTCATGCCCTGGGTTTTCTTAAACAGGTAGCTGAAATAGTGGGCGTCCTTATACCCCACCTCCCCGGCGATCTCGCTGGAGCGCTTGGAGGTACAGCGGAGAAGCTCCTTGGCCTTATCCATCCGCAGAGCGGTCAGATATTCCGTGAAGGTCTGTCCCATGTTCTGGCTGAACATGGCGCTGAAATGGTTGGCGCTCACGTTGGCCACCCTGGCCACCTTGTTCATGGAAAGCTCCTCGTCCCTGTAGTTGCTCTCCATGTAGGCGACGGCCATCTTCAGGATGCTGCGGCTCTGGTTTCCGGCGTTCTCGTCCCGGATGGCGATGGCCTCCTGGATGATCCTCTGGGCGTACTGGATGGCCGCCTCCGTAGATCTTCCCGTCTCCTCCACCACCTTCCCAAGGTCCTCCTCCAGAGCCGTCTGACCGCCTCCCCCCAGCCCCTTCAGAAAGGACAGTACCGAAAATCGGACATTCAATACCACGTAGTTGCGAAAGACCATGGACTCCATCGGCTCCTTCCCAATGGCGTAAAAATAATCCTGCACGAAGCTTCCCACCTCGTCCATCAGGCCGCTGGCCAGAAATTTCTGCAGGATGGCCGGATTTAAGGCATTGATGTCCACATTTCCAAGGTACAGGTTTTGGGACTCTCTTACGCCGGCATCCCGGTCTCCCTCTCTCTCCTCCAGATCCTCGTACCGCAGGATGTGGCCGTCGTACAGGTACCGGAAGGCAAAGGCCCTGGTGGCGGTATAATAGCACTGGCTGATGTTGCTGAGACGCTCCACACACTTCCCTGCGGCCACGAACCAGTCGGGAGCCCTCCCGGAGCCCTCCATGATCTCCCTTAAGGTCTCCACGCAATCCCTTGTTTTTTCCTGGATGCTGTCCTTCTGCCCCTTGATGAGGATGGCGTAGCAGAAGACCTGATAGCGAAACAGCATGGCGTCCGGGTGGTTGAGAAAACAGTTGTCCAGCCGCCTGTGCACCTGCTCCTCCCAGTCCCGGGGCTTCTCTCCCGTGCCGCAGGCATTTTCGGTGGTGTCCGTGGTAAACAGCAGGATGTTGTAGGCCTCCGCCACGATGTCCATTCCCAGCCGGTCCGCCCGGCGGTAGATCTCTTCCAGATCCGTTCCTCCCTGGACCAGAGCCTCAAAGAAATCCCGGCTGGCGTTCTTTTCGTACTCCTGCATTTCCAGGCGGAACTTCTCATAATATTCCTTCTGGGTCTTCTCGTGCTCATAGCGGTCCCGAATCTCCTCCAGCCTCTTTATAAAGGCGTTTTTGGTGATGGGCTTCAAAAGATAGTCCTCCACCCCGATGGCGATGGCCTGCTTTGCGTAATTAAAATCGTCATAGCCGCTGAGGATCACGATCTTGATGTCCGGCAGCTCCTTTTTCACCAGCTTGGACAAGGTCAGCCCGTCCATAAAGGGCATTTTGATATCCGTGATCAAAAGATCCGGCTCGCTTTTCCGTATCTGGGGAAGGGCCATTTCCCCGTCCGAGGCCTCTCACACCAGCTCAAAGCCGTACTGCTCCCAGGGAACCATCCGCTTGATGTTCTCCCGGACCACGATCTCATCCTCCACCAAAAAAGTACGCAGCATCCCAACTCCTCCTATTGTCCCTTGTTTCTGCCGCCAGCCTGCGCAGACGTCCTTCTTCCAAAACAGATATCTATACTTTAATACAGATCCAAGCCCAGCACAAGCCGTTTTTTCCCCGAGCCTGCCCCCTTCGGCCTGGAAAAGAGACTCCCTCTGATACCGAACCGGCCGCAGCCCCTCTCCCAAGCCTTAGTTTAATTTTTCACAAAATTAACAAACTCTTTTCACAGAATAAACATGATTTTCCGGTATATTCTTGTTCAAGAACAGCACGAGATGCTTTCTTAAAACTTTTTCTTTTTCATACTTTTTTAAGCCGGGATGGATGTCCCGGCTCTCCTTCTTTTTCCACAGCCGTTCAAATGCCTGAACGGTTGTTTTTTTGCGCCCCTTTCTCCCTGCCTTAACAATCTCATTGACGTTCCTCCCTCTTTCCTGCTATATTGGAGGGGATCTGCCGGGCAATATTAAGAATATCTTAAGAATTTTCCCCTTTCATCTTAAAAAACGCCTGGTATCCTTTTCTCAAACAAGGAAAAAAGGAAAATCCTTGGAAATGGATGATCTCTTACTGACCGTAAGGGAAAGAACCATCAGCCAATCGCAAAGGAGGTGAAACCGTGGCAAATATTCTCGTCTGTGACGACGACAAAGATATCGTGGAGGCCATCCACATCTACCTTTCCCAGGAGGGCCATCACATCCTGAAGGCCTATGACGGCCTGGAGGCTCTTCGGCTGCTGAAAAGCCAGCCGGTGGATCTTCTGATCATGGATGTGATGATGCCCCGTATGGACGGGATCCGGGCTACCCTGAAGATCCGGGAGGAAAATCCCCTCCCCATCATCATTTTATCTGCAAAATCCGAGGATGCGGACAAGGTTCTGGGCCTGAACGTGGGGGCGGACGATTACGTGACGAAGCCCTTCAGCCCCCTGGAGCTGGTGGCACGGGTGCGATCCCAACTGCGCCGGTACACCATGCTGGGAGCCATGCCAAAGGAAAAAAGCGAGCATGTCTACACCACCGGAGGCCTGACGGTAAACGACGACCTGAAGGAGGTGCAGGTGGACGGGGAGACCGTGAAGCTGACTCCCCTGGAATACAACATCCTGCTGCTCCTGATCCAAAATCAGGGCCGGGTCTTCTCCACCAGCCAGATCTACGAGCGTATCTGGAACGAGGAGGCCGTGGCCGCAGACAACACGGTGGCCGTACACATCCGGCACATCCGGGAAAAAATCGAGATCAATCCGAAGGATCCCCGATACCTAAAGGTGGTCTGGGGACTGGGCTATAAGCTGGAAAAGCTGTAGTTCAAAAAATACATCACTCAAATACATCACTCATGGAAAGGGGAATCATCATGAATCCAAAACGTTATCGAAGCAGAGGCGTAAAGGGAATGCTGCTGATCCTGGCACACGCCGCAGCGGCCGCCGCCGCCGTCTGCCTTTTTATCATCCTCTACCTTGCCTCCACCTACCACCTACACCCTCTGGAGGATGCCGACTGCTATGAGCACACCTATTACTTTTCCAACCTGCTCTTTCAGGACTCCCTGCGGATTTCGGACTATCTGAACCAAGAGGCCCAAAAGGAGGCCTTAACCTCTATGAAGGATCCCGTCCTGGACCTGAGAGAGCTGCGGGAGGACTGGCGGCCTACCTTCCGAAACACCTCCGGCCTTGCCTACTCCCTGGACACCCTGAAAGCCTGGAGCAGAGACGGCAGCATCCGCACAGACCTGGAATCTGATCCGGCGGGGGACGCCATCGTCGTGTGCCAGAAGCCGAACGGAGGCTATGAGTATTTCTACTATTCCGATTTCATGACCAGGATCAAAAGCAAGGACCTCACCATCGTTCTCTCCGGGCAAAACTCCCAGGCGGAGGTCTCTGACCGACTGGAGCGAATCTACCAGGCCCTTTCCGATTCCGCCATGCCCGAGGGGTTAAGCCTTTTTGACGACCCGGATTCCTACGTGGCTGGCCCGGACGGCTCCTCCATGAAATATCAGGATATTTCCAGCTACCAGGGAATCTGGCTCCTGAATGAAAAGAATTATCCCCCGGAAGGCGCAGATAGTCTCCTGGAGGTGGTCAACAGCAGCGACTACTGGAACGAATCCCTCGCCGGAGCCTTTTACGCCTTGGAGGAGGCCCTGGAACTGGCAGGCTCCGACTTTGACACCGGTCACGATTTTTCCACCTACCAAGAAGGAGCCACCAATCTTTCCTACTACTTCCTGGACAAGACAGAGGACCGCATCCTGACCAACCGGGCCGCCTGCCGGTCCATGAAGCCAGAGGAGGTTTTGGAGCTGGCAAAGAAAGAGGGTCCCTATGCCTGTCTTTCCGACCAGGCCTCCGAAACAGGAGGGCTTTCCACCAAGGACCGCATCCTGGAGGAGTGGCAGGAGGCCCGGGAGCTCATGGAGGAGCGGCTGTGGACGGATTCCTACGTGTTCCTTCTGTTCGTGGACAGCTCTTATCCCGTTGAGGACGTTTATCAGGAGGGGGCACTGGCCTACCAAAAATACGCCTCCTGGCCCGTCCGGTGCGCCGCGCTCATCCTTCTCTCCCTGATCGTCTTTCTCTTGGCCCTGGTGTGGCTGACGGCCATCTCCGGCAGGAGAAGCCAGGATGAGGAGATCCACCTTCTGTTTTTTGACCGTTGGTTTGCGGAGCTTTTCGGGGCAGGCCTTTTGGCTCTCTGGCTGCTTCCCATCTGCGCACTTGGGATCCATCTGACCAACGATCTTATAAACACCCCGCGTTTTTCCATCCCTATGGCCCTTTTCCTTGGCCTTTACACGGCCTTTTGCTTCTTTTTAGGCTACCTAAGCCTTGTTCGACGGATCAAAGGAAAAATCCTATGGAAAAACAGCTGCCTCCACTTTGCCCTGCATCTGGCAAAGCTGGCCTTCCAAAAGGCGGCGGCCCTCCTGGCCTTTTTGGGAAGAAACATCATCAGCAAGGTGAAGCTGACCCTGGCCTGCGTTTTCGTACTGTTTCTTCAGTTTTCCCTCTGCTCCCTGATCTTCAACAATATGGGAGAGGTCTTCTTTCTTTTGTTCCTTCTGGATCTTTGCCTGCTGGGCGCAGTCCTTGTAGAGGCCGACGGACGGGACCGGATCCTGGATGGGCTGAAGCGGATCTCCGGTGGGG
The DNA here is from genome assembly GCA_030533315.1 of Eubacteriales bacterium. The sequence continues at coordinate 57,832 of JAUNJL010000009.1, forward strand.
AGCTCACCTTCAAGATTCCTCTGAAACGGCTGTACGGAGACCAAAAGCGCATGGCAGAATACATCAACAACATTGGGGACGGCCTGAATGCGGCGGTGGACAAGAGCCTGAAAAATGAGCGGATGAAAACGGAGCTGATCACCAACGTCTCCCATGACCTGAAGACGCCTCTCACCTCCATCATCAACTACGTGGATCTGCTAAAAAGGGAAAACCTTACAGATCCCAAAATCTGCGGCTACCTGGATATTCTGGAGGAAAAGGCCCAGAGGCTGAAATCACTCACGGAGGACGTGGTGGAGGCCTCCAAGGCCAGCACGGGAAACATCACCCTGGAGATGACGGCTCTGGATTTTACTGAGCTCCTCCACCAGGTCCTGGGAGAGTTTGAGGAACGCTTCCAGGATCGCCGGCTCACCATGGTGGTAAACCTTGACCAGGAGCCGTCCGTCATTTATGCCGACGGCCGGCGTCTGTGGAGAGTTTTGGAAAATGTTTTCGGAAATGCGGCAAAGTATTCCCTGGAGGGAACCCGGGTCTACGTCCAGGTGTCCCATGAAAAGGACAATGTCTGCTTTTCCCTGAAAAACATCTCCGCCCAGCCCCTAAACTTTGACGCCCAGGAGCTGACCCAGCGCTTCATCCGGGGAGACGTCTCCCGCAGTACGGAGGGCAGCGGCCTCGGCCTCTCCATCGCCAAGATCCTCACGGAGCTCATGGGCGGAGCCTTCAGCCTGTACCTGGACGGGGACCTGTTCAAGGTCACCATCACCTTCCAGAGGTCATCCCGTCCCCTCCCCTCCTCACAGGGCAATACCCCCTGAGGAGACCAATAGATCACAAGAAAACAGCAAAAAACCGCCATGACAAATGCTCCCACAGATCTTCAATGCCGGGCCGCAAAAGCGCAGCCCGGCATCAGAGATCTGAGGAGCCTTTTCCTGCTTTCAGACCCATCGAAACTTCTGTGCGGATATCACAGAGCATTTCCATACAAAGGAGGTTTTTTATGAAAATCAGTCACACGGGAGGGATCGTTGCCGCAGCCAGCAAACAGGCGGCAAAGCCCTTTTTCCAGGTGGGATCCATCTCCATCCTCCGCCGCATCGTGATCACCTACCAACAGGCAGGAGTCTTCCCCATCGTCATCGTCACCGGGAGCGACAACGAGGAAATCCGGCGCCATTTGTCCGGGTATGGAGCCATCTTTTTAAGAAACCAGCAGGACGAGGAACCACAGCTCTTTGATTCCGTGCACATCGGCCTTTCTTTTCTTCGGGATAAATGCGAGCGCATCCTGTTTGCCCCTGTCAACGCCCCCATGTTCACCTCCGGTACCCTAAAGCAGCTGATGGAAAGCGGCAGCGCCA
>JAUNJL010000056.1 GCA_030533315.1 Eubacteriales bacterium
AAAAGGGATGCAGACGGCGCAAAAAGCTCAATCAAGTAAGAGAGAGCGATCCGCCCTACTGCCCTGCAGGGGCGCCTGATGCGTCAGAAACGGTCTTCCTTATGTGTCCCTGCACATAAAAAAAGCTCCCGACACACAACACAATGTCGAGAGCTGCCCTCTTTCTTCAAAAATGGAAAAGAGCCTTTCCTTTAGTAGCGCCATAGGCCGCCAGGCGGTCACAGGACTTATTTAACGGCTGCGATCACCTCAACCTCGCACAGAACGTTCTTGGGAAGAGTCTTCACTGCCACGCAGGAACGAGCCGGCTTATTTACAAAATACTTTGCGTAGATCTCGTTAAATGCAGCGAAATCTCCCATATCTGCCAGGAAGCAGGTGGTCTTTGCAACGTTTTCAAAGCTGGTTCCTGCCTCCTCCAGAACAGCGCTCAGGTTCTTCATCACCTGCTCTGCCTGGGTCTGGATGGTATCTCCTGCAATCTCTCCTGTTGCCGGGTCTACAGGGATCTGTCCAGATGTGAACAGAACATCATTCAGAATCATAGCCTGAGAGTACGGTCCGATAGCTGCAGGTGCTTTGTCTGTATAAACGACTTTCATGATAAAATCTCCTTTCCTTAAACGGCCATTTGTCTCACCGACGGACAAAGGTCTTCTTACAGTTTCCGAAGTCCTTCTTCCCAGAGAAACCGGACTTCTTGCATCAATGACGCAGGGCTCAAAGAGTGCTTTCCCTTGGGATCCTGATATCATGAAAACATCATACATCAAAATTTTGTTAGGGTCAAGCAATTTTTTTGTATTCCGCTGTGTCCAATAAAACGCGCTTATTGTCCACAAGTGTCCTGCAAACAGCAGCAAAATCCCGTCCACGTAAAATTGTCTGCCATGAAGGGGCAAAGCCTGCTGCCCAGGCCTTTGACCTTGTCCATTTCTGACCGGCAAAAACGGCAGGTGAGAGCGGCAGCCGATGGCCGGCCTCTTCAGTACCGGAGGGGCCGGAGAGGCCGCAGCGGCCGCTTTCCCTCCCTGAGATCAATCTCCCCGCCTGCCAAAGCACAGCTACTGGTTCAGGTACTCATAAACCACCCTGGAAATATTTCGGATGTTTTCAATGGCCGTTTCCTTTTTGGGACAATTCTCCGACAGCACGCACAGAATATAATCCGTCTTCTCCCCGTAGACAATGGCCACGTCATGCTGATCCGTATCCGTCTCCCCCGTCTTGTTGGCCACCTTCACCTCCCCTCCCAGAGGCTGAGGGATCTTGGTGGTGACCCTTTGGGCCAAAAGAAGCTCCTCCATGGCTTCCGAGGCCTCCCGGCTGACACATCTCCCACGGTAGATCCTCTCCAGCAGGCGTCCACAATCCTTTGCGGAGGTTTGGTTATTCTCCCCGATCCCCACGGGGGTGCTGGAAGAGGGCGCCAGCGTGTGAAGGACCGCCGTGTCCTCATACCCCTGCGTCCTAAGATAGCGGTTAATCCTCCTTGCTCCCAGAGCGAAATGGTAGTCCTCCGTCTGCAGCCGTACCAGCTCGTTGAAGGATTCGTTGTCACTGACCGTGATCATGTTTGTCAGCAGAGTCCCAAGGCGCCCCGCCACCGGATCGCTTTCTGTGTCCGCCTTCAGGCGAAGTCCGAGGGAAGACTTTACATCCTGCCCATTGTGGTAGGTGGCCTCCATCACAAAAAGCTTGATCAGGCTGGCCGAACACAGAGGCCGGTCATTGATCAGGATCTCCATGTCCTTCCCCTTTCCAAGGTCCTTCACATAGATGCTCCATTCTCCCTCGTAAGCGGCAGTCATGGCCTCCAAGCGGGACAAAAGCCCCTCCCGGCCTTCCTCCTCCATGTTTTCCACCCTTCCCTCTTCATCATAGACCAGGCCATCCGCCGTGACCCCGCCTTCCTCTGACAAAAGGCCGTCTGGTCCCCCGAAATAATAATGGCCGTCAAAATGACGTCCGCGGGAGTCCATGCGAACCTCATGAATCCCTGCCTCCTGTACAAGGCGCCCGTTCTCATTGAAGTAATAATAACCCTGGAGACTCACTCCATTTAAGCTCAGGCCGTCCATATATCGGACCTGCGGCGCAGCAGAAAGCTTCCCAAGATTTCCCACCATATAAAAGCCGTCAAACACAAGCTGGGGCTCTTCCTCCCTGACGGGGGCCGCCAGCTTCTTTATGTATGCCATCTCAGGGGCGTGCGCAGAAAAGCGCCCTGTCTCATCGTGATAATAGTAACCGTCAAACAAGGTACCATCTATGACGAGGTGGTCAAAATAGTGGATCCCCGGTGCGCCATCCCTGGAGCCGTTGGCCTTCAGGCAATAAAACCCATCGCTTTTCAGCAGGTAACAGCCGCTGCCGTCCGGTATGGGGAGGATCTGGGCCTCCTCCGTCACAGTTGACAGGCTCTCCCCTGATACGGCCGTCCCGCCGGACATGGTTAGGAGCATCCCTGCCAAACATGCCTTTTTCCAGATTTTTCTATGGTTTTTCATATACTTCTCCTTTTCCGTCAGGGAAAGTATACCTTGTTTTTTTTCCATGTGCAACCACTTTCAAAAATGGCCCCTGACACCGGCTGGTCAGACACCGTCCGCACCTGCCGCCTTCCCCAGTCCCCGCCCATAATAGACGGACCGCCTCCTGGAGCTGCCAGGATCTTCCCCACCGCAGGCGGCCTTTCACAGGCTGGAGGTCTCCTCCCGCCCCTGCCAAAAAGCCTCCAGCATCCGATCCACAGAGGAAAGAGTGCAGCTTTTTCTGTCCGACCATTCAACGGGAAACAGCTCCCGGTACTCCATCTCCCGGAAACGCTCATCCAGAAGGAGGATCACCCCCACGTCCTCATAGGTCCGAATGACCCTTCCCGCAGCCTGGAGGACCTTGTTCATCCCAGGAAACCGGTAAGCATGATCAAAGCCGTTTTCTCCTCTCCTGTCATAAAACTCCTTCAGGATCTCCCTCTGGCTGCTGATCTGTGGAATCCCGGTTCCAACGATGGCTGCGCCGATCAGCTGTTCCCCCATAAGATCGATCCCCTCAGAAAAGCTCCCTCCCATGATGCAGAAGGCCAAAAGCGTGCCCTCCTGCCTTTGAAACTCTTCCAGAAAGGCCTCCTTCTCTCCTTCCCCCATCGAAGCGCTCTGGCAGATGCTCCGCACCCAGCCCATGGAGAACTCGGCCTCATACACCTGATAGACCTCCTCCATCATCCGGTAGGAAGGAAAAAAAGCCATATAGTTTCCCTTTTTCTGCCACGCCATCTTGGCGATGTACTGGGCAATGCGGCGATACTCCTCATAAGTCCGCCTGGTGTAGCGGCTGGTCACATCACCCCCCACAAGGATACACCGGTTTTCCTTGGGAAAGGGAGAGGACGCATAAATGCCATAATCGTCCGTTCTGGCGCTCAGCAGACGGCGATAGTAGGTCATGGGGAGCAGGGTCGCAGAAAAAAGCACCGCCCCCACCCCTTTTGACAAATACTGCTGAAGGTTCGCCGCCGGATTTACACAGAAAAGGTTCAGCCGGAACCGCCCGTCCTCCCCCACCTCCGTGTAAACAACATAGTTCTCATCCACCAGATCCACAATATTCAGAAAATCCCGCACGGAAAAATAAAAGTCCAGCAGTTCCTCCGGGAGCCCCTCCTTCCGCTCCTCCAAAAGCTTCTCCAGCTCCCCCTGCACCTTCAAAAGGCTCAAAGGGATCAGCCCCGGTCCCGCCAGAATCCGGTAAGTCTCACATTCCTTCTTCATCTCCAAAAGCTGCCTGGTCGTCCGGCCGAGCGCCTTCTCCAGGGGACGGCAGAAGGTCTTTGCCTTCTTTCTCATCTCCATCACCGTTTCCCTGCAGAGGGAAGCGCTGTACATCTGTCTTCCCCGCTCCACCAGATTGTGCGCCTCATCGATGAGGAAAATATACTCTCCCCCATTTCCCTCTCCAAAAAATCTTTTCAGATGGGCGTTAGGATCAAAGACATAATTGTAATCACAGATCACGCCATCCACCCAAAGTGCCAGATCCAAACTCATCTCAAAAGGGCACACCTGCCATTTTTTTGCGTGCGCCCAGATACTCTCCCTGTCGTAAAGGCTCTTTGACGTCCACAAATCATACACCGCATCGTTCACCCGGTCAAAATGGCCTTTGGCGTAGGGGCAGCTGTCCGGGGCGCACTCCGCCTTTTCCTGGAAGCAGATCTTATCCTTTGCAGTCAGGGTGAGCACCTGGAACCGAAGCCCCTTTTGCTTCAGAATGGAAAAGGCCTCCTCCGCCACCGTCCTTGTGATGGTCTTTGCCGTCAGGTAAAAAACGGTCTCACCCTTCCCCTCTCCCACTGCCCGCACGGCGGGAAAAATCGCTGACATAGTCTTCCCGATCCCCGTGGGCGCCTGGATAAAAATCTGCTTCCTGGCAGAAATGGTATGGTACACCCCCGACACCAGCTTCCTCTGACCCGGCCGGTATGGAAAGGGAAACTCCAGGGCCTTCATGGAATTGTTGCGCTCCTTCCTCCAGGCCTGGCGGCAGGAAAGCCATTTGTGGTATTCATCCAGCACTCCCTGATACCAGAGTCTTAGCTCCTCCATGGAGAATCCCTCCTGAAATCTCCTCTGCTCCTCCGTATCCAGGTTTGCATAGGTCATCTGGATTCCCACCTGTTCTTCCCCCAGCTTTTCTCCCAGCATCCTGGCATAACACATGGCCTGAGCTCTATGAACCGGAAAAGGCCCCTCCAAAAGCTCCACCCTTCCATAAATGCCCTTGATCTCATCCACGAAGACCTGATCCTTCTGCCGGAATACACCGTCCGCCCGGCCCTCCACCAAGATGATCATGTCCTCATATTTCGTCTCCCATTTCAGGGGCACCTCCGCCTGGTAGCCGCTCCCCATGCTCTTTTGTATTTTCCGATGGAGACGGCTGCCCTTCTGCATGGCCTCCTTGTCCATGGATCCTCTCCTACTGTCCAGATCTCCGCTCCGCAGCACAAATTCCACAAGATTCCTCACGGATATACGATAAACCGGTCCTTCCATTTTTTGCGCTCTCCCTGCCCTTTTCCCTGCTTTTGGGCCCCATTATAGCACATCCCTCCAGCATGGTCAAAAGCCCGGTCAGGAAGGCTTTGTCCCTCTCGCCCTCCATGAAACGGTTTGCCCCAACGGAGCGGCACACGTAAAAATCCAGGGAGGTCACCGGCGTCTGTGAAAGATAGATTCACTGCGCCTTCCCACAATCTCCCAGCGGCCGCACAGGCCTGGCTGGACTGTCCACCCTGTATTTCAGAGGAAAGAGCTGCTTCTGAAGCTTCTCGTTTTTTCGATGAGCAATGGCGGCGCTGCCGCAAAAAAGCTTCCAAAGCTCTTCGTACTCGTCCCACTGCTCCACCTCCCCTGGGTTCCTCTCTTTTTTGTATACCTCCCGGCAGAGCACGCAGGACTCCCCTTTCCTGTGGAACAAAGCTTTCTTCCGCCGGCTGTCATATATCACCCAGTTTTCCTGAGGGAGCCTATCCGCAAAATGGGGCCCCAGAAACTCCAGGATATCGTTCTCTGGTGAGATATCCCCAATGAGAAGGCCGCGGTCCCCGGCGGAACGGAACCGAAGAAAGCCATAATAGCGATGTAGCTCATGCCACACCTTCCCCCGCAGCTTCGATACCCGGCTGACGTCAGGATCCGCCAGGGCCTTCATGATCCCCCTCCTGCACCTGCCCTTCTCCAGAGCCTTGAGCAAAACCTGAAAAATGACCGTGCCCCTGTCCCCATCCCCAGCGGTGGCAGCCAGACAAATGTCCTCATACACCTCCGTCCCCAGGCGCATGAGAATGGTACGCATCACCTTGCCCGCCTTCTCCCTGTCCGTCTCGATCCGCCGGTAGGTACAAAAAAACTCCAGATCATCCGGCGGCTGGAACCGCAGCTCCACCTCCCTTCCCGAGGCTCCCTCTCTCCAGCCCTCATAAACTGCCGTAAAAATCCCTTCCGCCTGATCCTCACAGATCAATACCAGCTTTTCCTGATCCAAGCCCTCTCCTCCTCTCCTACAAAAACATGGGCTCCTCTCCCGGCAGGCCCTCCTCCTGCCTTCCCCCAAGGTTCTGTCCCTCCATGTCAAAAAGGGATAACTGCCGATAAACCGGTTCCGTCCCTCCAGGAGGCTTCTCCCTGTGATCCAGCATGTTTCGCAGGATATAATCCTCCTCCAGCTTGGTCCGGTACATCATCCTACCGCTGCAGGTGATAAAATACAGGGCTCTCTTCAGCACCACTCCCATCCTTTTCAGGTGAGAAAAATCCAGGGTGTGCGTCCTTCTTGCGGACACGATCCTCCTGGCAGACCTGCAGCCAATGCCCGGCACACGGAGCAGAGTCTCATAGTCCGCCCGGTTGACCTCCACCGGAAAAAACTCCAGATGAGAAAGAGCCCAGCCGCACTTAGGATCCAGAAGCAGGTTCAGGTTGGGGCGCTCCTTTGACAGCAGCTCCGATGCCTGAAATCCATAAAACCGCAAAAGCCAGTCCGCCTGATAAAGCCGATGCTCCCGAAGGAGCGGGGGGCCAGAGGGAAGAGCTGGAAGGGTGGGATCCTCATTCACCGCCACAAAGGCGGAATAAAACACACGTTTTAAAGAAAATTTCTGATACAGGGACTCTGCCGCAGAAACAATCTCCAGATCGCTCTCCCCGGAAGCCCCCACGATCATCTGTGTGCTCTGCCCGGCAGGGACGAACCTGGGCGCATGGCGGTACAGGGCCAGCTCCCTGCGGCTCTGCTCACACTGCACCTGGATCTGCCTCATGGGCTTCAGGATGGTCTGCCTGCTCTTGTGAGGAGCCAGCCTTTTCAGGCCCTCAGCCGTGGGAAGCTCCAGATTCACACTCATACGGTCTGCCAGGTAACCGGCCTGCCGGATCAGCTCCGGGGCCGCACCGGGGATGGCCTTTAAGTGGATATAGCCCTGAAAATGATGCCTTTCCCTCAAAAGCCACGCCGTGCGGCAAAGCTCCTCCATGGTGTCGTCCGGGCTCCGCCGGATACCGGAGCTGAGAAACAGCCCCTCAATATAGTTCCTCCTGTAAAATTCCATGGTGAGACGGCAAACCTCCTCCGGGGTAAAGCTGGCGCGCAGAACGTCATTGGATGCTCTGTTGACACAATATTTGCAGTCAAACACACACTCATTCGTATACAGGATCTTAAGCAGGCTGATGCACCTTCCATCTGCGGAAAAGCTGTGGCAGATCCCGGAGGCCACACAGTTCCCCATCCCTGTGCCATCCCCTCTTCTCTCCACCCCACTGGACGTACAGGCCACGTCATACTTTGCGGCATCCGACAGAATCCGAAGCTTGTCCATTAAGGTCATGGATTCCTGAAAAACCATCGTCTCTTCCTCCAAACTTTTGCGCCTTCCCGCTGCCGGCTCAGGGATCGGCCAGAGGCGGCTGCTCTTCCCCAGAGCAAGAACGGCGGAGCGCTTATCATGGCCCGATTATAGAACATATGTTCTATTTTGTCAACGTCATAAAACGGGACGAACTCATTTTTTCCAAAGAAAAAAGAGGACCATACAGAAGCTGGCTCCTGTCTTGATCCTCTGCACAAGGCTCTCCCGAAAAAGGCCTCTCAAATCTGAGTTATAACAAAAATATCATAAATAGCCTTTACGGCCTGTTCAAAATCCCTGTTTTCCACGCCAATAATGATATTCAGCTCACTGGAGCCCTGGTCGATCATCTTCACGTTGACGTTTGCATGAGCCAGTGCGGAAAAGATACGGCCGGCAGTTCCCCTCGTGGACTTCATTCCCCTTCCCACAACGGCGATCAAAGCCAGGTCTGACTCCATCTCCACAAAGTCCGGCTGAACCAGCCGGTGGATGCCGGCGATCACCTGCTGCTCCTTCTCCTCAAATTCATCCTGGTGCACATACACCGTCAAGGTATCGATACCGGAGGGAATATGCTCAAAGCTGATGCCCTGATCCTCAAAGACCTGAAGCACCTTCCTGCCAAAGCCGATTTCACTGTTCATCATGGATTTCTCCACGTTGATGGAGCAAAAGCCCTTCTTCCCCGCAATGCCAGTAATGGTAAACCTGGGCTTTTTGCAGGTACTCTCCACGATGAAGGTTCCCTTGTCCTCCGGGCGGTTGGTGTTTCGAATGTTGATGGGGATACCCTCCTTTCTCACGGGAAAGATCGCCTCCTCGTGCAGAACCGTCGCCCCCATGTAGGAAAGCTCCCGAAGCTCTCGATAGGTAATGGTCTCGATCACCTCCGGATTCTCCACGATCCTGGGATCCGTAACCAAAAAGCCGGAGACATCCGTCCAGTTCTCGTACACGTCCGCCTGAATGGCCTTTGCCACGATAGAGCCTGTCACGTCCGAGCCCCCTCTGGAAAAGGTCTTCACCGTGCCGTCGTCACAGCCCCCATAGAAGCCCGGGATCACCGCCCTCTCACATTTGGAAAGGCATTTATGGAGAAGCCTGTCCGTCTTCTCCCCATCCAGAACGCCCCTTTTGTCAAAGCGGATCACCTCCGCCGCATCCACAAAGGTATAGTCAAGATAAGCCGCCATGACCTTTCCATTTAAAAACTCACCTCTGGAGGCCGCATATTCCTTGCCTGCCAGAGCTTTGAAATCCTCTGCGATCTTTGCAAATTCATCTTCCAGGGAAAGCTCCAGAGACAGACCACGGATGATCTCATAATAACGCTCCTTGATCATTTCCAGCTTCCGGGAAAAATCTTCCCCCTTCTCCGCCGCAGCATAACAGTCATAGAGCATGTCCGTCACCTTTGTATCCCCGTCAAAACGCTTTCCCGGAGCGGAGGGCACCACATACCGGCGGCTTTCCTCCGCCCGGATGATCTCTCCCACCTTCCGGAACTGCTCCGCATTTGCAAGAGAGCTTCCACCAAATTTCACCACTTTTTTCATCTTCACAACACTCCTCATAACTCTTTCCACGATCAAGCGACTATTCTGTCCTTCCTGACCGGCCTTCCTCACCTGACAAAGCCATAGACGGAACCGCCAAAAAATCCGGTTCTGACCGGAAGCGGCTTAGTACAAGCCGGATCCTATGACTGTCTGGGCATCCGCAGATCGTAACCGCACTCTATTTTATGAAAAACTCTCTCATTTTGCAAGCATTTCTTTTTTATTCCACAAAAAATGTGATCGTCCTCCGCCATTGGACACAAAAAAACCCGGCTCTCCGCCCCAGGCGGTCTTCCACGAGCCGGATTCTGTCCCCTTTGACCATAGGCAGCCGGATTATCTCTCCCTTTCCCCATCCTTTTCGTACCGGGTGACGCTTCGCACCCTCAAAAGCCCCCCATCCACCTGAAAATGAATGTCCTGATCTCCAAAGGGCATTCCATACATCCGCTCCGGATCCCTGTGATAGCCCGGCCGGGGATCGTTTGCCAGCACCTCCAAAAGAACCTGCCGTTTCCCCTCCGGGATCTTCTCCAAAAGCTCCTCCGGAAACACCACCTCCAGCCGGTGATCCAGGATCTCATCGGTAAACCCTCCCCTTCCATCAGGATGGCTGTCCACGTAGGGAAGATAAGGCTTAATGTCGTAGATGGGCGTTCCATCCATAAGATCCGCCCCGCTGACATACAGCACCGGCCCCAGGCGGGGATCCAGCTCCAGCCTGTCCAGCCTCACGGAGGACAGGCCCACAGGATTGGGCCGATAAGGAGAACGTGTGGCAAAAACACCCTTCCGAATATTTCCTCCCAGCCTTGGAGGACGCACGGTGGGGGACCATTCCCTTCGCACCGCCTGGGAAAACTCCCATATGATCCAGAGATAGGTATAATCCTCTATGCCGGTAAAAGCCTCCGCTCTCCTGTATTCCGGCAAAAAGACAATGCGTCCCTTCAGACCCTCCAGTCTCCCGCTCTGATGGGGGATCCCAAACTTTGTGGGAAAATCACTTTCCATATGCGCTATGATCTTCATCTCTTGCCTCCCAAACAAACGCCTCATCCTTTATCCTCCAACTCCCTCCCTGGGAAGGAACCGCTCATGCCAGATACCAAAAACCGCCACGCAGATCAAAGCAGACAGCAGGGAGCCAGCCGGAGCCGCCAGACCCATGGGAAAAAGCGTGTCTGGATAAAACTTAGATGCCAGGTAGGCTCCCGGCACCCGCAGAAGAACGATGGAGACCACGTTCTGCCAAAAGGAGATCCCGGACCACCCATAGGCACAGAAATATCCACTAAAGCAGAAGTGCACTCCCGCAACGATACAGTCCAGCACATAGGCCTTCAGATATTGAGTGCCCATAACCACCACCCCCTGGTCCTGGGTAAAGAGGGACAGGATCTGAGGGGAAAAAAATTGGCAGATCACCGCCACCAAAGCGCCGAAGGACACCGCCGTGGCGACCCCATACCACAAAGTCCTTTCTCCCCTCCTGTATTTTCCCGCTCCCTCATTTTGAGCAACAATGGAAGAGATGGAGGACAGCATGGCTGAGGGGACCAGAAAGAAGAAGCTGATGAGCTTTTCCACGATCCCCACGCTGGCCGCCGCCGTCACACCCCTGCGGTTTGCAATGATGGTGATGATCATAAAGGAAACCTGGATCAGGCCGTCCTGAAAGGCGATGGGGATCCCAATCCGTAAGATTCCTCCCATTACCTCGCCATCCGGCCTCAAATCCCTCCCGGCCATCCGAATGCCAAGACTTTTTCTCCTGACGGCGGCCAGGGCCAGAAGGACGCTCACCGTCTGGGAAATCACCGTCCCCAAAGCTGCCCCCGCCGCTCCCATGGCCATACCGCCGATCAGCACATAGTCCAGGACAACATTCAGCACACAGGCCGCCGCCACAAAATAAAGAGGGCTTTTGGAGTCCCCCATTCCCCGGAAAATACAGCTGATAATATTGTAGGCCGTAATCGCCGGGATACCCGCAAAACAGATTTGAAGATAAAGCCTGGCCTGCGGCAGCGCCTGAGAGGGAATGGAGATCCAGACAAGAATACGCTCCACTCCCAAAAGAAGGATGGCCGTCAGGGCAAGAGAAAAAAGCAGAAAAAGAGTGACGGTGTTCCCCACGGCCTTTCCCGCTTTTTCCATATTCCTTTCACCCACACCGTGGCTGATGGTCACCGTGGATCCCATGGCCAGGCCAACGATGATCACCGTCAGCATGTGCATGACCTGGCTGCCCACAGAAACAGCGGAGATGGACGCCGCCCCGTTAAACTGCCCGGTGATAAACAAATCCGCCAGGCCATAGAAGGTCTGGAGAAAGCAGGACAAAAGATAAGGAAGGGAAAAACGGACAAGAACCCTGAACACGTTTCCCCTGGTAAGGTCTTTCTGCATGGTATCCTCCTGATGTCTCATCCCCCATGGGACTGGTTTTTTCCGGCACGGTGCTCCTCAGAGCGCTCCTCCTCCTTAATCTCCCAATGCAGGAGGAAGGTGAGGGCGGCCCTAAGGGCAATGATCCCGGCCACAATACCGATCTCCTTCCATTCCCGGACGATCACGGTACGCAGGATCTCACTGCCCATCTTGAACTCCAACCCCATGGCCAGACCCTTGGCCAGATAAACTCCCGTGTCCCCCGCCTGGCTCAGCCACCGGATCACGCCGTTGATACCGCTCCAGATGATGATGGCAACACCGATAAACTCAAACAATATAATCGCAATGCTGGCAATATTCTCCAGCACCAGCTCCAGAGTGTTTTCGATGGTATGAAGCATGTTCCTCCTCCTTTCCGGCCGGCCCGGAAATCATTCTACGGTAACGCTCTTTGCCAGATTTCTGGGCTTATCCACATCCAGCCCCCTGGCCACACTGATATAATATCCCATCAGCTGAAGAGGGATCACCGCCAGGCTGGCCGTAAAGCCCGCCTCCGTCCTGGGAATGTAGACCGTGAAATCTGCCGTATCCTCAATGCTGTAATTTCCATAGCTGGTAAGTCCCATGAGATAGGCTCCCCGGCTCTTTACCTCCACCATGTTGCTGATCATCTTTTCGTAAAGATCCTGCTGGGTGAGCACGCTGACCACGAGGGTGCCGTCCTCAATGAGACTGATGGTGCCATGCTTCAGCTCTCCCGCCGCATACGCCTCTGAATGGATGTAGCTGATCTCCTTCATCTTCAGGCTTCCCTCCAGACTGATGGCATAATCGATCCCTCTTCCCAGGAAGAACACGTCCTTGGCATTGGAAAACTTGGAGGCAAACCACTGGATACGCTCCTTGTCGTCCAAAACCTTCTGTATCTTCTCCGGGATGGTCAAAAGCTCGCGAATCAAAGCCTCATACCTCTCCTCATCCAGGCAGCCCCGGACTCTGGCAAATTCGATGGCCAGTACATAGGAGGCGATCAGCTGAGTGCTGTAGGCCTTTGTGGTGGCCACGGAAATCTCCGGGCCTGCCAGGGTATAAAAAACATTGTCCGCCTCCCGGGCAATGGAGCTTCCCACCACGTTCACGATGGCCAGCGTGCGGACGCCCCTGGCCTTGGCCTCCCTGAGAGCGGCAAGACTATCTGCCGTCTCTCCCGACTGACTGATGATCACCACCAGACTGTTTTCCTTCAGGAGCAGCTTCCGGTAGCGGAACTCAGAGGCCAGCTCCACCCGCACCGGGATCTCCGCCATGGACTCCAGCACATACTGTGCGGCCACACCCACATGATAAGCCGAACCACAGGCCACAATGTGAATCTGGGAAATGCTGCGGATCTCCTCATCAGAAAGCTCCACGGCGGAAAGATCGATTCTGCCGTCCTGGATCACAGAATTTAAGGTATCCTGGACTGCCTTTGGCTGCTCGTGGATCTCCTTCATCATGAAATGCTCAAATCCAGCCTTTTCCGCTGCCTGGGCGTCCCATTTGATCTGGGTCATCTCCTTGGTGATCTCGTCTCCATCCAGATTGTAGAAGGTGATCTCCCCCTTCTTTAAACGGGCCATTTCCAGGTTTCCAATATAGTATACGTTCCGGGTGTATTTCAGGATCGCCGGAACGTCCGATGCCAGGTAAGACTCCCCGCCCTCCACTCCCAGGATCATGGGGCTGTCCTTACGGGCCACATAGATTTCTCCCGGATAATCCCGGAACATCACCGCCAGGGCATAGGAGCCACGGATACGAACCATGGCATGATTGATGGCATCCACCGGCGTCCCCTCATACTTCTTATAATAATAGTCCACCAGCTTGATGGCAATCTCCGTGTCCGTGGCCGACTTGAAGGTATATCCCTTTCGGAGAAGCTTATCCTTCAGCTCCTGATAATTTTCGATAATGCCATTGTGTACGCCCACCACGTTCCGGTCATCTGAATAATGGGGATGTGCGTTGGTCTCCGAGGGCTCCCCATGGGTCGCCCATCTGGTATGTCCGATGCCACAGCTTCCCTTGACGGCCTCACCGCCATTGGTCTTTTCCGACAGCACCCGAAGGCGCCCCTTGGCCTTTACGATCTCCACTTCCCTATCGCCGTCCCGCACCGCCAGACCGGCAGAATCATATCCCCTGTACTCCAGCTTGGACAAGCCATCCAGCAAGATCGGCGCCGCCTGGCTGTTTCCCGTAAATCCAACTATTCCACACATAACTCCTAGCTCCTTTCCAAAGATCTGTCCGCCAACATCGAGCAACAGTCCCATACCCTTACCAGGCTTCGGCCAACCACTGCCATACTCTCCCTGTCTGCCCCTCTTCCATCGGCCGCTTTGCATTGCCTCCCGCAATATCACGCTTATCTTAACACAAGAGGTCAAGTTCGGCAAGGCTGTAGCCTGGTGAAATCTTGAATTGACGCAATCTTTATGATAAGATATTCGTCATAAAGACCTGATATTTCGGCCTATTCAAGCGGATACAAAAAACAAGCAGAGGGGAGGAAAACGACGGCTATGCCCCACCACAAAAGAGTAACTGCCGTGACTGTCACACCAAAAGGAGCCGTGGAGGACAGTCCTTCGGCGGAGGATGCGCCAAACACGCAAAAGGCATCGCCAAAACCGCCGCTCCGAGCAGCGGCTTACTGCAGAGTCAGCACGTCCATGGAAGCCCAGGAGGACTCCTACGCCTTCCAGAAAAAAGTTTATGAGCAAAAGATCCGTCAATATCCCGGGTACGTTCTCGCCGGCATTTACGGAGATTACGGCATTTCGGGAGGAAACACCAAAAAAAGAAAGGGCTTTCAGAGACTGCTGAAGGATTGCCGCAGCGGGAAGATCGACGTGGTCATCACCAAAAGCATCAGCCGCTTTGCCCGCAATCTTTCGGACAGTCTGAACACCATCCGGGAATTAAAGCAGCTGGGCATTCCAGTGATCTTCGAGAAAGAGGGGCTCAATACCCTGGATGAATCCAGCGAGATCCTTCTCTCCATCCTATCCGCCATCGCCCAGGAGGAACTGAACAGCCTGAGCCAAAACGTCAAATGGTCTCTGAACCAAAGCTGCGCCTCTGGAAATCCCTCCTTCAGAACCTGCTACGGTTACCGCAAGAAAAAAGAAAAAAACCGTTTTCTCTGGGAAATCCACCCCGGCGAGGCAAAGCGGGTGAGAACCGCCTTCCAGATGGCGGAGGAAGGAAAGAAATATTGGGAAATCTGTGAGGCCCTGCAGGCAATGGAGGACTCCGACGGAACCTCCATCCAATGGTGCTACGCCAAGGTATCCAAGCTTCTCCGCCATGAGGCCTATATGGGAGACCTGCTCACTGGAAAGCACGTCACACTGGACTACCTTAATAAGAAGGAAGTCAAAAACAAAGGACAGGCCGACCAGTATTATCTGGAGGATCACCACCCTCCCATTGTTACCAGGCAGCAATTTGCAGCCGTTCAGAAAAATATTCGGGAACGTACGCTGTGTGCCTCCTACGGGGAGGTTCCCCTGCGATGGAAAAAACAGTTTCAGCGAAATAAGAAAAAGACGGATATGCAGCTTACCGGACATACCGCCAAGCCGGATCCGTCCCATCTGCCAGAACAAAGGAGGAATATGTGACAAGGGAAGTCACAAAAGCCATGCCAAAAAGAGAATCCAATCCCAAAACTGATGTACAGATTTTAAAACGTCCTGGGCGCCCCGCCAGAGAAACCCCTAAAAAGCGGATTCGGGCTGCCGTCTACTGCCGGGTCAGTACGGATCTGGAGTCCCAGGAGAGCAGCCTGTCCATGCAGATGAGCGCCTTCCAAAAGCAGATCCAATCTCAGGAGGGCTGGGAGCTGGCAGGCGTCTACACAGACGAGGGCCAAAGCGGCACCCAGACCCTTCGCCGGGACGGGTTTAACCGGATGATCCAGGACTGCAAAAAAGGAAAAATCGATTATATCCTCACCAAAAGCATCAGCCGCTTTGCCAGAAACACGCTGGAGTGCCTCTCCTACGTAAGATTCTTAAAGGAAATGGGCGTATTTATTTACTTTGAGAAAGA
>JAUNJL010000147.1 GCA_030533315.1 Eubacteriales bacterium
GCGTCGTCAATGATCAGCTTCATAAATCGTTCCTCCCGTTTCCTTTCGTTTTTTCTTGTTTATAACCGTCAATGGCTGTGATTTCCAATCCCTCTTACAGGGTAACCGTTCACCGGTTCCCTGTGAACGGTTGCAAATCCGGCTGAGCTGTTACCTTACAGGCACTGCTCCGTCCTGCCGATGATGTCGTCCTGGGTCTTCCTGGAAAGCACGTTGAAAAACGCGCTGTAACCAGCCACCCGAACGATAAGGTCCTTATGGTTTTCCGGATGGGCCTGGGCGTCCAGCAGAGTCTCCTTGGAGACGATGTTGTACTGAACGTGATAGCCGTGGAGCCTGTTAAAGAAAGCCCGGATCAAAAGCTGGAGCTTCGCCTTGTTTTCCTCTGTGGAAAGCATCTGGGGCGTCATCTTCTGGTTCAGCAGAACCCCTCCTGTGATCTTTTCTGTAGGAAGCTTCGATACGGATTTAAACACTGCCGTAGGGCCGTTCTTATCCGCGTTGTGGGCCGGGCTGCAGCCCTCCGCCAGGGGCTCCCTGGCGTTTCTGCCGTCCGGGGTGGCCATGGTTCCCATCCCCTGTCCCACGTTGGCGCTGATAGAGGAGGTGCCGCCGTAGCGGATGCCGCCGATAGGACCTCTGTGGTAACGGGTGCTGGGGTATTTTTTGATCTCATCCAGGTAGGAGTCATAGGCCTCCACCACCAGCTGATCCACCTCATCATTGTCATTGCCGTATTTCGGCGCTTCGTTGATGAGCATATCCTGGATTTTTTTGTTTTCCGGCGAGGTGAAATCGTCCAGGATGGCGTTCCAAAGCTGCTCTCTGGTCATGCGCTTCTCCTCGTACACCAGCTTCTTGATGGCTGCCAGGGAATCGGCCATGTTGGCGATCCCCACCTGAAGGCCGGAGATAAAGTCGTAAACGGCTCCTCCCTCCTTGATGGTCTTGCCCCTGCCGATGCAGTCATCCGTCAGGGCGGAGCAGAGAATGTCGGGAACGTCCCTCTCCGAGGCCTTGTCGATGGCGTTTTCCACGATGACGCTGTAGCGGGTCATCTCCCTCACCGTAGCGTCCCAGGCCCTCATCAGCTCCTCGTAGGTCTCCATATCCTTAAAGTGGCCGCAGCCCTTCGTAAACCGCTTCTGGCTGGTAAGGTCCACCCCGTCGTTCATGGCGC
This sequence comes from Eubacteriales bacterium, assembly GCA_030533315.1. The sequence goes on from JAUNJL010000147.1 coordinate 1,181, forward strand.
AGAGCAGTACCCGGGGGAAGTTAATATAAGACATTCCCGTGCAGCGGTATCCCCATTTTCCAGGAACCGCCGTCTCCACACAGCCGATGGCGCTGTAGTTGTAAGCATCCTCCTCCTTCACACCCCACTGGATAAAGGAGGGGATGATGATCTCGTCGTTGTTTAAGGCCGGCATCCCGAAGCCCAGCTTCATCACCTCGATGCACTGACCGAAGAACTCTTTATTGATATTCTGATGATAGCGGACGGTCAGGTTCGGCTGTGTCAGCCTTGTCTGGGCCACAGACTGAAGCACCAGGAAGCTTAAGTCGTTCACCGCGTCCTTCTTGTCTGTGGTCTGGCCGCCGATGGTCACGTTCTGGTACATGGGAGAACCGGCGGAGCTTAAGGTATGGGCCTGGGAGCGCACCTTATTGATAGTAAGGGTCTTGATCCACAGGCAGGTGAGAAGCTCTAAGGCCTCCTCCCTGGTGATGGCCCCTTCCCGGATGTCCTTCTCATAGTAGGGGTACATATACTGGTCAAACCGCCCGTAGCTTAAGGAGTGGCCATTGGACTCGATCTGAAGGATCAGCTGGATCATCCAGACGGACTGCACCGCCTCCCGGAAGGAGGACGCCGGCTCGTAGGGAACCCTGGCGCAGATCCGGCTGATCTCCCTAAGCTCCCCGGCTCTGGCCTCATCTGTCTCCTTCTCCGCCATCTGGGCCGCCAGGCGGCTGTAGCGCTGCGCGAAATGATGAACGGCCTCGATCACCGTCAGTACAGATTTATAAAAAACGTTCTTGTCGATGCTGTCAGGATCGGTAAGGTCCAGAGCCGCCTTCTGCTCCCTTGTCCGGGCCTCATACCCCTTCAGACCTTCGGACAACAGCCTTCCGTAATTCACTGCCAGGTGAGCGTCCCCGGCGTTCAGCTTCCCTTCCATTCCGAAAACGCCGGTCTCCATAAACACGGACACCTCCTCCGGGAGAAGGGCCTCCCCTCTGGCACGGAGATTATTATTCTCCCAGAAGGGCGCGATCTGGCGAAGCTGCTCCTTCGTCTCCTCTGTGATGTAGAACACATCCCCGTCCCGCTTCTCAAAAAGGTCCAGCTCCTTCAGCACAAACTCCATGGTGTACTCGGGGAAGATGGGGGCGTTGGTATTCTTCGTAGCCTGGTTTCCAGCCAGGAGGGATTTCTCCTCGATGTAGATCGTCATTTCTTCCAGGATCTTCTTCAGCATACGGGCTCTTACCATGACCTTAGGCTGGTTCTGATTTTCCTGATAGGCCTGGGTGGCAAGGACAGCTCTCTGTGCATCGATGTACGGCTTCTCGTCCAGTACCTCCTCCCGGAATGCCTGCATACGCTCTGTCAGTTTCCCAAAATACCTGCTGTTTTCCATAACCCTTCCCCTTTCTTTCAGGTTGCTTTCTATTCTGAATTTCTTTTTCTTCTGCTTGTGGTTTTACTTTACCATATTTACATTCACTTGTCAATATGCTTTCATTTAAAATTATTTTTATTTATGAACGTAACTTTTTCTTTCCTTTTTTCCAAAAATGTGTTAAGATGATACAA
>JAUNJL010000148.1 GCA_030533315.1 Eubacteriales bacterium
ATTTTGCGATAAAGGATTTTCTCTTGCTCACCACGTCGAAGATAACGGCTGCCAAAAGAACGGCGCCCTTTACAACCTTCTGCATGTTCTGGTCTGTACCCATGATACTCATACCCTGGTTGATGATACCCATCAGCACGGCTCCCACGATCACGCCCGGAATGGTACCGGTTCCGCCGTATGCGGAAGCGCCGCCGATAAAGCAGGATCCGATGGCGTCCATCTCATAGTTCTGTCCGTAGGTGGGCTGTGCGGAGGTCATACGGGCAACGGTGAGAAGGCCTGCCAGACCTGCCAAAAAGCCCATGTTGGTATAAGCGATAAAATACACTCTGTTGGTGTTGATACCGGAAAGCTTTGTGGCCTTTTCGTTTCCGCCCACGGCGTAAAAGTGACGTCCCACGGTAGTTTTGCTGGTAATATAACCGTACACCAGAACAACCAGGAGCACCCATACCAGGGAGGTGGGGATTCCTTTGTACTGAGCCAGCTTGTAGCACACCGTCAGAATCACGGCAACGATGATGACCATCTTTGCGTACATGGCGGCTGAGCTTCCCGTCTCATACCCATTCTTTTTGCGGCTCAGATAGCCTCTCATAGTAACCAGCACGTAGATCACGCAGGCAATGATCCCCACTGCAAGAGCGACCTTGTTCAGTCCCTCTCCTCCTCCGAGAAAATCCGGGATATAGCAGTTGGCGCCGCCTCCAAAAAGCTTGACAAAGGTCTCAGACTTAATGGGAAGAGTTTTTCCCTGGAGCACCACGTTGGACAAGCCTCGGAACATCAGCATACCTGCCAGAGTCACAATAAAGGGTGGGATACGAACATAGGCAATCCAGAATGCCTGCCATGCGCCGATCAGAGCCGCAACGGCAAGGGCAAAAACGATGGCCACACCGTCGGGAAGGTTCATGTTCTCCATGAAGATGCCGCAGAGGGCGCCCACAAAGCAGACCACGGAACCAACGGACAGGTCAATGTTTCCTCCTGTCAGGATGCACAGGAGCATACCGGATGCCAGGACGAATACATATGCGTTCTGGGAGATCAGGTTGTTGATGTTCTGGGGGTAAAGGATCTTACCCTGTGTGCCCCATGTAAAAAACAGGGTCACCAAAACCAGGACGATGATCATCGTATATTTCTGAAAACCAGCTTTTAATTTTGCTTTATCCATTGCTTACTCTCCTTTGCTTGACTTCATAATGCAGGTCATGATGCTTTCCTGGGAGGCCTCGCTGGCATCCAGCTCTCCTGCGATCCTTCCCTCGTTCATGACGTAGATACGATCTGACATGCCAAGAACCTCTGGGAGCTCGGAGGAAATCATCACTACGGATTTCCCGGCTGCCACCAGGTTGTTGATGATACAGTAAATCTCATACTTGGCGCCAACGTCGATACCTCTGGTGGGCTCGTCCAGGATCAGAATATCAGGATCAGCGAACATCCATTTTGCCAGCAATACCTTCTGCTGGTTTCCACCGCTCAGGTTGCCTACGTTCTGCTCCACGGTGGGACACTTTGTTTTCAGCTTTTCCTTATATTCCACTGCCACGGCGTATTCCTTGTCCGGATCGATGATCCCTCGGTTGCTGATGCCCTCCAGGTTTGCCAGGCTGGTATTGTTTTTAATGGAATTACTCAGGATCAGTCCATCGCCCTTCCGGTCCTCCGTCACGTAGGCCAGCTTGTGATTGATGGCGTCCTTTGCGTTCTTCAGGTTGACCTCCTGCCCGTTTATGTACAGGGAACCGGAAATATTGGTGCCGTAGCTCTTTCCGAAAACGCTCATGGCAAGCTCGGTACGGCCGGCGCCCATCAGTCCGGAGATCCCCACCACCTCTCCCTTACGCACCTTGATGGAAACATCGTCCACCACCTTGCGCTCGGAATAAAGAGGATGATACACGGTCCAGTTTTTGATCTCCATATTGACTTCCCCGATCTTTACGTCATGACGCTTGGGGAAACGGTCTGCGATCTCCCGGCCTACCATCCCCCGGATGATCCGATCCTCTGAGAAATCGTCCACGCCCTTCGTCAGAGTCTCGATGGTGGAGCCGTCGCGGATCACGGTGATCTTGTCCGCCACGTAGGACACCTCGTTCAGCTTATGGGAAATGATAATGGAGGTCATGCCCTCCTTCTTTAGCTTCAGCATCAGATCCAAAAGAGCCTGGGAGTCTGATTCATTCAAGGAGGAGGTGGGCTCGTCCAGGATCAGAAGCTTCGCATTCTTGGCCAACGCCTTTGCGATCTCCACCAGCTGCTGCTTACCCACGCCGATATCCTTGATGTAGGTCCTCGCCGGGTCCGTAAGCCCCACCTGTCTGATGTACTTCTCTGCCAGTCCGTAGGTCTCATCCCAGTTGATGGCCATCTTTTTTCCCCGCTCATTGCCCAGGAACATATTCTCCCCGATGGTCATATAGGGGATCAAGGCCAGCTCCTGATGGATGATCACGATCCCCTTTGCCTCGCTGTCCTTGATATCATGGAAATTACATACCTCTCCATTGTAGATGATGTCCCCTTCATAGGTGCCGTGGGGATAAATACCAGAAAGGACATTCATCAAAGTGGATTTGCCTGCGCCGTTTTCTCCAACAAGTGCGTGGATCTCTCCCTCCTCCACCTGGAGATTGACGTTGTCAAGGGCTTTTACACCGGGGAATGTTTTGGTGATATTCTTCATTTCCAACAGTATCTTTGCCA
>JAUNJL010000149.1 GCA_030533315.1 Eubacteriales bacterium
AGCATATTGCCGATGACAAGGTTCCCGTCGTCCACATAGGTGCCGATGCTCCTGTTTCCAAGCACCACAAGGACGGTGGGCGCTCCATAAAAGGGGTTCGTATCGGCGCCCATCACCTGGGCGTTCAGCTTCGACAAAAGATCCCTGGTTTCCCGGTCCTGAACCGCCACGATCACCGGGGACTGTCTCCCCATGCCTGTAGGGGCAAAGGTTCCCGCCTCCAGGATCTGCTCCAGCTCCTCATCTGTGATCTGCGCCGCCTGATACTTCCGGCAGCTCCTTCTTGTCTTTAAATCCTGCAATGTTTCTTTCATTTTTTTCCCGCCTTTCTGATTTTCCGAAGCCTTCGTATAATCCACGCTAAATAACCTTATGTTTCGCCGGCCTGTTTTCCTGACAGCACTGCTTCCCAAGCCTTGGCGCAGCCACCGCTTCCCTGTTTACTCTTCCTTCTTTGCCTGAATCTGAAACACATTGATCACATCCACATCCGGGCAGCAAAATACGGCGCAGCCCTCCGGCTGTCCGGGGATCCTTCCCCCATACCGTAAAATATCAATATACGGAAAGGCCACATGCATAGCCATAGGACAAAGCTTCCCCCTCTCCGTATCAAAATCAAAGGTATCCCCGATCTTATGGCCCCGGTGACACCCCATATGGCCCTTCTGATCGATCAGGCTGATTGTAATCTTCGGCTTTTTCATCACCCATATCCTCCTGCATTCCTTTTTTCCGTTTCCCCATAAATTCCACAGTACCCTTTGCGCTGTTTCATCTGCCTTCCCTTATTCTGGATGCCTGCCTACACCTCTTTCCTATACAGCTCTATCCGGCAGTCCTTTCCCTTGAAGGCGATCCCATAGCTTAAGATGGTCCGGTATCCCTCCAAAGCCTCCGCGTAACGCTTTTTCTGAATTTGCTTCAGGGCTTCCCCACAGGCATGATCCAGCGTTTCCTCTTTTCCGGCGTGCTTCACCTCAAACAGCAGCGCCCGGCGCTTTTTCCGTTCCTTGACCACCACATCCGGCCTGCCCTCCCCGTACTCATAGTTGGAGGCTACCCCATATCCGGCTCCCGCAAAGAGGCCTGCCACAAAGGCATGGTAAAAGCTTTCCCGGTAATCGTGATAGCTGATGGTGCCAAACAGCAGGTCGCTGATCCTCTCCTCCGCGATCTTGCAGTCGCCATTCCACAGGGCTTGAAACAGTTCTGTCCGGTCCATCGTCTGAACGTCCTTCTGAAACCATTCCACAACAGATCCCCGAAAGATACGTCTGAGCTCCTCATTGGGGATCCGCAGGGAAACCAGCCTTTCTGTGGAAGGATATTTCGCAGTCTCTCCTGATGGAAGAAAGCCATCCGCCTCCTCCTTTGCCAGCGTCAGGTAACCCGTCATGAAAAGCAGGCTCCATAAATTTTTCTCAGAGGCGTCCAGGGAATCATAGGTGAGATTTTCCGTAATCAATTCCCGAATCGCTCCGCCGCCAAGAAGAATCTCAAATTTATGGTTTACATCAAACTGCTCATTTTCAAACAGCTTACAGATCACCTCATTGTGGCTGGTATCCGCCCAATAATTGTCCGGCTGTGCTGTCGGATTCACCATCAATGCCGCCACATAGTTCAAGACATCCCATGGGCAATAAATATCCACCCCGCCAAAGCGGTAGCCATCGTACCAGTCCCGAACCTCTTCTTCATGATCGGAAAGGCCCGCTGCCTCCAGCAGCTCCCGAACCTCCGGCTCCGTAAATCCCACGCATTCCTCAAAACGATCCATGGTGATCGTATTCACCGCAAGATTATTGATTCCAGTAAAAACACTTTCTCTGGATATTCTCAGGCATCCTGTGAGAATGGCAAACTTCAGGCAGGGGTTTGTTTTTAGCGTCCTTCCCAGCATTGCCCGGATAACCTCCAGCATTTCCTCATAATACCCATGGTCATAAGCCTTTGCCAGAGGAACGTCATATTCGTCGATCAGCAAAATCGTCTGCCTGCCATAATGGGCCGTCATCATACGGGAAAGCAAAGCCAGGCTGCTTTTCAGATTATCCTCGTCTGCCTCCTGAGATTTCAGGCTCTTAAATATTTTTTTATCATCCTCCTCGACAGCTTCACTTTCTCCAAGAAACGCGTACTTTTTACACCAGTCGGAAACCAGCACCCGAAGCATTCCAAAAGCCCTCTGATAAGTCAGCCCTTCTACATCCTTCAGCGTCACCGCCACCACCGGCCACTGGTTCATCCACTCCTGGCAGAGCCTGTCCTCCTTCGCGATCTCCAGCCCCTCAAAATGAGCCTTGCTGCACCGGCTGATGTCAAAAAAATCCTCCAGCATACTCACCGTCAAGGATTTTCCAAAACGTCTGGGCCTGGTGATCAGGTACGCCTCAAACTCCTGCTCCAGCAGCTCCCGGATAAATAAAGTCTTATCCACGTAATAAAAGCTTCTCTCCCGCATTTTCGCGAAATTTTCAATTCCAATCGGTATTTTAATCCCCATATTTTCACGCTCCTGCCGCTGCCTCCGGCAATCCGCCCCTTTTATCCGGCGGCCTGCCTTTTCCGCCGCCATCCTCCTGGCGAAGGGGCCCCCTTTTCATAACCACTCTGATACCTGGAGAGTCTCCCTTCTTCTAAGACGATTATACCCATTCCATCAGCCCTTTACAAGACAAATATCCTCCGCGCGAGCGAGA
>JAUNJL010000057.1 GCA_030533315.1 Eubacteriales bacterium
GGTTCATGGCCGCCACCAGCATAAAGCTGGCGGGGAAGGAGAAGGTACCCGCAGCCCTGGAAAGCTGTATCCTTTTGTCCTCCAAAGGCTGCCGCAGGATTTCCAGGCTTCTTCTGGAAAACTCCGGCATCTCGTCCAAAAACAAAACGCCTCTGTGGGCCAGGGTCACCTCTCCCGGCCGGGGAATACGCCCGCCTCCTGCCAGGGCCTGGGCGGAGCTGGTATGGTGAGGACTGCGAAAGGGTCTCTGGCGGACCAGCGGGCTTTCGGCGCTGATCAGTCCTGCCACGCTGTAGATCTTCGTCAACTCCAGCTGCTCCTCGTAGGTCAGCTTTGGCATAATGGTAGGGATCCTCCGGGTGAGCATGGTTTTGCCTGCCCCGGGAGGGCCGATCAAAAGCAGATTGTGAAAGCCGCTCACGGCGATCTCCGCAGCCCGCCGGGCCCCTTCCTGCCCATGGATCTCCGAAAAATCCACCTCTTTTCCCTCCAACTCCTCCCTTTCCTCAAAGACGGGCGGGCAGAAGGACTCTGGTTTTTTGGTAAAGTCCATCATCTCCTTCAGAGATCGAACGCCGATCACCTTTATGTCCTGAATGAGCATCCCTTCCCTTAAATTGTCATAGGGGATTATGCAGCAGCGGCAGCCCATCTCCCTGGCCTTCAGAACCCGGGGGAGGATCCCGGGAACTGCATGAATCTCCCCGTTAAGGCTCAGTTCTCCCACCACCATGACCCCCTTTAGCAGCTTGGCGTCAAAAATCCCGGAGGCGGCAAGAACCGCTCCGGCAACGGGAAGATCAAACCCCGCACCCTCCTTTTTGATATCCGCGGGAGCCAGATTTACGGTCACCCTTTTGGGCGGCAGACTGATACCGTTGTTTCGGAGAGCGGTCCGCACCCGATCCTGCGCTTCCTTGACCTGAGCAGAAGGAAACCCCACCATGGTAAAGGAGGGGAGACCGTCACTGACATCAGCCTCCACCTGGACGGGATGGGCCTCCATCCCCAAAATACTTGCTGATAGTACACTTGCGAACAATCATCCATCCTTTCCGCAGGATTCTCCTCCCCACAGGCGCCCATATGGCTCAGCGCTCTCAGGCGGCGCCAGAGACCCCGCTTTTCTTTTGACATTTGGATGAAAGAAACTTACAATGGATACGATCCTCCGGAACCGGAGGTCTTTTACGGAAACGGTCCTTCTCTGAGAAGGCGCTTTTGATGCTGCAAAAATGCAGAAACGGAAATGACAGCCTCTTTACAGAATCTGTGGCAGCTGGGAAAAATCTGCAGCGCCCCGGCAAACTGTACCGCTGTGCAAATTTATTATAGTCCATTATGCTCACTTTTGCAAGAGTGCAATTCGTTCTGTTTTATACTAGATAAAACAGGTGGTTATCGCTTGCAGGCATCCTGTAAACGGTAACAGATCCGGCTCAGGGAAAGCCGCCTGCGGCGAGAGGCCGGATCTTGGCTGCTCAAATTGTTGGCCTGCCCATTTTCAACCTGCGGAAATGGCAGGCGCCAGCAGTGACAATGATTGGTTATCTACGACGAAAAAGAAAAACGAGGTGAATGACATGAGATTTCAACGTATCCAGGATATGCGCACAGACGCCGATCTATCCCAAAGAGAGATCAGCGAAATCCTCCACATCAGCCAACGGTCCTACTCCCACTATGAGACAGGCACCCGCAACATCCCCGTGGAAATGCTGATCCGCCTTGCCAACTACTATGACACCAGCATTGATTATCTGGTAGGCCGCACCAACAACAAGAAAATGATGAAATAGGGATCCTGCATACAGGCCGCCGCATTGCTCCTTGCGGCGGCCTGTTGCATTTTTGCTGTTCACCAGGAAGGCCCCTCGAATCCTTTTGGCTCTTCCATCGGCTTTTTTATTTTTTCTCTTTAATCAGGCCTTGCCGGTAGGCATCCAGCAGCTGGCGCAGCTCCCGGATCCTCTCCTTTAGGGCACGACCGTTGTCCGTGTCTCCCACAAGACGCCTCTGGCTGGTGTAGCGAACCGCCACCCTGTTGGAGACGATGTCCCGTTCCTTGGACACGGCGTCCTGAGCCGTGGTGAACGGCTCGTGGGCCGTCAGAACCAGGCTGTAGGAATTGTAGATCAGCGTGTAGCCGGCAATGCCCGTCACCTTTTGGTACGCCCTGGAAAAGCCGCCGTCTATGACGATGACCTTCCCCCCGCATTTCACCGGGTTTTCTCCCTCAGACTGATGCACCGGCACATGTCCGTTGATGATATGGCCCTCCTCCTGGCTCAAACCAAACTCCGCCAGCATACGGTTCACCACCTCTTCATTCTCCAGCAGCCGGTAATAAGCGTTCTTTCTCTCCTTATGGGAAGCCTTATCCTTGATGAAGTACCTCTCAAAGGTCGTCATCTTGTCCTTGCCAAACAGAGGGGAATTGGGTCCCGCCCAGATGTACCACAAAAGATCCTTGCTGGCCTCCACGTCCTTTTCATCCAGGGAGAAAAACGCCCTCCGCACATTGACCTCCAGTGCGTCATACAGAGCCTTCCCCTTATAGGAAGCGCCGTTTACCCAAACCTCCTTAAAGCTCCCGTCCTCGTTGAGAGGGATGCTGCCGTGAAACAGAAGATTGCCGTTGTAAACCCGGTACAGTCCCCCCTGATCCAGCAGGAAACGGATGTGCTTTTGGAGCTTCTCGCAATTTTTGAAGCCCACGGTCATCCGCTCCATCACATCCCTTTCCCCGGGAGTCAGCTCGTAGGGCTTCGTGGGATCGATGGTGGGAAAATGGCTGTCCACAAGGGGATAGGTCTTTCCGCCCAGGGTAATCTCCCCTTTTTCGTAATTGACCTTGTTCAGCAAAAGGCGGCCGTCCATCTCAAACTCTGGATGGCGCATAATCACCTGCCCCTCCAGCTTGAACAGGAGTATGGCGATGGCCTTGTGCATTTTTTTACTCAGCTCTTTTTCCAGATCGTTGTACCCGGTGGCCTCCCCTTTTCCCTCGAAGGCGTCACAGGGATCGTCCTTGTAAGCCTCCATGGCAAAGGCCGCAAGAGGCATCATGTTGATGCCGTAGCCATCCTCCAGAATGTCCAGGTTCCCATAATTCATACAGTTGCGGATCACCGTGGCGATACAGGCCTGCTGCCCGGCCGCCGCTCCCATCCACACCATGTCGTGGTTTCCCCACTGGATGTCCAAGGAATGGTACTCCATCAGCCGGTCCATGATAAAGTGCGGGCCTGGCCCCCGGTCAAAAATATCCCCCAAAATATGTAAATGGTCCACCACCAGGCGCTGGATCAGCTCTCCCAGGGCGATGATGAAATTTTCCGCCCGGCCGATCTGGATGATGGTGTCCACAATGGCGTCGTAGTAGGCCTCCTTGTCCAGCACCTCCGCCTTCTCCGTGATCAGCTCCTCGATCACGTAGGCGTAGTCCGGCGGCAGGGCCTTTCGCACCTTGGAACGGGTATACTTGGAGGCCGTGGTCTTGCACACCTCGATCAGGCGGTAAAGGGCGATCTTGTACCAGTTTTCCACGTCCTCCTCCGTCTGCTTCACATGGGCGATCTTTTCCTTGGGATAATAGATCAGTGTGGCCAGGGCGCGCTTATCGCTGTTGCTCAGTGTGTGCCCAAACACGTCATCGACCTTTTTTCGCACGGCCCCCGAGCCGTTCCGCAGTACATGGGAAAAGGCCTCGTACTCCCCGTGAAGGTCGGATAAAAAATGCTCCGTTCCCTTTGGAAGATTTAAAATAGACTGTAGGTTGATGATCTCCGTGGATGCCTTCCCCATGGTGGGGTACAGCTCTGCTAAGCGCTGCAGATAGCGCAGGTCTTCTTTCATATCGCTTCCTCCTTCCGTTTCTTACACCGCATCTCTGGAAAAATCAAAGAGAGAAATCTGATTGGACTGGGGAATGTCCCCAAAAAGTCCCAGATCCGCCATCAGGTCGATCACGGTTTTGCTCACCTTTGTCCTGTCCCGAAAATCGTCCTTTGACAGGAATTTTCCCTTTGCCGCCGCTTCCACCACGGCGTCCGCCGCCTTGTCCCCCAGCCCCTCGATGGTATCCAGGGACGGCATCAGCTTATCCCCCAGGATCTGGAACCGATGGGCCTTTGCGGTGTAAATGTCAATGGGTACAAAATCAAAGCCCCTGGCGTACATCTCCTGGACGATACGCATATCCTTTAAGGTATCCTGCTCCTTTTTGGAGGCGGCATCCCCTTTTTTTCGTATTTCCGCCATGTAATATTCCAGGCGGTCCCTTCCCATGCACATAAGCTCATAAGAAAAGGCGGTGGCCCGGATGCTGAAATAGGCCGCATAATAGGCCAGGGGCTGGAACACCTTAAACCAGGCGATGCGGTAGGCCATCATGACGTAGGCCGCCGCATGGGCCTTGGGAAACATGTATTTGATCTTTTTGCAGGACCAGATGTACCAATCCGGTACACCGTGCTCCTTCATGACGGCCTCCCACTCATCCCGAAGCCCCTTTCCCTTTCGGACGCTCTCCATGATGGTGAAGGCCAATCCGCTCTCCACTCCCCGCCCGATCAGGTAGATCATAATGTCGTCCCTGGTACAGATGGCGGTGGAAATGGTGGCCTTCCCCTCCTCAATGAGGGTCTGGGCGTTTCCCAGCCACACGTCCGTACCGTGGGACAGGCCGGCGATGCGCACCAGATCCGAAAAATACCTTGGCTTCGTGTCCAGGAGCATCTGCATGGCAAAGTCCGTGCCAAACTCCGGGATCCCCAGGCAACCCAGCTTGCAGCCCCCGATGCTTTCCGGCTGAATGCCAAGGGCGTCGGTGTTGGCAAACAAGGACATGACCGCCTTGTCGTCAAGGGGAACCTCCCTGGCGGAAAGGCCGGTGAGATCCTCCAGCATTCGGATCATGGTGGGATCATCGTGCCCCAGTATGTCAAGCTTCAGCAGGTTTCCATCAATGGAATGATAATCAAAATGAGTGGTGATGAAGCCGCTGCTGGCATCGTTCGCCGGATACTGGACCGGGGTGAATTTTTCGATTTCTTCCCCCTTGGGCAGCACGATGATCCCGCCGGGGTGCTGGCCCGTGGTGCGCCGGACGCCGGTGCAGCCCTGAACGATCCTGTTGATCTCACAGTAACGCTTGTGCTGGCCCCTCTCCTCAAAATAGTTTTTCACGTAGCCAAAGGCCGTTTTTTCCGCCAGGGTACCGATGGTGCCCGCCTTGAAGGTCTGTCCCTTTCCGAAGATCACCTCCGTATAGCGGTGGGCGTTCGACTGATATTCCCCGGAAAAGTTCAGGTCGATATCCGGCTCCTTGTCCCCTTTAAAGCCCAGGAAGGTCTCAAAGGGAATGTCAAAGCCTTGCTTTGTCATAGGTGTCCCACATTTGGGACAGATACGATCCGGCATGTCGCACCCGGCCATCCCAGAAAACGCCTTGATCTCCGGGGAATCAAAATCACTGAACTTGCACTCCGGGTTGGGGCAGAGGTAATGGGGCGGAAGAGGGTTCACCTCGGTGATCCCGGACATGGTGGCCGCCAGGGAGGATCCCACGGAGCCCCGGGAGCCTACCAGATAGCCGTCCTCATTGGACTTCCAAACCAGCTTCTGCGCAATGATGTACATCACCGCATAGCCGTTGGATATGATGGAATGCAGCTCCTTTTCCAGCCTCTCCTCCACAATGGAAGGAAGCTCCTCCCCGTACATCTCATGGGCCTTCCGGAAGCAGATGTCCTTCAGGTCCTGATCCGAGTTCTCAATGATGGGCGGGAATTTGTCGGGGTGGATGGGGGACATCTTCTCCACCATGTCCGCGATCCGGTTGGGATTGGTGATCACCACCTCCTCCGCCCTTTCGCTGCCCAGATAGGAAAATTCCTCCAGCATCTCCTGGGTGGTGCGAAGGTAGAGGGGCGCCTGATTGTCCGCATCCTTAAATCCGTTGCCCGCCATGATGATCCTGCGGTAGATCTCATCCTGGGGATCCATGAAATGAACATCGCAGGTAGCCACCACCGGCTTTCGGAACTGCTCCCCCAGCTTGACGATCCGCTTGTTCATCTCCATCAGGTCTTCCTTCGTATGGATGGTATCATTTTTTTCATCCTCGATCATAAACCAGTTGTTCCCCAGGGGCTGGATCTCCAGGTAATCATAAAAATTAACCAGCCTTGCGATCTCCGGCTCCGGCGCATTCCTCAAAAGAGCCTGGTAAAGCTCCCCTGCCTCACAGGCGCTGCCGATGATCAGCCCCTCCCTCAGCTCCAGAAAAAGGCTTTTGGGCACCCGGGGCCGATGGTTATAGTACTTGATATGGGACTGGCTCACCAGCTTGTACAGATTGATCCGCCCCGTCTCATTTTTCATAAAGATCACCGCATGGTAGGTGGGTAGCTTTTTGATGGTGTCCGCCGACACCCTTCCCTGGGCATTCAGCTGATCCACGTCAAAAATATCCCGCTCCCCGCACATGGCCACGAATTTCTCAAAAATCCGGGCGGTACACTCCGCATCGTCCACAGCCCGGTGGTGATGATCCAGGGAAACCCCCACCGCCTTGGCCACCGTATCCAGCTTAAAGCGGTTCAGAGCCGGCAGAAGGAATCTGGCCATCCCCACGGTGTCCACGTAGGTAAATTGGTGGGGAAGTCCCTGGCGGCGGCAGTTTTCCATGATGAAGCCCATATCAAAGTCCGCATTATGGGCCACCATCACCGCATCCCTGGAAAATTCCAGGAATTTCGGAAGGACCTCCTCGATCACCGGAGCCTCCATCACCATGGGGTCGCTGATACCGGTCAGCTGCTCGATGCGGAAGGGAATGGGCACCTGGGGATTTACAAAGGTGGAAAACCGGTCTGTGATCACGCCGTTCTCCACCAGAACCGCCCCGATCTCGATGATCCTGCAGGTCAGCGGGGAAAAGCCGGTGGTCTCAATGTCAAAGACCACAAAACGTCCGTCCAGCCGCTGTCCTTCCCCATTCGTCACCATCCCCTTCAGGTCGTCCACCAGGTACGCCTCCATACCGTAGAGCACCTTAAAGTCCGATTCCTTGGGCACACAGCCGCCCCAGGCGTCAAAGCAGTGGTTGGCCTCGGGGAAGGCCTGGACCACACCGTGATCCGTGATGGCGATGGCCTTGTGGCCCCACTCATAGGCCCGCTTGACCAGGGCCTTGGCATCGGACACCCCGTCCATATCGCTCATCTTCGTGTGGCAGTGCAGCTCCACCCGCTTCTGGGGGCTGGTGTCCACCCTGGCGCTGCGGAAGTCTCCGATCTTCTTGATGCCCCCGATGGAGCCGATGGTCAGCTCACTGTCGAAGCGGTCGATGGTGGTAACCCCCTTCAGCTTGATAAAGCTGCCCTTTTTGACATGCTCCGTCACCTGGGGAACCTGCTCGTTTCGCAGAAACATCTTGATGGTGATGGAGTCGGTAAAGTCGGTGATGGGGAAGATCAGGATGGTCTTCTCGTTGCGGATCTCCCTTGCCTCCACCTCCATGATCTGCCCCCGAACGATGATCTCTCCCATCTCCTGGGCCACCGATTCCAGGGGAATGGGCTCTCCCTCGAAGTCCCGGCCGTAAATGACGTCTGGATTGGGATCCCGGCGAAAGCCTCCCCGGTCTCCCCACCTTCCCTTTTTCTCGAAGGCCTTTTTCTCTGCCCGGGGATCCCTGGACTTCTCTGCCTTTGCCCCCGAGGCCGATCCGGCCGTCTTTTCCTGCTTGGACTCCAAAGGCTCCTCCTGATCCCCTCTGACAGAAAGACGGGCGTTTTTCAGTACGTTCTCCACCTCCTGCTGGAGCTGGAGCTCCGCATTTCTTCGGTATTTGCTTTCCTTGGACTCCTCAAAGGTAACATGTGCCTTCAGGTCCATACCACACCGCTCGCAGAACACCTTCTGGAGATATTCCACCAGGATCTCCTGCTTGTCCCGGGCTATCACCGTGTCCGGAAGGGCCAGATACATGGTATCCGGCTGGGGAAAGGTGACGGCGGCCTGCTTAAACAGGCTAAATTCCAGACGGTTGTAGTTTTTCAGCTCCAGCTCCATGCTGGAACGGTAGATTTCCAGAAAGTTCTCCGGCGTGTACTGGCGGGAAAGGGAAAAGCGCTCCAAAACCTTCACGGACATGGAAAGGCCCGGAAAGCACTGGCGCTGGATCTGCTCCTCCAGGTCAAAGATGTGCTTTTTGTGGATCCACCGGTCGCTTTTTAGGTATACCCGAAGGTGGGTTTTGGCCGGGTTGCAGGCAACCTTTGTAACCATCACTCCCTCCATCAGATCCCTTAATTCATTTTTCAGCTTTAGGTGTGGAAATACATCAAAAAATCCTTTTTCCATTCATGACTTCCTTTACTGCCAGTTCTCCAGCTCTTCCCGCAGGGTTTCCAGAAGCTGGTCCTCGGGAACCTTTTTTATGACCTCTCCCTTTTTGATCAGGAGACCGACCCCGTCTCCCCCCGCAATGCCAAGATCCGCCTCCTTCGCTTCTCCCGGCCCGTTTACCACGCATCCCATGACGGCCACCTTGATGTCCAGGGGAACGCTTTGGACCATATCCTCCACCTGGTTTGCCAGGCCGATGAGATCGATCTTCGTCCTTCCGCAGGTGGGGCAGGAGACCACCTCCACCCCGCCCTTGCGAAGTCCCAGGGTTTTCAGGATCCGCCTTGCGGATTTTATCTCCTCCAGGGGAGCTCCCGTCAGGGAAACGCGGATGGTATCCCCAATGCCCTGGTACAGGATGATGCCAAGCCCCACTGCGGACTTGATGTTTCCGGAGTATAGATTGCCGGCCTCTGTGATGCCTACGTGAAGGGGGTACACCGTCCTCTGGGCTATGAGCTCATGGGCTTTGGCGCACATCAGCACATCTGAGGACTTGATGCTGATCACAAGATTGTCATATCCCAGCCCTTCGATGATCCGCACCTTGTCCAGGGCGCTCTCCACCAGGCCCTCCGCCGTCACGCCGCGATACTTTTCCACCAGCTCCTTTTCCAGGGAGCCGCTGTTGACTCCCACCCGGATGGGGACGGAACGCTCCTTCGCCGCATCCACAACGGCCTTGATCCGCTCTATGCTCCCAATGTTTCCAGGGTTGATACGGATCTTGTCCGCACCGTTCTCTATGGCGCCAATGGCCAGACGGTAGTCAAAATGAATATCCGCCACCAGGGGGATGTGGATCTGCTTTTTGATCTCGCCTAGGGCCTCTGCCGCCTCCATGGTGGGAACGGCGCACCGGATGATCTCACAGCCGGCCGCCTCCAGAGCCAGAATCTGCTCCACCGTAGCCTTAACATCCTCCGTCCTCGTATTTGTCATGGACTGGATCAGCACCGGATTTCCCCCTCCGATCATCCTGTCTCCGATCCGTACCACCTTCGTATGATCTCTGTACATCGTTACCCCTTTCTTGCCCACTGTTTTTGGGCATATTGGTACCCCGCAGGGGACCCCTTTCCTGCCCGTTGTTTTTGGGCATACCCCAACAATTCTACTAATGCTGGATCTCCAGAAGCTTTTTCTTAAGGTCGTTTTCCATGCGCAGCATCTCCGCCTCCGCCTGCTGGCGCTTCTGCCGCCCCTCCTTCTGAATGCGCATCACGTCATCCAGGGTCTGGATCAGGTCCGCATTGGTCTTTTTCAGCGTCTCCATATCCACCACGCCCCGCTCCGATTCCTTGGCCGTCTCCACGGAGGCCATATGAAGAGCCTGGGCGTTCTTCTTCAGAAGCTCATTTGTCAGATCCGTCACCTGCCTCTGGGCCGCGGCGGCCTGAGCCGAATGGGCGATGCCAAGAGCCAGGACCATCTGGCTTTTCCACAGCGGAATGGTGTTTACGATGGTGGTCTGAATCTTTTCCACCATGGTGGTGTCGTTGTTCTGCACAAGGCGGATCTGGGGAGCGGTCTGAAGGGAGACCATCCTGGTCAGCTCCAGATCGTGGAGCTTTTTCTCAAAGCGGCCGCACTTGCTGTCCAGATCCTTCGCCGCCTGGGCGTCCTGGGGAAGACCGCTCTCAGCCGCCTTCTGCTCCAGCTCCCTCAGCTTTCCCGCCCTCACCTGCTCCAGCTTTTTCTTGCCGGCATAGATGTACATGGTCAGCTCCTTGAAGTAAGTCAGGTTCTGCTGATACATCTTTTCCAGAAGGGCTGAATCCTTCAGAAGCCTCATCTGATGCTGTTCCAGGGACTGAGTGATCTTTTCCACGGAAACCTCCGCCTTCTCGTAGCGGGCCTTTAAGGTCTCCAGCCTGCTCTCCTGCTTCTTGAAAAAGCCGAAGAAGCCCTTGTTCTCTTCCTCCAGAGCGTCAAAATCCTTCAGCTCCCCCACCACGCTGGCGATCAGATCTCCAACCTCCCCCAGATCCTGGGTTTTGACATTTTCCAAGGCCGCATCAGAGAAATCCGCCATCTTTTTCTGAGTTCCCGCGCCGTACTGAAGGATCTGGTTCACATTTTCAATATCGATCTTTTCCGCAAACGCCTCCGCCATCTCCCGCTCCTTCGGAGACAGGGGCGTGCGCTCCATCTCTTTTTTTGCCGCCTCCAGCTCGCTGTCCCTCTCCTCCCGGGCAGGGCTCTCTGCCAGCTCCAGCTCCGGCTCCAGCGTCAGCGTCGGCGTCCCCTCTTCAAAATCCTTCCATTCTTCTCCCATCGCTTTTGTCTCCTTTTTTCTTTTCCGTGATCCCTCGCCCTTCCTCTTTGGAAAATGGGGCATCACTTCATTTTTGCGAAATCATCCTCCGTCAGCCCTTCCTGAGCCAGGATCGTGTGCAGCACCGTAATATCGCTGGAAACGTCCAGGGCCGTATCGGCAAAGATCGAATCCAGCAGCTTTTCAAAGGCAACGTTCAGGGTGTCGATGGTATCCTCAATCTCCTTCTTGGAGCTTTGGATGTTTTCCCCCTGTACCGGCTGGCCGTCCATATCCTCATAAGCCCCCAGCAGCTTCACCGTCATGGGCAGATAATAATCCATCAGCTTTTTCAGGTCAGGAATGACCTCCGGATGCTCCTCGGCCCTCTCGAAAATCTTTTCCACGATCAGCTCCATGCGGGAAATTTTCCGGGAGATTACCTCCCCGGGAATAGCCTCGTTACTGCGCCGGATCCTCTCCAGATACTGGTTCCCCTTATCCAGGACCTCCTGCACCTGGGGCGGCGCCGCCTCCCGCTGCTCCTTCCTCGCCTGGGCCGCCTCCTTTTCTTTTTCTCTTTCCAACAGCTGCCTTCTCGTCTCCTCATACTGCTGGTAGGTTTCGTCGCTGGTGATCAGACAGGTCTCCTGCTGATCCAGCCTGCCCTCCAAAAACCAGCCCTTCTGCAGCATGGCCTTCAGATCCTTTTTTACAAATCCCAGCGGCTTTCCCGCCGCCCTGGAAAGCTTGTCCAGATTGCAGTAGGTGCGTTCCCCCAAGACCCTTTTGTAACTTTTAAAACGCTTCAGCCGCCCCAGGGTCACACACCCGTTCCGAAGAAGGAGGGCGCTGGCCGCAGCGGCGATGCCAAAACCCATGACCGCTCCCACCGGGATCACCCCCGCCAGGGCTGCGATCCCAAAGCCTACCAGACAGGCTCCCGTCACTCCTGTAAGGGTTCCCCCAAAGATCGTCATCAGCACTCCCTTGGCCGTCTCCCCTCCTGTGGAGGCGTAAAGCGCCGGAAGCTGCTTTTCCTTCTCCCTGCTGATCCTCTGATCTCTGCCAAAGGGCGGCTTTTGGTATCCATGGCTTTTGTGGGTCTCGTAGGCCCTGGCATTGTGCTCCGGGTTCCTCCCTCCGCCGCCAAGGCCTCCCCCAGGCATTCCGTAAGTATATTCTCCCTTGTCCCCGTCAGGCTCCCTGCCCTCCAAAGGACCGCTGTTAGGGTTGCTGGTATAACCGCCCCGCCTTTTATCCGGGCCAAACGCACCGTCCAGGGCACCCTTTAAGACATCGCTGCCGCTCTCCAGCGCCCTATTCAGCACACCGTTGATCTCCTGACTCATCCTGCGGAAATTCTTTTCATTGACCGCATGATCTATGATATCCTGGATCTTGTCCCCCAGGTCTTCCCATTCCTGATTCCCCATGGCTTCCTCCGTGTCCTCTGCCTCGTTTTCCCAATGCCGCCTGCGGAGCCCCGCCGGCAGCAGACCATGTTCTTTACCTCTTCTTAACACGACCATTATATCGAAAATGGTGCAAAAATACAAGACGGCTCCTGCCTTCTTCCTCCTGTTCCTCCGCCCCGGCATTCCTGTTCACAGGCGTCCTGTCAGCAGGCCGGAAAGACGGCTCATGGAAAGCTCCCTGAGGCGGAAAACCAGATAAATCCCCCTCAAATGCCCCAAAAGCCGAAAAAAGACTAAAAAAGACTAAAAAAAATGTATTTTTCCATTGCACTTACCTGTTAAAAGTTTTACAATATGAACAGTTCATGAAAAGTGCCCGGGGTTCCCTCTCCTCCACGGGAGCAGACGGAGCCTGTCGGAGCACCATTTGAAGCTGGAGGTACAAGATCATGGAAAAAAAGAACATCGACTGGAGTAATCTGGGTTTTTCTTATGTAAAGACCGATTACCGTTATGTATCCAATTTTAAAGAAGGAGCGTGGGACCAGGGCAGCCTCATCACCGATGACACCATCACCATCAGTGAGTGCGCCGGCGTGCTCCAGTATGCACAGACTATTTTTGAGGGCATGAAGGCCTACACCACCCAGGATGGGAGGATCGTAACCTTCCGTCCAGACCTGAACGCCGAGCGCATGGAGAGTTCCGCCAAGCGTCTGGAGATGCCCGTTTTCCCCAAGGAGCGTTTCATAGAGGCCGTTACCCAGACCGTGAAAGCGAATGCGGCCTACGTTCCCCCCTATGGAAGCGGTGCCACCTTATACATCCGTCCCTTTATGTTTGGCTCCGACGCAGTGATCGGCGTGAAGCCGGCATCAGAATATCAGTTCCGCATCTTTACCACGCCTGTCGGCCCTTACTTTAAAGGAGGCGCCAAGCCTTTGACCATCCGTGTCAGCGATTTTGACCGCGCTGCCCCCTGCGGGACCGGCCACATCAAGGCGGGGCTGAACTACGCCATGAGCCTTCACGCCATCGTGGACGCCCACAATCAGGGCTTTGACGAGAATATGTACTTAGATCCCAGGACGCGCACGAAGGTGGAGGAGACGGGAGGGGCGAACTTCCTCTTCGTCACCAAGGACAACAAAGTCGTCACCCCCAAGTCCAGCAGCATCCTGCCCTCCATCACCCGCCGTTCCCTGGTACAGGTGGCCAAGGAGTACCTGGGCCTGGAAGCCGAGGAGCGAGAGGTGTATCTGGATGAGCTTCCTGATTTTGCAGAATGCGGCCTCTGCGGTACGGCAGCTGTGATCTCCCCTGTGGGAAAAATCGTGGATCATGGCAGGGAGATCTGTCTTCCCAGCGGCATGACCGAGATGGGGCCTGTCACCAAGAAGCTGTACGACACCCTCACCGGCATCCAGATGGGGCATATCCAGGCTCCCCAGGGATGGCTGCATGTGATCTGATCTGAGAATCCGTCCCCCTTCCCCCACCCATTTTCCTCTGGAATAAGGGTGGGGGCTTTTTTTCACCTGGTCAGGGATCCTATTCCTGAACGCGCTCATAGCGCACAAACCGGTATTCCAGATCAAAATAGGTCTGCTCCTCGCTCACGGCAGCCTCCCTCCATCCCGGCAGCTCATCCAGGTTGGGAAAATAGCTGTCCGCCTGGTAGGCGAAATCGATCTTGGTCACATGGGCCGTGTCGCAGTAGGGGAGCAGCTGCCGGTAAATGCTTTCTCCCCCGATGCAGTACACCTGATCGGAGGGATATTTCTTCACTTCCTCCAAAAGCTCCTCCAGGCTGCGGCACACC
Organism: Eubacteriales bacterium; assembly: GCA_030533315.1. The sequence continues at coordinate 13,916 of JAUNJL010000057.1, forward strand.
TTTACCCCCTTGGGCTTGTACTCCTGGTTTCTGGACAGCACCAGGTTTACCCGGTTTTTTAGGGGCTGTCCTCCCGGAAAGCTCTCCAGGGTCTTTCTCCCCATGACCACCACCTTCCCCGTGGTTTCCTGGCGGAACATCTTCATATCTGCGGGAATGCTCACCAGGAGCTTATTGTCCTTGCCGATCCCCCAGTTTTTATCAACGGCAACTATGAGCTTCATAGACGCTCTCCCCCTTTCTCAGATGGCGATCGGAATATTCTTGATCTGCGGCCAGGTTTTGTAATTTTCCACCCAAAGATCATCCGTGGTAAACTGATAAAAATCCTGGATCTCCGGGTTGAGACGCACCGTGGGCGCCGGGTAGGGCTCTCTTTGGATCAGCTCCTTGATCACCGGTATGTGACGGTCATAAATATGACAGTCGGAGATGACGTGCACCAGCTCTCCCGCCTTCATGTGGCACACCTGGGCCAGCATCATCAGAAGGATGGAATACTGGCACACGTTCCAGTTGTTCGCCGCCAGGATGTCCTGGGAGCGCTGGTTCAGAATGGCGTTTAAGATCAGGCAGTCCTCCCCCGGCTCCTTTGTCACATTGAAGGTCATGGAATAGGCGCAGGGGTACAGGTGCATTTCCGAAAGATCCTGATGGACATAAATGTTTGTCATGATCCTCCGGCTGTACGGATTGTTTTTCAGGTCATAGATCACCCGGTCCACCTGGTCCATCATTCCCTCCTTGTAGGAATGCTTCACTCCCAGCTGGTAACCATATGCCTTTCCGATGGAGCCCTCCTCGTCCGCCCAGCTGTCCCAGATATGGCTGTTCAGATCCCGGATATTGTTGGATTTTTTCTGCCAGATCCACAGGATCTCGTCCATGGCGCTTTTCAGGGCCGTTTTGCGAAGGGTCAGGGCCGGAAACTCCTTCCTCAAGTCGTAGCGGTTTACCACCCCGAATTTTTTGATCGTGTAGGCAAAGCTTCCGTCCTCCCACACCGGCCGTACCTTCTCACCCTCGGTGCTGGTGCCGTTTTCCAAAACGTCGCGGCAC
>JAUNJL010000150.1:0-1432 GCA_030533315.1 Eubacteriales bacterium
CCCTGCGGAGGCGCCTTCGCCATCTGCGCCGGGCTGCAGCAGGTGATCGAATACATCGAAAACCTCCATTTTTCCCCGGAGGATATTCAGTATCTCCGCAGCCTGAAGCTTTTTGACGAGGACTTCCTGGAATATTTGAGTAAATTCCGCTTCAGCGGCGACATTTACGCCATTCCAGAGGGAACCGTCATTTTCCCAAGAGAGCCCATGGTGAAGGTGATCGCCCCCATCATGGAGGCTCAGCTTGTGGAAACCGCCATCCTGAATATTATGAACCATCAGAGCCTCATTGCCACAAAGGCTGCCCGGGTATGCTACGCGGCGAAGGGAGATGGGATCATGGAGTTCGGCCTTCGCCGGGCCCAGGGCCCCGATGCCGGGATCTTCGGCGCCAGAGCCGCTATGATCGGCGGCTGCATCGGCACCTCCTGCATCCTCACCGGCAGCATGTTTGACGTTCCCGTTCTGGGAACCCACGCCCATTCCTGGATCATGAGCTTCCCGGATGAATACACCGCCTTCAAGACCTACGCAGGGCTTTATCCCAATGCCTGCATCCTTCTGGTGGACACCTACGACGTTCTGAAATCCGGCGTCCCCAACGCCATCCGGGTCTTTGAGGAAATGCGGGAGGAGGGGATCCCCCTTACCAGGTACGGCATCCGCATCGACAGCGGCGACCTGGCCTATCTCTCCAAGGAAGCCTACAAGATGCTGGCCGCCGCAGGCTTTGACGACGCCACCATCTCCGCCTCCAGCGACCTTGACGAGTACCTGATCGAGAGCCTGAAGGCCCAGGACGCGAAGATCAACTCCTGGGGCGTTGGCACCCGCCTGATCACCGCGAACGACAATCCCGCCTTCGGCGGCGTCTATAAGCTTGCCGCCGTGAAGGATCCGGACAGTGAGGAATTTGTTCCCAAGATCAAGCTTTCCGAAAACACCGCCAAGGTCACCAATCCGGGAAATAAGACGGTATACCGCATATACAGCAAGTCCACCGGCAAGATCAAGGCCGATCTCATCTGCCTTGCCGACGAGGTTCTGGATCCGGAGGAGACCATGATCATCTTCGACCCTGTGGACACCTGGAAAAAGACGAAGATCCTGGGCGGCACCTACCAGATCCGGGAGCTCCTTGTCCCCGTCATCAAAGGCGGAGACACCGTTTACACCTCCCCCTCCGTCATGGAGCTGCGGGAGATCTGCCAGAAGGAGCAGGCGACCCTGTGGGACGAGTCCCGCCGTTTCGTCAATCCCCAGAAGGTTTACGTGGATCTTTCCCGCAGGCTGTACGACACCAGAGTGGAGCTGATCGAGGAGATGAGCCGCAAGGATCTGGACCTGTAAGCCATCTGCCGCGAAGCATTCCTGCCTGAAAAATGGAATAACCCCCTTCCCTGTTTCATACACATGGTAATACCAGGCTTTC
>JAUNJL010000150.1:1532-2679 GCA_030533315.1 Eubacteriales bacterium
TATATTCCGGAAAATCTCACAGATCTTGGCCTGCCCTTCGACGCTCCTCCCGGAGATCCCAAGCGCCTTTTGGAGCTAAAAACCGCCCGCGCGGCCCAAAGCCTGATCCATGCAAGCCAGCGGGAGGGGCTCAGTCTTTACGGGATCTCCGGCTACCGCTCCTATGAGCGCCAGAAGGAGCTGTACCGGGGCAGTCCCTATGTGGCCCCGCCCGGCGCCAGCGAGCATCAAAGCGGCCTTGCCCTGGATCTTTCCTGTCCCAGGGTGGGACTGCAGCTTACAGAGGCCTTTGCCTACACTCCGGAAGGGCTCTGGCTGGCGGCAAACGCCTCCCTTTTTGGCTTTATCCTCCGTTATCCCAAAAACAAGGAGGAGCTCACCGGCGTCCCCTACGAGCCCTGGCACATCCGCTACGTCACCCGCCCTCTGGCCGCCTTTCTCTCCCTCACCGGTCAGACCCTGGAGGAATACCACGCCCTTTCCTCCTCCTACGCAGGCTCCTCTTAAAAGATGCCCGCCGAAAAAGGCTCACTGCTCCATCTGCCGCCCCAAAAATCCAGCCGCCGTCTGAAGCAGCATTTTTTCTCCGTCTCCCATCACGTCCTTCTCCGTCTTTCCCATCAGGATCACGGAGCCGATGGCGTCACCGGCGGAAATGATGGGCTGGATCACCTGGGAATACAGCTCTCCCGTCTGGTCGTCCACCACGGGGATCTTCCTTCTGTCGCTGCCATTGGCCAAAACGCCCTCCCGGCCGGTAATGGCATTCTCCAGCTCCTTGCTGATCTCTTTTCCCATATATTCCTTGCTTCCCAGCCCTGACGCGGCAACCACCTGGTCATGGTCCGTAATACAGGACACCATTCCCGTGGTCTGGGAGAGCGCCTCCGCGTACTCCTTGGCGAAAATACTCAGCTCCCCAATGGGCGAATATTTTTTCAGAATGATCTCTCCCTCCCGGTCTGTAAAAATCTCCAGCGGCGTCCCTTCCTTGATCCGCAGGGTCCGCCGTATCTCCTTTGGAATCACCACTCGTCCCAGATCGTCAATTCTGCGGACAATTCCCGTTGCTTTCATAAATCCTCCTTATCCGGAAGAATGAAAAATCTTCCATTTTACAGTATTTGAGACGTTGTTCAGCCATCCT
>JAUNJL010000151.1 GCA_030533315.1 Eubacteriales bacterium
CAGAATGTGTTGGAGGAAATAACATGAAGAAAATGACGAGAAAGATGGTGGCGGCAGCGTCCGCAGGCTTTATGACCGTATCCCTTATGCCGGCGATTCCTTGTGGGGCGGAGGATTTTTCCGTAGGGTTTGCTCTGCGGACCGCCAATGGCTCTTACTATGCGGCGATCGGCGACATTGTCAGCAAAAAGTGTGAGGAGCTGGGATGGGAATGCACGGTTTTGGATGCCAACAATGACACCACCAAGGAGCTGGAGAATATGGAGACGCTGGTTGCCTCCGGCGTGGATCTGATCTTTCTTGACTGCGTGGATCCCAGTGCGGCCACCGCAAGCCAGCAGGTTGCCTTTGAGGCGGATATCCCGATCATCAACCTGGATTCAGGCGTCGATGACATGAGTATGCAGGTGACCACCGTGTATTCGGACAACGAGCAGAACGGACTTCAGGTGGGAAAATATTATGCGGAGACCCTGCCGGAGGATCAGGAGATCAGCGCCGTGCTCCTCAGCGGAAACACGGGTTCCATAGCGGGAACCCAGAGAAGGGACGGGATGTTTGCCGGGATCCTTATGCAGAGGCTGGGATGCACGGAGGAAGAGGCATGGCAGGCCGCCAAGGAGATGGAGGAGTCCATCGTAAGCTCTGGAAAAGCAAAAAATGAAGAGGCAGGGTTTGAGATCACCGGCCAGGGATGGGGAAATTGGACCATCGACGAGGGCCTTGTGGCGGCGGAGGATCTGATCACCGCCAATCCCGACCTGAATCTGATCATGGCCGAAAATGATCCTATGCTCATCGGCGCAATGACTGCGCTGGACAATGCGGGCATCACCTACGGGGATGACGGCGTCGTAAAGCTGATCAGCGCTGCGGACGGAAGCAAGGACGGCTACGACTACATGAAGGAGGGAAAGATACTGGCCATCGGCGAGAACAGCCCCACGAAGATCGGAGAGCTGGGGATGGAGATCGCACAGGATATTTTGGTAAACGGGGCAGATCCAGACAGCTATGAGGATATTACCATGACGGAGGCAGTGGCTGTCACAAAGGAAAATGTGGAAGAGCATTATGACTATGGATTCTAAATGAGGAGATCTGGGACCGGGATCTGGATTCGTACATGGGGCTGTTTATCAGCCCCATTCGTTTAGGGGGATTTATGGAAAATAGCGAATATCGTCTGGAGATGAAAGAAATCAGCAAGCAATTCGGCGGTATCAAGGCGCTGGATCAGGTATCCATCCGCCTGCGCCAGGGCGAGATCCACGCACTGATCGGGGAGAATGGAGCGGGGAAATCAACGCTGATCAAGATTTTGTCAGGCGCTTATACAAAGGATGGGGGCAGTATCTGTATAGATGGGAGGGAGGTGGCGATCACGTCGCCTCTGGATGCGAAAAGGCTGGGAGTGGCGGTGATCTACCAGGAGTTTATGCTGGCTCCGGACCTTACGGTGGCGGAGAATGTGTTCATCGACCGGCTGGCAGAAAAGGGCAGGCTGATCAACTGGAAGAGGCTGAATCAGGAGACGGCAGAAAGATTGAGCGAGCTGGGCTTTGGCTCCATTTCCCCGAGGGCCAGGCTGGGGACGCTCAGCGTTGCCCATCAGCAGATTGTGGAAATATGCAAATGCCTTACGAGAAATGCCAAGATATTGATCCTGGACGAGCCCACCGCCGTGCTGACCGTGACAGAGATACAAAAGCTGTTTGCCCTGATCCGCAAGTTAAAGTCGGAGGGAGTGAGCATCCTGTTCGTTTCCCATCATATGAATGAGATTTTTCAGCTGTGTGACTTCTACACCGTGCTGAAGGATGGCAAATATGCGGGATCTGGGTATGTGGGCGAGGTGACCGATCAGGAGCTGATCCATATGATGATCGGAAGAGAGTTGATACAAATGTATCCCAGGCGGGAGGCCAATATGGGGGCCGTGGTTCTCCAGGTGGAAAACCTGTCTGTGGAAAATAAGGTGGATCATGTAAGCTTTCAGGTTCGGTCGGGAGAGATCCTGGGGTTTGCGGGCCTTGTGGGGTCAGGGAGGACAGAGACCATGCTGGCGGTTTTTGGGGCAGAGAAAAAATCCTCCGGCAGGGTGGTGCTTTCGGGCAAAGAAGCAGATTTCAGGCAGCCGGCGGATGCGGTCAGGGCGGGCCTGGGCTATCTGTCTGAAAACCGCAAAAGCCTGGGACTTTTGGTGGATCAGAGCATTCGCATCAATGTCACGCTGAGCTCCTTAAGGAAGGTGACAAAGCATGGTTTCCTCAGACACGCCTACGAAAAGTCTTACGTGGGAGGGCTTTTGTCAAAAATGTCAACAAAATATGGCTCGACGGAGCATCCGGTATCCAGCCTCAGCGGAGGAAACCAGCAAAAAATATGCTTTGCCAAGTGGATGTCGGCAGACTGCAGATGCGTGGTGTTTGATGAGCCTACCAGAGGAGTGGACGTGGGAGCCAAGGTGGAAATCTATGAATTGATGAATCATCTGGCGGAGCAGGGGGTAGCCGTGATCATGATCTCCTCGGAGATGACGGAGATCATAGGGATGTGTGACAGAGCCATCATCATGCACCAGGGAAGGATCACCGGGGAAGTGGGAAAGGAAGACCTCAGCGAGGACCGGATCATTCAATATGCCATGGG
>JAUNJL010000010.1 GCA_030533315.1 Eubacteriales bacterium
GGGTTGTCCATACTGTTGTACCCGACCATCAGCAACAAATGGAATGAATATCGGGCAAAACAGCTGATCAGCAGCTACAGCAGTACCGTTACCGAAAGCTCCGATCCGGAAGAATACCGCAGGCAGAAAGAGGAAGCCGCGGCCTACAACGGAACCATCATGCAGGAGACCCTTCCAGATGCCTTCTCCATCCGGGACGGGATCCAGGATCCCCGGTACGAAGCCCTGCTGAACATGGATCAGGAAGGCCTTATGGGATCCCTGGAGATCCCGGCCATCGGGGAGACTCTTCCGATCTACCACTACACCTCCCAGGAATCCCTGGAGCGGGGCGTGGGCCATCTGTTCGGCAGCAGCCTTCCGGTGGGAGGAGAGGGAAGCCACACCGTGCTGTCTGCACACCGGGGACTTCCCAGCGCAAAGCTGTTTACGGACCTTCCCCTTCTGGAGATGGGAGACGTGTTCTACATCCACATCCTGGGAGACACCCTGGCCTACCGGGTGGATCAGATGAAAACCGTGGAGCCGGACGTGGTGGAGGACCTGGAGATCGAGGAGGGAAAGGATTATGCCACCCTTATGACCTGCACCCCCTATGGCGTCAACACCCACCGTCTTCTGGTGCGGGGGCACCGGGTAGACTTCGTGGAGGAAACCTATGTGATGGAGCAGGAAAGAACGCCGAAAAAAGATACATATCAAATGGGAATGCAGCTTTTGTGTGCGGCAGGAGGCGTGCTGCTGGCAGTCCTCATCGTCTGGGCCATCACCCTATATGACCAGCTGCGCAGGAAGAGAGCAGAAAATCAAAAAATCCGTTGTGGCCAGAGGGGGATCTGACCCCGTGCCAGCCGGCAGATTTTAGAGGAAAGAAGGGAAGGAAGCATGTTGAAAGGATATTTTCAGAAAAAGACTAAGAGGGGAAGGAAGCTTCTGGCAGCGATCTGTACGCTTACACTGCTGTTAGGGACACTGGTATCCGGTGCTGCCGCTTCGGAGCAGGACTGGATGCCCGACCTCACCCCAGGGGAAAAGGGTTCCCTGAAGGTGACGATGACCTACACAGATCCAAATATGCAGGAAAACAATGTGAAGACTATGGCGGGAGTGACCGTGAAGCTGGCAAAGGTGGCGGAGCTGGCCACGGAGGGAGGATCGGCAAGATACACGCTCCTCTCCCCGTACAGCTCATCCGGCGTCCGCCTGGAGGGCATGAGCGCCTCAGAATCCAATGAGGCGGCGGCAGCGCTGGCTCCCCTGGTTCCTCATGAGGAGGTAAAAAGCGGCGTCACGGCGGCAGACGGCGCCGTGAGCTTTGGAGATCTGACTCCGGGAATGTACCTGGTGTTCCAGGATGCCCAGGCGAATGCGGCCTACAGGGTGGACGCCATTTCCGCCATGCTGATCTCCGTTCCCTACCCGGTTGTGGGGGCGGCGGGCAGCAGCTGGCAGTACGCCGTGGAGACCCAGCCGAAGACCGGCCTTATGGGTCCTCACAACAACGGCTCTCTCACGGTGACAAAGCAGCTGGTGAACACCGAGACGGGACTGACCTACAATCCGCCGGAAAATACACAGCTGACCTTTTACGTGGGGCTTTTCACCGACCCGGCCTGCACCCTGCGGGCGGCGGGAACCACCGATCAGCCCATCACCTTTTTGAACAGTGATACTTCCTCCACCGTGTTCCAGAACCTGGCCACCGATGCCACCTACTACGTGGCGGAGACGGACGGCAATGGAAAGGTGGTTCCCAGCGTTCTCATAGACCAGGTGCTGTTTGTCCCAAGATTTCCCAACGGTCAGGCGGCTGCCATTACCAGGCAGGCCCCTGCAGGGGAGCTGACCTTCCAGAATACCACCGCCGGTCTTCCCGATGGATATTATTACGGAGGGACCCTGACCATCACCAAGCGGACGGTGATGGACGGGATGGATTATGAGACGAAGGATACCTTTTACGCAGCCGTGTTTGAGGATGAGGCTTTGACAAAGAGATCCAGCGACGTGCTGGCCCTGGATATGAATGGAAAGAGCCAGGTGAGCACCTCCCTGGAGGTGAGCATCGGGGAATCGGAAACCGATGCCGCCACCTATTACGTGGCGGAGACGGACGCCAGCGGAAAACCGTTGAAAAATGGAGACGGCCTGGACTTTACCATTTCCCTCAATAAGGAAGGGGGAAAGGTGACCTTGACTCCGGCAAGCCCTGACGAGGAAGTGGTCATTACCAACCGCTTTACCGAGGAAGAGCCGGCGTCCACGCCTACGCCCATTCCCACGGCGTCTCCGGGATCCCAGAATCAGGGAGGCGGCTCCGGCAGACCGGCGGAAGACAGAAGCTCCTCCGTGGCAAGTCCCAGAACGGGAGACGATACGCCCTTGGCAGGTTTCATCCTTCTGGCAGGCGCAGCCCTGCTTCTGGGAGGCGTAGTGACGGCCATAAAGGGAAGAAGGCAGGACCGGGAAGGATAAGAGGCAAGCTTAGGTATAGAAATAAAGAATGACATAAAATAGGAAATAAAAAATAAAGAGAAAAAGCTGTCCGAAAAAGACTTGTCAACAAGGGGAAAAAGATGTATAAAGTGGGGAGGACAGCTTTTTCGTAACCGTTGGGATATGAGGACGGTTGCGAAGGGATGCTTCCGGAGGTGAAAACAAAAATGAAACAGGGACAAAAACAGACGTTTCTCATAGAAGTGGAGGACACACAGAATATGAGCTGGCAGGGCCGGGTGGAATGGATCCAGGGCGGCAAGCGCCGCTGCTTCCGAAGCGTGATGGAGCTGCTGCGTCTCATGGACTCTGTGGTGGAGGACGGGGAAAAGACGAAGGAGGAGTCCCTGGAAGATCAGACAGGGTGATCAGTATGGATAAAATGAAAATGCAGTTGTTTGGTCGGTTTGTGCTTTCCGATGGCAATGTGATCATCAGCGAGGATACCTTGCGTTCCGGCCGCCTTACCAATCTTCTGGCGTATTTGATCGTGCACCGGAGCCAGGTGCTCACCCAGCAGAAGCTGATCGAGCTTTTGCCGGACAGCGGCGGGAAAAATCCAGAGAATACCTTGCGGAACCTGATGTACCGCCTGCGGAACGAGCTGAAGGTGCTGGGGGACAGAAAGTTCGTGTGTACCCTGCCGGGCTCCTACCAGTGGAATCCAGAGGTGCAGGTGGAGACGGATCTGGAGGAATACGAGAGGAATGCGGAGCGCCTTTTGCAGGAGGACCTGGAGGAGGAGCAGAAAAAGGAGCTGTGCGAGAGGATCATCAGCGGCTATCGGGGAAATATTTCCGCCAAGGTGGCCGGCGAGCTGTGGGCCATCCCCCGGGTCACCAGGTATCAGATGGTGTACCTGCGGACGGTGAAGCAGCTTTGTGAGATCTATTCCAGGAGAGGCTGGTGGGAGGAGCAGGAGCAGCTTTGTATGCAGGCTCTGAGCGTGGATGCCTATGACGAGGAGCTTCACTGCCTTCACATCCGAAGCCTGTACCGCCAGAAAAAGATCGATCAGGCCATGCGGAGCTATGAGAAGACCAAGCGGATGTTCTATGAGAACCTGGGCGTAAGCAATCAGGAGAAGCTCCAGGGCGTTTTCCGGGAAATGCTCTCGGACAACGGGAACACCATGACGGACATCCGGGGGTTGATGATGGATATGCGGGAGCAGGAGCGGCCCAACGGTTCCTTTTTCTGCGACTATCAGATCTTCCGGGAGGTGTACCGGATCGAGGCCAGGCGGGTGGAGCGGCTGGGGATGGCGGAGTACGTGGTGCTTTTGACCCTGCGCCGCACCAGTGAGCTATGGAAAAATTCCCTGTCGGACAGCGGCCTTCTGAAGGAAATGAAAAGGCTGGAGGCCATCGTCTACGAGGCTCTCCGCACGGGGGACGTGGCCACCAGGTTCAGTCCCACCCAGGTGCTGATCCTTTTGCCCGGGTGCTCCTATGAGAACAGTCTCATGGTGGTGGAGCGGATCCAGAGAAGCTTCAAGAAGCAGATAGGAAAACGCCAGATCGAGCTGGTTTATGAATTGGAGGAGATCGGTCCCGGAGGGGGAACGAAGGCGGCAGACGCCTGAGAGATCTGCGGAAAGGGGAATGAATGGCGGGACAAAAAAACAGAGGGTATCCCATGAACGGGATCAGAGTCTGCGTGGATCATTCCGGGAGCGACATGGGAGGACGGGCATACAGCAAGCTGTGGGAGCGGCCCCTGGTTTTTCGGTCGGGTTCCCAGCTTTTGGTCCAGGCGGACCGGCTTTTTGACAAATGTGGTTATCCTCAGACCTTTCAGGAGAAGCGCAGCTTCCTTCGGGAGGAGGGCGGGCAGGGAGGATACCGACTGCCCAGGGAGAGGATGAAGGATGAGGAGATCCTGTCAAAGTGGGGCGGTGCCATGACTTTTGACATCGTGGTGGTGAGCAGGCGCCGGGTGAGCTGGCAGGGGTACGTGAGAAATATGGATGGGAAGACTTTGGAGTTTCGCAGCGAGGTGGAGCTTTTGGCGGGCCTGAAGCTTTTGTCGGGCAGGAAAGGACAGGGCAATGGTTAGCGGAGGCCTGGTTTTCCCGCAGATACAGGAAGTAGGAAGCAATGGCAGATCATAAGAAAAAGAAAAAGACATCCCGGTGGGCCTATGCTTTTATGGCCCTGGGATTCCTGGCGGGGCTGGGGATCTTGCTTTACCCGACCATCAGTGACCTGTGGAACAATTACCGGAACCAGCAGCTGATCTCGGAGTACAGCAGCGCGGTGGAGGAGCTGGAGCCGGAGGATTACACGGAGCTTTGGGAGGAGGCCCGGGCCTACAATCAGGAACACCGGGTGAATACCATTATGGACGCCTTTGACCAGGAGAAGGGGGACTACGTGCTCAGTCATCCCTACGACCAGATCCTGAACCCCATGGGGAACGAGATCATGGGCTATGTGGAGATCCCCAAGATCAACGTCAGGCTGGCCATCTACCACGGAGTGGGGGCGGAGGCTCTGGAGAACGGCTGCGGCCACATCGAGGGTACCAGCCTTCCCATCGGCGGGGTGGGAAACCATGCGGCGCTGTCCGCTCACCGGGGCCTTCCCAGTGCGAAGCTGTTTACCGACCTGGATCAGCTGGAGGAGGGAGACCTGTTCCTGATCCGGGTGCTGGACGAGGTGCTGGCCTACCGGGTGGATCAGATCCTCACCGTCCTTCCCCAGGAAACGGAGGCCCTGGCCATCCAGGAGGACAAGGATCTGGTCACCCTGGTCACCTGTACCCCCTACGGGGTCAATTCCCACCGGCTTCTTGTCCGGGGAGTGCGCACGGAGTATCAGGAGGAGGATGAGAAGGAGCAGGGAAGCGGCATTGTCCTTCGGAACCCTCTGGAGGGGACAAGCCGAAAGCAGAAGCTGCTGGTGACGGCCCTCCTGGCTTTCCTGGTATTTTTGTTCCTGCTGGGGCTCCTCTTGAAGCTGAGTGACCGGAGAAAGAGGAAAAGGGCAGAAGGGGAGAAGAAAAAACAGGAGAAGGGAGACTGAGGACCTTCCTTTCCAAGGGAGTCTTTTTCGGAAAAATCTGAAAAAGGCTCCCTTTTTTGCCCTTAAAAAGCCTATTCTGGAGATTTTTTCAGGGGGGGGGGTAGAGAGGATATTTTTTACACAAATGGAAACATAAAATAACAAAACACCCCGAAAAAAGAGTGGAAAATGCGAAATAGATAGTGTACAATAAACGGAGAGAAAGGATTTTGGCATGGTGATGACCGCCGGTCTGTTGGAGAGGCCGTCATTGCCTGCTTAGTGCGGACGATATAGGGGTGTCAGGATATGACATCGGGAAATATCGTGTCGGGATGAGAGGAAACACTATGGGGGAAACTATAAGAGAGGCGGACATGGAGATTCTGGACTCCAAGGAGCTGATGGAGCAGTACCAGCGGCTTCAGGAGAAAGCGTCCAAGGATTCTCTTACCGGATTGCTGAATCGGGGAGCGGTGGAAAGATATGTGAGACAGAGGCTGAGCACGATGGGCCCAGAGGACTCCTGCGCTCTTTTGATCGTGGATCTGGACCGCTTTAAAAACGTCAATGACTCCATGGGACACCAGGCGGGGGATGCGGTGCTCCGAAGGAGCGCCAGGATCCTGTCGGGGCTGTTCCGGGCGACGGACATCGTGGGACGTTTGGGAGGCGATGAGTTTGTGGCCTTTCTGGGAGGGCGGATCAATGAGGAGATCTGTCAGAAAAAGGGAGAGGCCATCTGCGAGCATCTGCAGCTGACCATGGAGGACGGCTCCGGGCTGACGGTGACCGCCAGCGTGGGGATCTGTCTTTCCAGAGGCGGCGAGCGGAGCTTCGAGGATCTGTACCGTCTTGCGGATGAGGCGCTGTACGAGTCGAAGCGGGGAGGGCGGAGGCGTTACCGCATCAAGCTGGACGCCCATGAGAAGATTCCCGCCCAGGCAAGGGATTACGGCGTCAGTACCATCAGGCTGACCCAGATCCTGGAATATATGGACAGCGGGGTGGCTCTTTTGGAGCCAAACGAAGGCCTGTCGGTGATCTACATGAGTCCGGGGCTGCGGCGCACCATGGGGCTGGAAAAGATGGACTGTGCCGACATGAATTTTCGCAGGATGGTCTTCCGGGAGGACTCCCACGTCTTCTCCCGCATGGTGAAGAAGGCCATGGCCGGAGGAGAGGTGAACCAGAGCGTCCGCCTTCTGCGGCCAGAGGGAAAGAGGATCTGGTGCCGAATCCGCATTGCGGAGGTGGACTACGAGGAGAACCGGCGGGCGCTGATGCTGGCGGTGACGGACATCTCCGACTTGAAGGAGAAGGAGCGGGTCCTGAAAAGAAAGAATGAGCGGCTGCAGGCGGCCTTTGACCAGACCGGGCAGGGCATCTGGGAGGTGGATTTGTCCGCCGGGATGTTTCGGATGATGGGAAACGACGGGATCTTTGCCGCACAGGGCAAGGGATGGATCGAGTTTCCCGAGGGGCTTTTGTCCTCTGGATGGGTACATAAGGAGTCGGAGCAGCTTCTGAGAGAGTTTGCCGGGGAGATGTATGCCGGCAAGGTCAAGGGCTACGGCAATTTTATCCTGCTGTACAGGGAGAGCGGCACCTACGGGTGGGCCACCCTGTCCTACAGCACCATTTTTGACGATCAGGGGCGGGCGGTGCGGGCCGTGGGTATCGTGGAGAATCTGGGCCATAAGAACGCCGCCCTGCCCCGGAGGCCTCACCTCCAGAGGCAGATCCCGGAGCCTCAGCTGCCTTACCTGGTGCTGGGCCTGAAGGCGGATCTGACGGGGGACCGGGTGGAGGAGATCTGGAACGAGGGGAAAAACCGAATGGGGAACCCTGAGTGGAAGGATTATGCCTCCATTTTGCAGCGGGGAGCCTCCCGGTTCTTCAGCAAGACGGACAGCCAGAAGTTTCTGAAGACCTTTGACAGGGAGACGCTCCTGGCGGCCTTTGAAAGAGGCGAATACTGGCATATGATGGAGTATCAGCGGGTGGACGGAAGCGGTGACATCCAGTGGGTCATGCTTTCCGCAAACCTTTACCAGGACCGGAAGACCGGGACGGTGCGCCTGTTTGCCACGGCCCGGCGCATCCAGCAGAGGAGAGGCTGGGAGAAGGCGCTGAAGGTGGAGATCGTCAGGGACCCGGTGACGAAGCTGTACAGCCGGGGCACCTTCCGGACCATGGTGGAGATGCTGATGAACAAGAGAGAGTCCTCCGGCTGCGGGATGGCGCTGATCCACGTGGGAGGCCCTCTCAGTATCTATGGACAGGATCTGGTGCGGGCGGACCGTCTCCGTTATTACATTGTGACGGCCTTGGGCACGGCCCTGGATCCCATCTGTATCATGGGGCAGCACAGCGAGGACAAGATCCTGGTGTTTTTCCCGCACATCGGCTCGGAGGATCAGTTCCGGGAGATTCTGAAAAGCGCTTTCGAGTATGTACGCAGCGTCCTGGAGGACACGGTGGACGTGGAGAGGCTGCGGTTCATAGCCGGGGCCGTGTGGGGCACTGCCAGGGATTCCAGCTATGAGCGGATGCTCCATGCGGCGAAGCAGCTTTGTGAGAGCTGGTGGAACGCCGCCTATGACAAGGTGGTGTTCCCGGAGGAGTCGGAGGACTGGAGATGGCAGGAGCTGAAGCGGGACACGGAGAATGACCAGATGTGCACGCCTGTCCAGGAGATGGAGCGTCCCTTGACTGAGGCGGAGAAGGACGTGGCCCTGGGCTGCGTGTCCGCTATGCTCATGTCGGATTCCTTGGAATATTCCCAGCAGACGGTACTGAGCTATCTGGGAGACTTTTATAAAGCGGATCGTACTTACCTTCTGAAGCTGTCCGGCGACAAGGGCACGGTGACCATGCCCTGCGAGTGGACCACGGCGGGAAAGCACAGCATTCAGCAGCTGATCTTCGGCCTGGCGGTGGGACGGCTTCCGATCCTGGAGAAATGTCTCCTGAAAAAATGTCCCCTGTTCCTTACAAGGGATATCGTTCAGGAGGACAAGCGGAAGACAGCCTGGCGGTTCATGATCTTCCCCATGACGGAGAATGGACAGATCGACAGCTTTTTATGTGTGGAGAACGCCAGGGAGAATCATATGGAGGCGGCCCTGCCCTCTTATCTCATCCCTCATCTTTTGCGGGAGAAGGATCGGGATTACCGGGTGGGGATGAAGCACCGGGACAACAGGGGCAAGGGAGTGCTGGGAAAGCACGAGGATCTGCCGAACCTGCGGTCCTATATGGAGATGATCCACGAGTTTACCTCGGAGAATTATTCCTCCCTGGGGGCCCTGTGCCTGGACATCCCGAATCTTCCCACCATGAACAGCAATTATGGATACGAGTATGGAAACCGCCTTCTGTGGTATGTGACCAACACCATCGAAAACATTTTCGGTGCGGACAAGCTTTTCCGTACCTGGGAGGCGGAGTTTGTGGTGCTTTGTCCCAACACCACCCAGGAGGTTTTCGCCGGGCGCAGCTCCCGGCTGAGGACCGCCCTGCAAAGCCGTTATCCCGGCAAGATCCGTATGGGATATACCTGGGCGGAGGGAGTTTTTGCCGGAAAAAGCCTGGTGGAGGAGGCCCGTTCCATCATGAAGTGCGAGCGGGTGGCCATGAAGGCTCTTCCCTCGGATGAGCCGCAGGAGAACCGCTCCCAGTTTTCCGGGGGAGAGGTTGATAATTTTACGGTCTTTTTCCAGCCGAAGATCAATATGCAGAGCGGCGTTCTCATAGGGGCGGAGGCTCTGGCCAGAGGGCTGGACGAGGAGGGGCGGGTGATCCCGCCGGTGAAGTTTTTGGAGAGCATGGAGAGCTCCGGGAGCGTCCGGGATCTGGACCTTTATATTTTGGACTATACCATGCATTTGATGGATACCTGGAGAGAACAGGGACTGAACCTGGTTCCGGTCTCTGTGAATTTTTCCAGAGTGACCCTGTTTGATTCGGCGGCTCTGGCCTCTGTACTGGCCATACAGAGCCGCTACCCCCTGCTGGATCCGGGACTGATCGAGATCGAGGTCACCGAAAGTGCGGGGAATGTCAGCCAATCTGCCTTGAACAGAGTTATGAGCAAGTTCCGGGAGTTTGGAGTTCGTTTTTCCATGGACGATTTTGGTTCTCAATATTCCAATTTGTCCGTGTTTACCAATGTGAAGTTTGACACTGTCAAGCTGGATCGGAGCCTGGTGACGGAGGTTACCCGAAATGAGATGAGCCGGATGCTCATCAAGGATATCGTAAGGATCTGCGAGACGGGAGGCATGACCTGTATCGCAGAGGGTGTGGAGACAAGGGAGCAGATATCCATGCTGACCCAGGCAGGCTGTATCTACGCTCAGGGCTTTTATTATGACCGTCCCATGCCGGCGGAGGATTTCCGTATCAAATATCTTTTTAATAGTCCTGTGGGAGTACAGGAGGATGTCAGGAGAGGAGAAGAGCAGTATGACTCAAAATGCAGCAAATGAAAAAGTAAAGAAGGAAGAATCGTTGATCATCGGTGTGGGGGCATCTGCGGGGGGTGTGGAAGCGCTCCAGCAGCTTTTCAGCTGTATGCCGGACGGCAGTGGGCTGAGTTTTGTGGTGGTTCAGCATCTCTCTCCAGATTACAAGAGCCTGATGGCGGACATCCTGGGCAAGACCACGAAGATGGCTGTGTGCCAGGCGGAGGACAAGATGTACGTGGAGCCGAATACGGTTTATCTGATTCCTCCCAAGAAATACATCAAGGTACGGAACAATCGTCTTGTGCTCTCGGAGCTTCATCCCGGAGCTCTCAACCGTCCCATCGACGTGTTTTTCGCCTCCCTTGCCGAGGAGGAGGGGGACCGGGCTATTGCCGTGGTTCTTTCGGGAACGGGCTCGGACGGCACCAACGGCGTCAAGAAGGTGAAGGAAAAGGGGGGACTGGTCATCGTACAGGATCCCAAGAGCGCCAAGTTTGACGGGATGCCGGTGAACGCCATCAACACGGGGGTGGTAGACTTTATCCTTCAGCCGGACGAGATCGTGGAGGAGATCATGAACTTCTCCCAGACCCCGGCGATCCTTCTGGATGCGGAGAGGGACGACCGGGCGGTGGAGGACGCCCTGTCCTTTACCGATGAGGAGACCTTTTCCTACATATATACCATTCTGAAGAATGCCAGCGGTATTGATTTTACCTATTACAAGAGATCTACCATCCTGCGCCGGATCGAGCGCCGGATGATCGTTACCCATACCTCCAGCCTTCCAGAGTTCGCCAAGTTCCTGGGAGACAACGAGGAGGAGGTGAACATCCTCATTAAGGAGATCCTGATCGGCGTGACCAACTTCTTCCGGGATCCCAGCTTTTTTGAGGAGCTGAAGTACAACGTGATCTACAAGATCGTGGGGAAGGCCAAGCCAAGCGAATCCATCCGTATCTGGAGCGCCGGCTGCTCCACCGGTGAGGAGGCCTACTCCATCGCCATTTTGTTCCAGGAGGTGATGGAGGAGCTGAAGATCCAGAGGGATGTGAAGATCTTCGCGACGGATGTTCACGCCGGTTCCATCGAGCGGGCCGGAAAGGGTATTTATTCCGAGAATATCGTGGACGACGTGACGCCGGACCGTCTGGCCAAGTTCTTCGTGAAGCACGGGGATCATTACCACATTGCCAAGGATATCCGTCGGATGATCATCTTTGCGCCCCACAACATGTTTTCGGATCCGCCCTTTGGCAAGCTGGACATGATCGTCTGCCGAAACGTGATGATCTATTTCCAGCCGGTGCTGCGGAAGGGACTGTTTTCCATCTTCCATTCCGCTTTGAAGGACAATGGATATCTGTTCCTGGGCAAGAGCGAGACGGCCAGCGAGTACGCCAGCGTGTTCAAGCCGGTGTGCAGCTCTGAGAAGATCTACATCCACAGGGGAGAGGGAAAGATGGAGAACCTGACGCCCCTCACCTTCAACATTCCCAATATCCAGGCCATCACCCGGAGGGAGAGCACCCAGGGAGACAGCGAGATCGTCCAGAGGACGGAGGAGGGGCTTTACACCAGATATCTGGAAGCCTTCCTGCCCGCTTCCGTGGTGGTGGACGATGAGAACAACATCATCCATTTCTTCGGAAATTATACGGACTTCTTGACCCTGGCTCCCGGCAAGGCGACCTTGAATCTGTTCAGCATGATCCACGTGGATCTCAGTCTGGCGGCCTCCACGGCCCTTTCCAAGAGCCACATGGAGAATAAGGCGGTGACTTACACGGGCATTGCGGTGGACTGCGCCTCCGGCCGGAAGGTGGTGGATCTGCACGTGAGACCCATTCCCGGGGACTATGGCCGTCCCAGCGGCCTGACGGCGGTTCTGTTCATGGAGCACCTGGCCGCAAAATCCGAGGGTATCGTGGAGAAGTACGACATCAACGCCACGGCAGCCCAGAGGATCGCAGACCTGGAGCGGGAGTTCCAGGCTTCCCAGAACGATCTGCGGGCCACCATCCAGCGTCTGGAGACGGTGAACGGAGAGCTTCAGGCGGCCAATGAGGAGCTGCTGACGGCAAACGAGGAGCTGCAGAGCTCCACGGAGGAGCTGCAGTCCGTGAACGAGGAGCTGTATACCGTCAACACGGAGCATCAGCTGAAGCTGGATGAGCTGACCATGCTGACCAACGACCTTTCCAACTTCCTGTCCTCCACCATGATCGGTATCCTGTTTGTGGACAGCAACCTGAACATCCGTAAGTTTACGGAGTATGTGGGACGAGAATTTCAGCTGATGGAGCATGATATCGGACGTCCCATCCAGATCTTTGCCCACAGCTTCCCGGATGAGGAGATCGAGAGGGACTGCAAGAACGTTTTGAAGAACCTGACCTCCGTGGACCGGGAGGTGACGGCCATGAACGGGCGTCATTATACTCTGCGTATCGCTCCCTACCGTACCACGGAAAACAGCATCCGAGGTCTGGTGATCACCATCATCGACAGCTTAGGAGAGGAGCCCAGAAGAGGGACCCACAGCTAAATAAAGCGCGGCGGCTTCAGGATAGCCGCCGAGAATGATACAAAAGCGGCTCAGACCATGGTCTGAGCCGCTTTTGCCGTATTTTTAAGGAAGGATTTGTAATTCATTTATTTTATTTATCGTATTGTTTGTTTGATGGGCCGGAAGGATCAGGCGTTTTCCGGGAAGAAAAGAGCCATGTCATCCTGAACAGTTCCGATACCGGCGATTCCGAAGGTCTCCACCAGAAGCTTTGCCACGTTGGGGGACAGGAAGGCGGGCAGTGTGGGCCCTAAGTGGATGTTCTTCACACCCAGGTACAGAAGGGCAAGGAGAACGATGACAGCCTTCTGCTCATACCAGGAAATGTTGTAGATGATGGGCAGGTCGTTGATGTCCTCCAGGCCGAAGACTTCCTTCAGCTTCAGGGCGATGACAGCCAGGGAGTAGGAGTCATTGCACTGTCCGGCGTCCAGAACTCTGGGGATGCCTCCGATGTCTCCCAGATCCAGCTTGTTGTATTTGTATTTTGCGCAGCCGGCGGTCAGGATGATGGTATCCTTGGGAAGTGCCTTTGCAAAATCTGCATAATAGCTGCGGCTCTTTGCCCGTCCGTCACAGCCGGCCATCACTACGAATTTCTTGATGGCGCCGGACTTCACGGCCTCTACCACCTTGTCCGCAAGGGCGAGTACCTGGTTGTGGGCGAAGCCTCCCACGATCTCTCCCTGCTCCAGTTCCTTGGGGGGCTGGCAGGTCAGGGCCTGACGGATGATGGGGGAGAAGTCCTTCTTTTCTCCAATGCCGCCTTCGATGTGCTTGCAGCCGGGATAGCCTGTGGCTCCCGTGGTGTAAAGGCGGTCCTTGTAGCTGTCTGCGGGGGGCACGATACAGTTGGTGGTCATAAGGATGGGGCCGTTGAAGCTCTCAAACTCCTCCTTCTGCTTCCACCAGGCATTTCCATAGTTTCCAATGAAGTTGGGATACTTCTGGAATGCGGGATAGTAGTGGGCGGGCAGCATCTCGGAGTGGGTATATACGTCCACGCCGGTTCCCTGAGTCTGCTCCAGAAGCATCTCCAGGTCGCGGAGGTCATGGCCGGACACCAGGATTCCAGGACGGCTTCCTACGCCGATGTTGACCTTGGTAAGCTGCGGCTGACCGTAAGCGGAGGTGTTTGCCTCGTCCAGAAGGGCCATGGCGCTGACTCCGTATTTTCCGGTTTCCATGGTGAGGGCCACAAGCTGATCCACCGTGAGGGAATCCTCAAGGGTGGCGGCCAGCGCTCTCTGGAGGAAGCTGTCCACCTCCTCATTCTCCTTCAGAAGGACGTTGGCGTGCTTCATGTAGGCAGCCATACCCTTCAGGCCGTAGGTGATCAGCTCCCGAAGGCTGCGGATATCCTCGTCCTTGGTAGCCAGTACGGAGACGGTGCGTGCCTTGGGCATGTACTCCTCCTCACTGCCGTTCCAGAGGGCGGCGTCGGGAAGGCTGTCCCGGTCCTCCACCTGGGCGAGGAGCTGCTCCTTCACCTGCAGGGTCTCCCCAATGCGGGCGGTGATGGATTCCTGGCTGAAGTTCACGTTGGTGATGGTGGTAAAAAGGTTTTGGGTGATCAGGTGGCTGACGGTGGCCTCAACGGCGGTCCCCTGTCCTCTCAGTCGTGTACAGACGCTGGCCAGACCCTTGGTGGTGTAAACCAGCAGATCCTGTAATGCGGCGATCTCCGGTTTTTTTCCGCAGACGCCAGATTTCGTGCAGCCCGTCCCCATGGCGGTCTCCTGACACTGATAACAGAACATATTGTTTTCCATAAGATTCCTCCTGGCATGATAAGCCTTAAGTGATGCTTCCTAGATATAAGATAGGACATGCGTTTTCTGGTAATTTCAAAAGGAGCGTCCTCTCTTTTTGACTTTTTAGAAGAGCTTCTTTCCTTTTCTGCCTTTATCCTACAGGAAATGGAGGGGAAAAGATGTTGCCGATGCAACGGATGTGAAAAAAATTGTGGAGATTGGATAAAAATCTCAAAAAAACTTCCAAAAAAATCCCTAAAAAATGGACCAATGGGTTGAAAAAAATGTAAGTTTGTGTTATAGTTTTTTCGTTAGTAAGGGAGTAATCAGCACAAAGCGTGTGGCGGAGTCAACATCCTGGATCTGATCCTGGCTCTGCCTCAAATGATGAGACTTATTTGTCTGGGGCAAATAGGTCTTTTTTTGTACGAGGCGCCAAAAGGACGTAAAAAGGAGAAGCTTAGAAGCCAACTTCCAAATCTACTATCATAGTTTGGCAAAATGAGTGTGCCGCGAAAGGAGAAAGTATGGACAAAAAATTTTACCTGGAAACGGCGGAAGCGGTTTTGAAGGAAACCCAGGCTTCCCCAGAAGGACTTTCCCAGCAGGAGGCAGAGAGCCGGCTGGAGAAAAACGGACCCAACAAGCTGGCGGATCCGGAAAAAGAATCCTTGCTGAAGCGATTTTTTGATCAGATGAAGGACCCCATGATCATCATCCTGATCTGTGCGGCAGGCATTTCCGCCCTGCTGGACATCCTGGAGCACAGCGTTCCCTATGACACCTTTATCATCCTCTTTGTGGTCATTGTGAACGCAGTTCTGGGCGTGGTGCAGGAGAGCAAGGCGGAGGCGGCCATCGAGGCTCTGCAGAGCATGTCGGCGGCTACCACCAAGACCCTGCGTGACGGAAAGATCTGCGACATCAAAAGCCAGGAGCTGGTGGTGGGAGACGTCATCCTCCTGGAGGCCGGAGATTCGGTGCCGGCGGACTGCCGTATCCTGGAGGCGGCTAGCATGAAGGTGGAGGAGGCGGCCCTCACCGGTGAGTCCACCGCCGTGAGCAAGCTGACGGAGGCCCTTTCTCTGGACGGCGGCAAGGACGTGGCCCTGGGAGACCGGAAGAACATGGCTTACCTGGGCAGCACCGTGGTTTACGGAAGAGGCCGGGCCGTGGTGACGGGCACGGGCATGGACACGGAGATGGGCAAGATCGCAGACGCCATTTCCCAGGCCAAGGACGGCCTGACGCCGCTGCAGATCAAGCTGGAGCAGCTGAGCCACACTCTCACCAAGCTGGTGGTGGGGATCTGTATCTTCATCTTTGCCTTCAATATCGTGGAGGCGTGGATCCGGGGCAACGCCCTGAATCTGGAGACGGTACTGGACTTCTTCATGGTAGCCGTTTCCCTGGCGGTTGCAGCCATCCCGGAGGGACTGGTGGCGGTGGTGACCATCGTGCTGTCCATCGGTGTTACCAACATGTCAAAGAAAAACGCCATCATCCGAAAGCTGACGGCGGTGGAGACCCTGGGCTGTACCCAGATCATCTGTTCAGACAAGACGGGTACCCTCACCCAGAACAAGATGACCGTTGTGGAGGAGTTTACCAAGGACAAGATCCTGCTGGCAAAGGCCATGGCCCTTTGCAGCGATGCGGAGCTGGAGGAGGACGGCTCTGTGAAGGGAGAGCCTACGGAGGCGGCTCTGGTAGCCTTTGCCGCTGCCAATGAGCTTCCCAAGTACAGTCTGAAAAAGGAGCAGCCCCGTATCGGGGAGGCGCCCTTCGATTCTATGAGAAAGATGATGTCCACGGTCCATGAGACCAAGGAGGGCATCTTCCAGTACACCAAGGGTGCGCCGGACGAGATCCTGAGCCGCTGCACCAAGGTGTGGAACGGGGAGAAGGAGATCCCCATGACCAAGGAGCTGAGGGATGAGATCCTTGCCGCAAACAAGAGCATGGCGGACCGGGCTCTCCGAGTGCTGGCAGCCTCCTTCCGGTCCTATGGTGAGGCGCCGTTCTCCTATGAGGCGGGGGATTTGGAGAAGGATCTGGTCTTTGTGGGACTTTGCGGTATGATTGACCCCGTCCGTCCAGAGGTGAAGGACGCCATCGATCAGTGCCGGGAGGCTGGTATCCGGCCCATCATGATCACCGGCGACCATAAGGACACGGCGGTGGCCATCGCCAAGGAGCTGGGGATCATCTCCGACGCTTCCCAGGCCATCACAGGTGCGGAGCTGAACGATATGGACGATGAGACCTTCCGAAACAGGATTCAGGAGATCTTCGTGTATTCCCGGGTGCAGCCGGAGCATAAGACCAGGATCGTAAACATGTGGAGGAACCTTGGATATGTGACGGCCATGACCGGAGACGGAGTGAACGACGCTCCCTCCATCAAGAGTGCGGACATCGGCATCGGCATGGGCATCACCGGAACGGACGTGACGAAGAACGTGGCGGACATGGTTCTGGCGGACGACAACTTTGCCACCATCGTGGCGGCCGCACGGGAAGGACGGCGGATCTATGACAACATCCGCAAGGCGATTCAGTTCCTGCTGAGCTCCAACCTTTCAGAGGTGCTGTCCATCTTCTTTGCATCCCTCCTGGGTCTGGTGATCCTGAAGCCCACCCATCTTTTGTTCATCAACCTGATCACCGACTGCTTCCCGGCTCTTGCCCTGGGAATCGAGCATCCAGAGAAGAACATCATGCACCGGAAGCCCAGAAAGACCGGGGACGGTATTTTTGCCGGAGGACTTGGGGTGGACGTGGTATACCAGGGTGTGGCAGTGACCGTCCTGACCATGATCGCCTACTTTATCGGGCGCGCCGGGGATCCCGCCGTGGTAAACGGGGAGAGCAGCCTGGGTATCACCATGGCCTTCTTCACCATGTCCATGTGTGAGATCTTCCACTCCATCAATATGCGTTCCCAGAGGGAGAGCCTGTTCAGCCTGGAGCGCAAAAACATGCCGCTGTTCGGCGCCATGGTGGCCTCCTTCCTGCTGACCACCGCTGTGGTGGAGATCCCTGCCCTGGCCTCCATGTTTGACTTTGCCCAGGGAGGATTGGATCTGTTCCACTATCTGGTGTCCTTTGGACTGGCTATTTCCATCATTCCCATCGTGGAGCTGGTGAAGCTGATCCAGAGACGGGTAGGAAAGGAATAAGGAGCTGGCCGCCCAGGGGCGCGGCCAGCCGTGTTCCGGTCAGGCGGAGGGGCCTATTGCTCCTCCGCCTCCAGGCGAAAGACGTTTACCACGTCTGGATCCGGACAGCAGAAGCGGTAGTCCCCGGCCTTGGAAAGGGGAAGGGTGCCGCCGTAGCGGAGGATGTCGATATAGGGAAAGCCTGCATGGAGGGCCATGGGGCACAGACGGCCCCTGTCCTTGTCAAAGTCAAAGGAATCTCCCGGCTTGTGCCCGTGGTGGCATCCGCAGGGCCCCTTGCGCTCCACAAGGGTAATGGTGATTTTTGGTCTGCTCATAATACGTATCCTTTCTGTTTTTTTCTCTTGGAAAGCCCCCGCACAGGGCCTGGAGGCCGGCTGCCGGCAAAATCCTGCCGGCCACCTCTCTCCGGGTCCCGGGGACTTTGGTAACATCATATAATAGAAATTGAAAAAAGAAAAGGGAAATCGTGACAGCCTGGCTGGGCTGCCGCGGAAGATCGAAAAAAGGTAGAAAAGATGTACTCTTACTTAAATGTTGTCAAGGATCACTCCCTGTTTCAGGGGATCAAAAAAGAGGATCTGTCGGCCATGCTGGGGTGCCTGGGAGGGCATACCAGGTCCTACCGTAAGGGTGAGATCTTGTTCCTCTCAGAAGAAACCGTGAATTATGTGGGGATCATCCTCCGGGGGAGCATCCGCATGGTCAAGGAAAACGATGACGGAAGCGAGGCCTTCATGGCTCACCTGAAGAAGGGGGAGCTTTTTGGAGAGACCTTTGCCTGCTGCAAGATGAACTCCAGAGTGACCTACCGTACCGCTTCGGCCTGCGAGGTTTTGTACCTTCCCTTTTACAAGGTGATCCATATTTGCGGCCGGGGCTGTGCCTTTCACCAGCGTCTGGTGGAAAATATGGTCCGGCTGCTTTGTGAAAAAAATGTCCAGCTTATGGAGAAGGTGGAGGTGACCTCCCGGAAGACCCTGCGGGATAAGATCATGACTTATCTGACCCTGCAGTCGGAAAAGGAGGGGCGGGACACCTTCGAGATACCTCTTGGGAGAGTGGAGTTTGCTGAGTATTTATGCGCTGACAGGAGTGCGCTTACCAGGGAACTGACCAGGATGGAGGAGGATGGACTGATCTCTTACCACAAAAACCGATTTTCCATAAAGAATTGAGTGTATGTTGCCTGTGCAACATACACTTTTTTCATAACCTGATATTTTATTAACAAACAAGGAGGATCGGCCTGCTGATTCCTCCTGGAGAAATTAAGTGAGGGAAACAAAACAGGGCTGTTTTTTGCTGCTTTTCCGACCTGAGATTTTGCCGGCTGAAAAGAGATGGGATGGGGCAGCGAGGGCTTTACGCTTTGCCGGAGGCCGGGCAGCCTGGGAAAAACGGAGGTACGGCATGGGATTTTATGCAGACAAAAGGCAGATGGAGTCTTTTCTTGAGACTCTGGGGCAGACCTATCGGATCTTTGCTCCCAAATGCTTCCAGGGAAAAGGGCGTTTTTCGGATACGGACTGCGTCCGCTACGGGGAGGTTGGGAGCCTGGAGGAGATCGTTTTTGACAAGAAATCAGAGTTTTCCTTTAAGGAAATCCTCACACCGGTTTCACAGACCCTTTTCTATTTTACGGAGGATCAGGTGAAGGAGCCGGAGGTACCTGAAAAAGGAGCCGTGGTCTTTTTGAGAAGCTGCGATCTTCACGCATTGAAGCGCCTGGACCAGATGTATCAGAGCAACGGCCCGGAGGATTACTATTACGCCAAGCTGAGGAAGAACCTGAAGCTGGTGCTCATGAGCTGCTCTCATTCCTTTGAAAACTGCTTCTGCGTCAGCATGGGAAGCAACCGTTCAGAGGACTATGACCTGAGCGTGGACGTGACGGAGGATGGGGCATACCGGCTGGACTGTAAGGACGAGGCTTTTGGAGCCATCCTGTCCCAGGCGGGCTGCCGGGAGGAGGGGGTTGAGCCCTCCTACGTGACGGAGAACCAGATCCAGGTCCAGGTGCCGGAGAATCTGGACGCCTCCGTGGCAAAAAGCTCCATGTGGGAGGAGTACACCAGGCGGTGCATCAACTGTGGCCGGTGTAATTTTGTCTGTCCCACCTGTACCTGCTTTACCATGCAGGACATTTTCTACAGCGAAAACGGCAGGGTAGGGGAGCGCCGCAGGGTGTGGGCCTCCTGTATGGTGGACGGCTTTACCGACGTGGCCGGAGGCGGCAGCTACCGTCAGCAGAACGGCCAGAGGATGCGCTTTAAGGTGCTCCACAAGGTTCTGGATTACAAGCAGAGAAACGGCCGTCACATGTGCGTGGGCTGCGGACGGTGCGACGACATCTGCCCGGAGTATATTTCTTTCTCCAACTGTATCAATAAGCTGGAAGACGCCATGAAGGAGGTAAATGCAAAATGAGAAATGATTATCTGCCATTTCCGTCCAAAATAAAAGAAGTGATCAAGCATACCGAGATCGAGTATACCTTCCGCATGTCTTACAGGGGAGAGGTGAAGCCGGGGCAGTTTTTTGAGGTGTCCATTCCCAAGTACGGGGAGGCGCCCATCTCCGTCAGCGGCATCCAGGAGGATTCCATCGACCTGACCATCCGAAGGGTGGGAAAGGTGACCAATGAGATTTTTGAAAATTACGTGGGAGATACCCTGTTTTTGAGAGGGCCCTACGGCAACGGCTTTGACGTGGATCTGTACAGGGGCAAGGAACTGGTGGTCATGGCCGGGGGCACCGGGCTTTCCCCGGTGAGAGGGCTGGTGGATTATTTTGCGCAGCATCCCCAGGAGAGAAAGGGCATGACCCTGATCGCCGGATTTAAGACCCCCCATGACATCCTGTTTTTGGAGGATCTGGCCCGCTGGAAAAAGTCCATGAACGTGATCCTTACCGTGGACTGTGCCGAGGAGGACACGGCCTGCCAGGTGGGGCTTGTGACTCAGTACATCCCCCAGCTGAAGCTGGAGGATGCAAAGAGCGCCTGCGCCGTGGTGGTGGGGCCTCCCGCCATGATGCGGTTTTCCGTCCAGGGGCTTCTGGGCATTGGCATCCAGGAGGAGAATATCTGGGTGTCCCACGAGAGAAAGATGTGCTGCGGGCTTGGGAAATGCGGGCACTGCAAGGTGGGCGACACCTACATCTGCCTGGACGGGCCGGTGTTTCGTTATACCAAGGGAAAAACTCTGCTGGATTAGGAGGTGCGGATCATGAGTATGGATATGGACACGAAAAAACTGAAAAAGAACGCTTTCCGGGTGACCAAGGAGCGCAGTCGGACGGCTTCCCGCATCCGGGTTCCCGGAGGCCACCTGGATGCCAAGTACCTGGGCAGGATCCAGGAGATCGCCCAGACCTACGGCAACGGCACGGTACATCTCACCAGCCGGCAGGGCTTTGAGATCCCGGGCATCTCCTTTGAGAAGATCGACGAGGTGAACAAGGCTCTTCAGGAGCTGATCGAGGGATTGGAGATCAACCAGGAGGAGCCGGGGGAGGGGTATCCGGCCTCCGGCACCCGGAACATCACCTCCTGCATCGGCAACCGGGTCTGTCCCTACGGCTGCTACGACACCACGGCCTTCGCAAAAAGGATCGAGAAGGCGGTTTTTCCCAACGATCTGCACTTCAAGGTGGCGCTCACCGGGTGCCCCAACGACTGTGCCAAGGTGCGGATGCACGATTTTGGCATTATGGGAATGACCCATCCCCAGTTCGATCCCAACCGCTGCGTCAGCTGCGGGGCCTGTGAAAAGGCCTGCGTGAAGAAGTCCACGGGGGCTATTTCCATGGTCAATTACCGTCCGGTGAGGGATCACCGGCGCTGTATCGGCTGCGGGGAGTGTGTGCTGGCCTGTCCAGACATGGCCTGGACCAGAAGTGAGGAGAAGTATTACCGGCTGACCCTGCTGGGGCGTACCGGGAAGAAGAACCCTAGGCTGGGAGAGGATTTTATCAAATGGGCGGACGAGGAGAGCATTATCCGCATCATCCTGAACACCTATGATTATGTAAAACGATACATCGACCCCGATGCGCCGGGCGGAAAAGAGCACATTGGCTACATCGTGGATCGGACCGGCTTTGAGGAGTTTTTGAAATGGGCCCTGAAGGACGTGAACCTTCCGGAGATCGCGGAGGTGTACACGCCCATGTACTGGAAGGGCGTGAAGTATTCATGACCAGGCTTTGCGAAAGGAGGAGCGTATGATATTTGAGGGATGCCAAAGCAAGGCAAAGGAACTGACTCTGACGGAAAAGACCTGTCCCCGCTGCGGACACATCGTGGAGGTTTTTTCCGTTGATACGGAGGTGGCCTGCGACAACTGTGGTTTTGTAGTATACAACGATACCCTGAGCTGTGTGCAGTGGTGCCAGTATGCCAAAAAGTGCGTGGGGGAGGAAATGTACCAGCACATGATGGAGGTGGCCAAGGCCCAGAAGGAGCAGAGGGAGCGAAAGGAAAACCGATAGACAGACGGCCCCGCAGATGTGGGGCCAAGGCTTTGCCGCAAGGTGCGGCAGAAAAAAGGTGGAAGCCCCGCCCGACAGGACGGGGGCTTCCACCTTTTTTGGATGGATATTTTTTGATTCTTGTTTTATTGAATTTTCAAGGGTGCTTTTGAAAGCGGGGGCTTAGACAATGTCCTCCCGGTCGATGTAGCCTGGGCTGCCCGGATCGCCCACCACCTTTTTTACCTTCAGGACCTTGGCCCGCTTGTCCACCACCATGTTTTCCACGTAAACGCCCTCTCCGATCTCAGCGTCGGCAAGGATGATACTGTTTTTCACGTGGGCGCCCTTGTGGATGATGCAGCCTCGGCCGATGATGGAGTGCTCCACCGTTCCCTCGATGCTGCAGCCGTTGGAAACCACGGAATCCCGGATCTGGGCCGTCTCATAGTAATGGGTGGGGCTGGAGTCGTTGGTACGGGTGTATACCGGCCACTCATCGTCGAAGAGAGAGGGAGCGGTCTTGATGTCGATCAGGTCCATATTGGCGTCGTAGTAGCTCTTGAAGTCCGTGATGGATGCGAAATAGCCTCTGTGGGGAACGCCTCTCACGTCCAGGTCGGTGCAGGAGGCATTGACGATATCCGACAGGGTGAAAGCGGAGGAGGTGCTCTTTGCCTTCTTCACAAGCTCCACGAAAAGCGTCTTCTTCATGATGTAGGTATCCATGAAGATGTTCCGGTTCTTGGCACTGCCATGGTTCGGCTCAATGGAGAGCACACCCTTCTGGCGGTTCAGGTTCAGGATGTTGCAGCCCAAAAAGGCCTCCTTTGCATTGTCCACGGAATGATACAGAAGGGTGATGTCTGCCCCGGATTCCACGTGCATATTGATGGTCTTGGAGAAGTCAACGGAATATACCATGTAGTTGGGGGCGATGACCACGTATTCGTGGTGCATACGGTCGATGCACTCCATGTTCTCGATGAAGCCGGCGATATCCGTATTGTGGATGTCATTCAGACTCCGAGGCTCGGAAAACAGGATCTGCAGCTTTCCGCTCTTGGAGTTGATGTTGTAATGGCGGCCCGTCCCCACATGCTCCACCAGGGAGCGGGGCTTGTTCTTTACGTATACCTGAATGCGGTCAATGTCGCTGTTGCTCATGTTGGAGATGGGGAAATCCACGACCCGGTATCTTCCCAGGAAGGAGAAGGCGCCGATGGGCCGATGCTTCTGCATCCCCTCCACCCATACATCTCTCGGTGATGAAGTTACGATTCCAAACGCTCTATACATATCATTCATATCATTCGGCCCCCTTTATACGTTTTGCCACGAGCTCGATGTGCTCGCTGTCTGCGCTGCCAACAATGGCGTCTTTTCCGATGTGGATGTCATTGGCGACAAGGGCCCGGGTAACGACGGCTCCCTCCTCCACCACGACGCCCGGCATCAGCACGCTGTCGATGACGCTGGCCCCGGCGCAAACCTCTGCCCCGGTAAAGATCACGGAATTTTCCACCTTGCCCTGGATGATGCAGCCCTGGGTGATGTAGGCGTTCTTGATGGCGGCCTCCGGTCCGATGTACTGGGGCAGGGCCGTCACGTCCTCCGTGTAGATCTTCCAGGTGGAATCACTGAGATCCAGCTCGTCGTCTGGGCTCAAAAGATCCATGTTCGCCTCCCAGAGAGAGTCGATGGTACCCACGTCCTTCCAATAGCCCTGGAAACGGTAGGCGAAGAGCCTCTTTCCGTCGTTCAGGAGGGTGGGGATGATGTCCTTTCCGAAGTCGTGATTGGAATTGGGATCCTTCATGTCGGCCACCAGGAGCCTGCGGAGCAGCTTCCAATTAAAGATGTAGATACCCATGGAGGCCAGGTTGCTCTTGGGCTCTGCCGGCTTCTCCTCAAATTCCACGATCTGGTCGGATTCGCCGTCCGTGTTCATGATACCGAAGCGGCTGGCCTCCTTCATCGGAACCTCGATGACCGCAATGGTGGCGTCCGCCTTGCGCTCCTTGTGATATGCCAGCATCCGGGCGTAGTTCATCTTGTAGATGTGGTCGCCGGAGAGGACCAGGAGGTACTCGGGATTGTGAGAATCAATAAAGTCGATATTCTGGGAAATAGCGTCGGCGGTGCCCCGGTAAACATCCAGATCGGCGTCTGCCTTCTCACGGGGCGGCAGCACGTAAACACCGCTGTCCTTGGCGTCCAGACCCCAGCGTCCGCCTACGGCCACGTAGCTGTTCAGCAGGATGGACTCATACTGAGTCAGAACGCCTACCACGTCGATGCCGCTGTTGGCACAGTTGCTCAAAGGGAAATCGATGATGCGGTACTTTCCGCCGTATGAAACGGCCGGCTTTGCAACCTTGTTGGTCAGGTCATGAAGACGGCTTCCCCGTC
This sequence comes from Eubacteriales bacterium, assembly GCA_030533315.1. The sequence continues at coordinate 24,364 of JAUNJL010000010.1, forward strand.
CGCCGGCCAGAATCATTGCTAACATACTGTTCTGTTTCATGGTGAACCCTCACTTTCATTTCTCTTTGCATTATATTATACAGTTTTTGATAAAAAATTTCCATATTTTTGTGCAAAAAAGATTGAAAATCGTAGGAAAAAATTCGAGATTCTGACAAACCATACAGTAATTGAAGACAAAAACTCCAGTTTTTTTAAAAAGAAGTTAAAACCATGTGAAAAATAGACTTTGGGAGCAGAAGAGAGGCGCTCCGGAAAGGGGGCAGCCCATGTCAGGGCTGCAGCTCCCGAAGGCTTTTGAGGGCGTCCAGGTCTTCCTGGGAGACCTTCAGATTGGAGGTGAAGCTTTTTCCCTCCGGCGTGGTGACGGTGATCTCCAGGATGGTTCCCTGAGAGATTCCCTCCCTGGAAACGGCGGAGAGGAACTGAGGAAATTTTGGATGGCGCTGGGAAAAGCCATCCCACATGGCCTTTAGCTTCAGGGCCATGGAAAAATTCATGGACATAAAAAAGTCTCCTTTCTGGCAGCCGCTCCGGTATGGGGGCGGCTTTTGTTGTCTTGTGATGCCTGTTTGGGGAAGGGCTTAGAGCCCCTTCCCCTTGTTCATGGCCTGGGACAGCTGGGGAGGCAGCTTCTCCAGCTGCGCATCCTTCAGCATCCGGCAGAGGAATGCAAGGCGGCTGCGGTAGGAGCGGGAGCTTTGGTATCGCTCCGGCTGGAAGGAATCAAACACGTACACCACTCCCGGGGAGGCGGCTATGAGGGCGGCGGTCTCTCTCAGGCCGTCCTGGGCGGTGATGACCACCTGGTCAAAGAGGGTATGGCCCAGGAGCTGCCGGTATTCCTCCTGTCCGGCCAAAAGAAGGGAGTCAAAGGGGCAAAGGTTTCCCAGCCCCAGACGGCCGGTGAGAAGGCCGGCCCCCTTCCATAGGATCCTTCGGCAGCCTGCTGGCCGCAAGGGCAGGGGATGACTGCCGGGGGGAAGGCTTTTGAGGGCCTTTTTTGCCCCAGGACTTTTCAGGTCGTTGTAGGCGAGCCAAAATTCCACATGGGGAAAGCGGGCGGCATACCGGGCAAACTCCTGGACGGCCTGTGCCCCCAGCTTTCGCCCCGTGTAATACAACACCCTTTTGGGGCCCGTGGCGGAGAGGGGAAGGGGGGAGGGAAGGATCCCGTCAAGGGCCACAAGCCCGGCCGTCCGCAGGGTATGGAGGATGCCGAAGGTTCCAGACCGGCCGCAAGCCTGGGGAAGGCGGGACAGGGCCTTTCCAAGCTGGGGAACGCTGTGAAAGCAGGGGATTTCCCTCTGGGAAAAGGCATCCTGATGGGGATCCTCCTCCCCAGGCAGGAGCCGGAGGACGGGCACGTCCCCTTCCTGCAGCGCCAGGGCCAGGGGATGGCAGTCCGTGAGAAAGGCCTGGCAGAAGGGAAGGAGGTCGTACAGGGTACAGCCCCTGGGCAGAGGCCGGATGCGGCGAAATCCGCTCCAGTCCACCGGATCCTGGGGATCCTCCTCCAAAAGGAGAACCTGGCTGGAAGAAAGCTCATGGTCCAGGCGGCAGAGGCCGGCGAGAAAGTCCCGGCGCCTCTGGCCGTCCCCTCCTGAGTCGCTTTGGCTGCAAAGGAGGAGCTGGGTATCCGGGGAAAGCCCCAGGGAGGACAGGAGCTCCTCCCGGGTGGGAATGTCCTCCTGGGAAGAGGACTGTGCTCCTCCTCCCAGGATCAGGTAGGGAACCCGGCAAAGGCCGGGGATCTCTGCCGCCTGCAGGTACCCCTCCCGCAGCTGGGGGGAGGAGAAGACCTGCAGGTCCGCAGTCAGGAGGGTGTGCTGCCATAGTCCCACATCTGCGCAGGAGCCTTCATGGTCTGCCTCCGTGAGGGGAAGGATGCTTTCCGTGCCCAAAAAGAGGAGGGTCTGTCCCTTGGCCTTATAAAAATAGCTGGGAAGGGGGCCGTCTGCCAGAAGCAGTCCGCAGAGGGCAAGCGCCCGCCCGAAATCAGGGGTGTCCGGCTCCGTCAGGGTGAGATGCACGCCGGGCATCTGCTGTCTGAGGGCGGCGTCCCAGCCCTCTGCATCCTCCTTTTTCAGGGACAGGGTAAAGGCGGTGTCCGGCCGCTCCTTCCAGATGGCCTTCAGGAGGAAGATCAGGGCGGAGCCAGGACCTGCGGCCTCCGAGGACAGGAGGAAGACCTGTCCTCCCTGGGGGCCTTTTCTTTGGCGGGCCCGGAGGAACGCCTCCCGCCCGGCGCTCTCCCGCTGAAGGAGCTGGGGGCCTGAGATCTGGCGGGAGGGCCGGTGACTGGCTTTGTAGGCATTGATCCATGCCTTCTGCTCCTCTGGCTCCATTTTGTCACAGGCATGGACAAAGGAGATCAGCTCCTGCCGGGAGCCGTAAAAATACAGCATCCGGTACAGGTGGGCGGGAAGGAAGTAACGGACGTAGGGATTTTGGCGCCAATGGGGATGGTGGTCCTCCAGGTAGTCCCACAGCTGGTTGACCACCGCCAGCTTCAGCTCCTTTTTGTCCTTTTCATAATTGGTCAGAAGCTTCCAGAAGCGGAAGAAAAAGTGGCGCACCGTAATAAACTCCAGCTCCCTTTCGTAGGTGTGGAAAAGGCCCAGATCCTTCATGCTTTCCGCCAGGTACTCCACACTTTTTTGGATATCCAGGGTGGAGGGGGTCAGGCTTGCCAGGAAGCCCACGTTTTTCCGGTAATCGTACAGGGGCTCCCAGAGGACGCCGATGGAGCGGGCCTTTGCCGCCAGAAGATAGGCCACGGGGAGATCCTCGAAGCGGATGCCCGGAGGAAAGGCCAGACCCTGGAAAAGACTTCGGCGGATGAACTTGATCCAGGGATAGGGGGAGATGAGGGGAAGCTCACAGGGCTTTTGGGAGACCTGGAAATTTTGGCTTTGGGTGCTGATGGAAAAAGGCTTTTTTTCCCCTGTGGAGGGATCCACGTTGTAATATGAAAAGATCACAAGATCATTGCCGTCCGTCTCCGCCTTTTCATAGAGCCTTCGGCAGGCGTCCGGCTCCACCTGGTCGTCGCTGTCCACGAACCAGATATATTTCCCCCGGGACTTGGAAAAGCCATAATTTCGGGCGCAGCTCACCCCCCGGTTTTCGGTGGTGTGGATGAAAAGCTTCTGGGGATGCCGCCTTTGGAAATCTCTCAGGATCTCCGGGCTTTTGTCGGTGCTGCCGTCGTCCACGGCCACGATCTCAAGGCCGGAAAAGTCCTGGGAGACCAGGCTTTCCAGGCAGCCGGATAAGTATTTTTCCACATTGTATACAGGCAGTATGACGCTGATCTTATAAGAATCCATGTAAAATCCTTTCGGTCTTCTCTGAAACGGTTGGGTCTGTTATATCCACCTCAGTGTATCAGCTTGACAGGGGGATTTCAAGGGAAAAAATGGCCTGGAAGGTGCAAAGGGCGAAGGGGCCGGCCAGACGGCGGGAAAAAATCAACTGGACGAAAGTGCGGGAAGTGGATATAATAGATAGGAAGATCTGCAACGAAAAACACGAAATAAAGAGGAATGCTGTGAGTAAGAGAGAAGATTATAAAAAATTTATCGTATTTTGCCTGGCAAGCCTGGTCATCCTTGCACAGGCGGCGGCCTTCGCCTACGTCTGGTACGATTATTACCGGGAGCTTATCGAGGAGCCCTTCTGGCGAAAAGGAAATTGGGTGCTCATTGCCATCTATGCGCTGATCGACGTGCTGTTTTCCCGCCTTTACGGCGGCCTGAAGGTGGGCTATCTGAAGCGGATCGACGTATTTTATTCCCTGACCCTGGCCACCATCTGTACCAACGTGGTGGTGTACTTCCAGATCACCTTGATCAACCGGTGGTTTTTGAGCTCGGTTCCCATGCTGAAGATGACGGTGGTCCAGCTGGGGATGATCGTCTGCTGGATATATGGTTCCCAGTATATCTATTCTAAGCTGTACCGGGCCAGGAACCTTCTTGTGATCTATGGGAACCGGGATCCGGGGGACGACCTGATCCATAAGATGAATGGCCGCAGGGACAAATACAACGTCTGCGCCAAGGCTCACGTCAGCCTGGGGGAGGAGCGGATCTGCAACCTGATGGAAAGCTACGACGGGGTGATCATCTGGGATCTTCCCTCCGCGATTCGGAACCGGTATCTGAAATACTGCTTTGAGCATTCTATCCGGTGCTACCTCAGCCCCAAGATCTCAGACATCATCCTCACCGGCAGCGACAGGATCCACCTGTTTGACACCCCCCTTCTCATGTCCCGGAACATGGGACTTTCGGTGGAGCAGAGGGCGGCAAAGAGGGTGCTGGATCTGGTGATATCCAGCGTGGGAATTGTGATCTCCGCACCCCTGATCCTGCTGATCGCCCTGGTGATCAAGGCCTATGACCGGGGCCCCGTTTTTTATACCCAGGAGCGTCTCACCTACAATGGCAGGCCCTTCCGCATTTACAAATTCCGCAGTATGCGGGTGGATTCTGAAAAGCACGGAGCGCTTCTGGCCTCCCGCCATGATTCCAGGATCACGCCTGTGGGGAGGGTTCTGCGCAATCTCCACCTGGATGAGCTTCCCCAGCTCTTCAACGTGTTCAAGGGGGACATGTCCCTTGTGGGCCCCCGCCCTGAGCGGACGGTGATCATGAAGGAGTACGAGAAGGAGATCCCGGAGTTTAAGTACCGCCTGAAGGTGAAGGCGGGCCTCACGGGCTACGCCCAGGTTTATGGAAAATACAACACCACCCCCTACGACAAGCTGAAGCTGGATCTGTTCTACATTGAGAACTATTCCTTCCTTCTGGATGTCAAGCTGCTGTTCATGACTGTGAAGATCTTTTTCCAGAAGGAGGTTTCCGAGGGCGTCAATGACGATCAGAAAAACGCCCTGAAGCATTCTGCCGGAGAGAGACCGTAGGGAGAAAGGATGAGGACATGAAAAAACCGGAGGTGTCGGTGGTCATGCCGGTGTACAACGGGGAGGACTACATCGCTTGGGCGGTGGAGTCCGTGTTTGCCCAGGATGTGGATCTGGAGCTTCTTGTCATCGACGACGGCTCCACGGACGGTACCTTCCAGGCGCTGGTCCCCTATATGGACCGGAAGGATTTTCGGTATCTGAAAAACGACAGGAACCTGGGGGCGGCCGGCTCCCGGAACCGGGGAGTGAGAAAGGCCCAGGGGGCCTATATCGCCTTTTTGGATGCGGACGACTGGTGGGAAAAAGGAAAGCTTTCGCAGCAGCTGGAGGTTCTGAGAAGGACGGGGCGGGTGCTGTGCTCCACCGGGCGGCAGCTCATGAGGCCGGACGGGACCGACACGGGAAAATACATCCCTGTGAAGGAGACCATCACCTATGGGGACCTGCTGTCGCACAACAGCATCAACTGCTCCTCGGTCCTGGTGAAGCGCCGGGCCATCCTGCGTTACCCCATGGAGCACGACGACAGCCATGAGGATTACATCACCTGGCTGAGGATCCTGAAGGAGTACGGCCCTGCCGCCGGGATCGACCGGCCGCTTTTGAAGTACCGGCTCAGTCAGGGAGGGAAGTCCCGCAACAAGCTGAAATCCGCAAGAATGACCTACCGGGCGTACCGATATGTGGGCTACGGGAATTTCAGGAGCGTTTGCTTTTTTATCTCCTACGCCCTCCATGGGCTGTGGAAATACCGCAGGCCTTTGGCGGGACACAAAAGGAGACCAGAGGAGGCATAAAGAAAAACAAAGAGGTGCAGGGAAGTACAGGAAGCATCAAGAGAGGCATACAGAGCATATGGAGATAAAGAAGGCCCCCATCGCCGGGTATTGACGGCGGCGGGGGCTTTCCTTGGGGAAAAAATGTTTTATTTTTGGTGGAGATCCGCCTTGATCTGGGTGGTGGAGATCTCCGGCGTCCGGGGCACGTAAACCACGTCGCAGAGCTCCTTGAGGAAATCAAACTTTCCCTCCCAGTCGTCGCCCATGATAAAGGTGTCCACGTGGTATTCCTTTACGTCCGAGACCTTCTGCTCCCAGTTCTCCTCCGGGATCACCAGATCCACGTAGCGGACGGCCTCCAGAAGGTTTTTTCGTTCCTCGTAGGAAAAATAGCATTTTTTGTGCTTTTCGTTCCAGTTAAACTCATCGGTGGAAAGGGCCACGATGAGGTAATCCCCATACTGCTTGGCCCGGCGCAGAAGGTTGATGTGGCCGTAGTGGAGCAGATCGAAGGTGCCATAGGTTATCACTCGTTTCATACATGTATCCTCACAAAATTGGAATTGAAAAACGGGAGGCTCAAGGCCTGCAGACTTTCGGTTCCTCTTCATTATAGCACAGCGGAGGCTGCCGCTGCAAATGCTTCAGGAGCGAGGGCGTCCTAGGACTTCAGCTCCTTTTTCCGTTTCAGGATGACCAACAGCAGGATGGAGCCGAAGAGGAGGAACAGGATGCCGCAGGACAGCAGATAGTTCAGCGCGGCGCCCATGATCCCCAGGCTGCGCACCATAAGGCGGGCGGGGAGGATGGTGAGAACCGCAGTGAGGGAGTACACGGGCAGAAGGCATCCCCCGTGGCGTATGGCGATGAGGATGTTGTAGATCATGTAGACCTCCGCACTGATGCCGCCTCCCGCAAGAAGCACGATGAAGTGCAGCTTGTAGGGGGAGAGATCCACTCCGTAGATCAGCTCCAGGAGGGTGCGCCCCAGAAGGTGGCCCGCTGCCATGATGGCGGCCCCGAAGACGAAGAGGATGGCAATGATCCGAAGCACGTACACCACGAAGCTTTTCAGCTTCTGATCCCACCAAAGCCCGGCGATGGTGGTGATCAGCGGCTTAAACAAAAATTCGCACATCATGGTGATCACAAAGGAGGGCATGAACAAAATGCTGTAATAGGTCTGGTATTCGTCACTCATCACGCTGGACATGGCATATTTTGGAACGTTGTACAAAAGCAGGGACAAAAAGGTGCCGATGAACAGGGGCGTACACATTTTCAAAAGCTCCCACACCCGACGGGGGGAGAGAGCCCCGGACTCCCGGGGGATGGAGGGACTGCGGGAGGCGCGGGAATTGATGGCCAGGCAGAAGACCAGGGAGGCGATGGCCGCCGCGGTGCAGGTGAGGTACAGGTTCCTGGTGGCAAAAAGGACCAGGGTAAAAAACAGGGCGGAGAATCCATTTCTGGCGGCCAGCATTTTTCCCATCAGCTCCACATGGTATTTCTGCTGAAAATTCCCGTGATAAACATCCTCCACCGCATCCACCATCTTCATCAGGATCACAAAGGAGCTGATGATGACGTATTCCCCGGAAAAGCTGAAAAGGCTGTAGAGGATCCCCAGGAGCATCATGAGGGCGCAGCTGATGAGCCGGGAGGCCTTGTACTCAGAAAAAAGGTATTTCTGATCCAGGTCCGTGGCCTGGTAGGTGCGCATACCGTACCGCCCGATCTGCAGAAGGAGCTGGGCGGTGGCATAGCTGAGGGAGAAGAAGCCTGCCTGCTCCACGCCGCACAGCCTGGTTACCACAAGAAGGTAGAGGAAGGAGGAGGCGGAGTAGCAGACGCTCCCGATCATATTCCACAAAAAGGCTTTCTTCGGATTTTTTTCTAAATTCATAGGTTGGTCATTCACTTCCTTTGTATGCCTGTGTATGCCTGCATGAGGTAAGCCGGCGGGCGGCTTATTTTTTCCTCACGATCAGCAGCTTGTACAGCTTTCCGGCAAAGCCGTAGAGGCCGGTTTTGCGCAGGAAGGGGGATACCAGGCGGATGATCCGGGTGATGAGGGAGCCCTGCATGTACTTTCTCATCACCTTTTCCCGGCCGTCCTCGGGGGCGGAGAGGTATTCCTTCCAGAACTGGGCCTGGTTTGCGGGAGGCTTGGCAGAATACTCCAGATGGGGCTGCCAGGCGGCCTTCTGGGACACACTCTGCCAGTGGGCGTCACTGCGGAGCTGCTGAAAAAGCTCCCGCCCCTTGGGGGTGTTTACCAGAACAAGGTTGACCCCGCCCTCCACGTCGAAGGTGATCCCTGCGTTTTCCACGTTCCAGAAATCTCCCAGGGAGAAATCCCCGGGGCGCAGGAAGCTGGTGTACCGGCAGTGGAAGCAGGAGGGGCGGTTGCCGTAGAGACTTAGGAACAGGCGGTTAAAAGAAAAGTCCTTCAGAACCTTGTCCAGGTTCCCCTTTTTTACCCCTATGTCCATGACCTGCTTTTTCCAGGAGAAGCGCTTGCTCCTCATGTTGATGTAGGTGATCTGGTCGTCAGGCTCCATGTAGTTCTCCCGAAGGATCTTCAGATAGTCGGCCCACAGCTTACGGCTGGGGACGCCGTGGCACACGTTGTCGCAGGTGTACACCCGGCTGCAGTCGGCCCGGCGCAGCTCCAGGTATTTTTTGATGGCGGACACCTGGCAGGGAGTTCCCGTAAAGAGGACGGTCTTTCCGGAGCGCACGTCCTCCAGGATGGTGCGGTATACGGAGGAAAGGTCACTCTCCACGTATTTGGAGGTGCGAAAGGCCATGGCCTCCTCCTGAGTGACGGCCCGCATATGGCGGACCGAAAAAGCGTCATCAAAGGCGACGCCGTAGATCACGCCCTCCTGGGAAAGGACCCAGCGGGCCAGGAGGGTAAACATTCCTCCCGAGGAGCTGGCGCTTAGAACCTGGGCGCTGTGATTTTGGAGGGCGTAGATATCTGGAGAGCCAGGTTTTCCCACGCAGCTCTCTTCCATGGGGCAGACCTTCTGGCAGAGGCCGCAGTGAACGCATTTCTGGGGATCCACAAAGGGGTAGGCAAACCCACTTTTGTCCCGCTTCATCTTGATGGCGTCCTTGCCGCAGATGTTGGCGCAGGCCATACAGCCGCAGCAGTCGCTTTTTTTCTGAGATTCTGTAAACATAAGCTTTCCTCGTTTCGTATCCCCGGGGGCATGGCTGCCTCGGGGGTGGGGCGTCCCGTAAGGGGCGGCGTTTTGTGAAGCCTGCCCCAGGCTGGGCGGCGCAGGCTCAAGGCCTCGTTATGGGGACGGTTCAGGTCTGGGAACAGTCGTCTACGACTTTTTTCAGCTGTTCCAGGGAATACTGGCGAAACTCCTCCAGCCTTTGGTTGGCATAGGAAAAGTCGATGTCGCTGGTGAGGGCCTCCTCCGGCACGTTTTCGATGGTACGGTGGGAAAGGTCCACCATTTTCAGCAGCTGCTGAACCCGGCGGTTCATGTGGTGGCCGTTTACCATGGCAAAGAATCTGCGGTTAAAGAGAAGCGCATAGACGATGCCGTGGAAGGAATCGGAGACTACGTACTCCGCATGTTTGAAAAGCCCCATCCACTGGGCCGGTCCGATGGCGATCTTGCAGGAGCATTTCAAAAGTCCCACCAGGGGGAAGGGGATGTAGATGACCTTGCAGCCCGTGCGCTTTTGGAGGCGGCGGGTGAAGTCCACGATTTCCTTGTTGATCCCCAGCTGGTATACCAGGATGTATTTCTTTTTTGTTTTGGGCTCCTCCAAAAGCTGATTCCATTCCTCGGCCGTGAGAAGGAGGGTGGGATCGCAGACCACCTCCGGCCGCTTGTGGGTCAGCTCCTCCACGATATCCGCACCGTAATCCTCCCGTACCAGGATGTGGTCAAAATCCTGAAGGAGGGACTGGTACTGGCCAAGATACTGCTGAGGAGGCAGGTTTTCTCCGATGCTGGCGGCGTAGCTGCATTTCTTTTTTCCTTTTTTGACAAAATCCAGGAAATAGGTCTTGTCAAAGTTGGTCAGCTTGTGATCCCAGATCTGGTCACTTCCGGCCAGGTAAAGGTCGTACTTGCCGGAGACGGGGGACATGTCCCGGGCGGTGACAGGCTTGCTGTAACGCATCAGGCGGCGGAACTGGTTGCAGCGCCGGCGGCGGGGAATGTAGCAGATATGCCCGATGGCGCCGTAGATGTAGTTGAACAGTCCTTTTTTTCTCAGGTTGACAAGGCGGAAGGGGTTGCTGATGTAGTCACAGCGGTAGTCGATGATCTCGGGATGGGTGCCCAGCTCCCGCAGCTTTTTCTGAAGGGCGTAGCTTTGGAGGATGGCTCCGTAGTTGTCATAATTGTGGAAGGTGATAACGCCCACTCGTTTTTTGTTCATGTTTTTTAAACCTCCTGATAATGAGTGCCGGCAGGTCCTCTTCGGAGAAAAAGCCCGAAGAGAAGAGACATGCTGTACACGATGGGAAAGGTGTACCTGGGGCAGCCGTACGCCGCAGGCCCCACAAAGGTGATGGCCAGGGTGAGAAGGGCGGGAACGCACAGCATCAGGTACCGGTAATCTTTGTCAAAAAATGCGTATGCACAGAGGGCAAACAAAAGAAAAACATAAAAGCCCTGGTTCGCCAAAAGTCCCACCACCGGCAGGTAAATAAAGTAGTGATAGTAAAGCGAAAGGTTTTTGTTCAAAAGCTCATGGAGAGGGGACCTTTCTTTGGAGACACTGGAAAAATCTGCGGTGGGGCATTCCAGGAGAAGCTTGCTGATGGAACGGTAGTACCGGGTATTGTAGGTCAAGGGACTGAACAGGCAGTAGTTTTGGGCGAGGGTGGCGCTGATGCAGTCGTCGGGGTAGGCCCGGACCAGCTGAAGCCAGGCGGCCAGAAAGCGTTTGATGTCCGAAGGGGAGGAGGCCTGAAAGCCCCGCTTGATACGGTCATAGCGGTAGGGATCGTAGAGCCTTCGGTATTCCTTTCGCTCCCAGGAAAGGGCGGCCCGGATCCCTGCGTAGACCTCATCGCTGATCTCATCCCCGTGGCGGGCAAGGCACCGTGCGGTCTGCTGCAGCGGCAGGGCCAGGAAGGCCCTGGTGGAGACGTTTTCGGCATGGTGCCGCTTTTCCAGGTACTCCTGGTTGGCCTTGCCTGCGCAGAAGGGCAAAAATATGGCAAGGATCACCAGGAGGGCGGGGAGGAGCCGGTTCTTTTTTTGAAAAAGCAAAAAAATCTCCCGGAGGGTGACCAGGAACAGGACCGCCAGTATGATGAAAAACCCGTTGTAACGAAAAAAGGTGCCCAGGACCCCGATGGCGGTGAGGAGCAGGTGCCTTGGGGAGCGGCGGAAGGTCTCCGGCAGGAACAGGCAGCAGGCCAGCTGATCCACCAGCAGCAGAAGGGCGGTGCAGTACAGAGTGTCCTGGACCACCACGGAGGAGTACCCTGCAAATACGGGAAGGATGCAGAACAGCCCCAGGGTAAGGGCGATGAACCACCGGTGGATGTGCAGCTGATCCATGACCTGGATCGTATAGGCCAGAACCAGGAGCATGGCCGCCGTCTGGAGCAGGATAAAAAGGAACAGCCCGTACCTGGGATCTCCCAGGGCGAAGCCCACGTCCGTGCACCTTCCCAGGATGCGGGAAAGGATCAGGGGATGCTGGGTGGTGTAGGGGATGGCGCCGTAATACCGAAGGAGGCCGTTGGAGGCGTCCACGGTCACGGCCCCGGGAAACTGCAGGAGGGTCTGGGGGATCCACAAAAGGGTCAGAACCAGCAGCGCCCTGGCAAAAAGGTTCCCCCGGAAGAGGAAGGCGAAGACCCGGTCCTCAAGGCGCTTTGCCCGTCCCTTCTGAAAAAGCCGCTGGGAGGCTGCCGTCCTTTGCCGGATGACATCCAGGGCCAAAAAGCCGTAGGAGAAAAGGAAGAAGCCGCCTGCAAACACCAGGAGGCTCCTGCTCCAGTTGCCATGGATCCTCTGGAAACGGAAAAATCCGATGGTGGATCCGGTGGAAAAATAAATACCGGCCACGGAGATCAGAGAAAACAGGGAGCTGATGAGGGCGATCCATATTTTCTCCCAGAAGGAAAACAGGGCGGCGGATTTTTTGGATACCATATAAAAGAATAAAAACACACACACAAAGGTGAGGCCGTCGAGAAGTATGGCCGCAATCCTGGGGAAGGTCACATCCATGCTGGAAGAAAGGCTGTACAGGTAGGAGTTCGGGTCAGGGAAAAGGAGGAGCCGTTTTTTTACAACACGGCTGGTGAGAAAAAAATAGGCCAGGACGGTATATAAGAATATAAAAGGACGCTTTTTGGATAAATACATGGCACTTTTTCATACGGGAACCGCATGGAGACTCCTTTCGCTGGGATTGATCTTGCATATAGAATATATCATAGAAAGAGGTGGGGGTCAAAAGGTATTTTCTGCTGATTTTGTCTCATTTTATTCAGGGGAACGCCGCCTCTTTTGGGAGGTGCTGGGCAGTGGAAAGAGTGTGGGAATTTTAGTGGGTGAAGCAGGATGCTGTGGTCTTATCAATAAAAAATGGACGAAAATTCTTGACATACATGGAAAAAAAGGTTAGAAAATATTATATATGTACGTATGGGAAAGAGGAGGGCCTGTCTCGGGGACGGGCTGATAAAAGTGACGGAGGTTTGAGAATGGCAGATAAAATAGCGGTTTTGATTCCCTGCTATAATGAGAGTGCGTCCATCGAGAAGGTGGTTCGGGATATGAAGCAGGCTCTTCCAGAGGCGGTGATCTATGTTTATGACAACAATTCCTCGGACGGGACGGACGAGCTTGCCAGGCGGGCGGGGGCCGTGGTCCGATATGAGAGGCAGCAGGGAAAGGGCAACGTGATCCGCAGCATGTTCCGGGACATTGACGCCCAGTGCTACCTTATGGTGGACGGGGACGACACCTACCCGGCGGAGTATGCCAGGGAGATGTGCAGGAAGGTTTTGGAGGAGGGGACGGACATGGTGGTAGGCGACCGCCTTTCTTCCACATATTTTATGGAAAACAAAAGGCCTTTCCACAACTTTGGCAATTCCATAGTCAGGGGCAGCATCAACCGGCTTTTTGGAAGCGACATTAAGGATATTATGACGGGTTACCGGGCCATGAGCTATCTTTTTGTGAAGACCTTCCCGGTGCTGTCCAAGAATTTTGAGATCGAGACGGAGATGACCATCCATGCCATCGACAAAAACATGCAGGTGGACAACGTGATCGTGGATTACAGGGACCGCCAGGAGGGGAGCGAGTCCAAGCTGAATACCTACACGGACGGCTTCAAGGTGATCCGAACCATCATCCGAATGTACAAGGATTACCGTCCCTTCCAGTTCTTTTCCGCCATTGCGGTGGTTTTGCTCCTGGCGGGGATTGGCTTTTTTATTCCCATCCTCTCCAAGTATTTCCGCATGGGCGTGGTTACCAAGATCCCCAGCCTGATCGTGATCTGCTTTGTGATCCTCACGGCTATCATCTGCCTGTTTTCCGGGATCATCCTCTCCACCCTGGTGCAGCAGCACAAGCAGATTTTTGAGTTCCAGCTGCAGCAGGCGGCGGTGCGCTTTCGCCAGCTCTTTTCGGAGGAGGACGAAGGATAAGGCACAGGCGGCAAAGGGCGGTCTGTGCGGGCTTTTCGGCCTGCGGTTTTTTGAAAAAAAACAGGGCGGTTTTGTGGGAAAAAGGCTTGACTTCCATGGTGCAGGTATGGTACACTTGACGGGCGACATGGAAGTTAGGTCTTTTTTTTATGCCCGAAAATAACAGCGGATATGGAGCTTCCCCGGGAGGCTCAGGGCGAAAAGGACCGTGCAAATGAATACACTGGAGGTGGAAGTTGTGCGCGTTAAGATTACATTAGCATGTACGGAGTGCAAGCAGCGGAACTACAATATGACAAAGGAAAAGAAGAACCATCCGGAGAGAATGGAGACCAAGAAATATTGTAAATTCTGCCGGAAGCACACTATGCACAAGGAAACGAAGTAGTCACATCAGATTGCGAGGTTAGGCTATGCAAGAAATGGAAAAATCTGCTGGCAAGGGCAAGAGCCAGAAGAAGAACTGGTTTCAGGGCGTGAAGACTGAATTCAGCAAGATCGTCTGGACGGACCGGGACACTTTGATCAAGCAGACCGTCGTAGTCGTGATCGTTACCATCCTGCTGGGTGTGGTCATCAGCGTGATGGACGCAGGCATTCTGGAAGGTATCAACCTTTTACTAAAGTAGACAAGGACAAGGAGATCGTATGTCAGAAGCAAAATGGTACGTTGTCCATACCTATTCCGGGTATGAGAACAAGGTAAAAGCCAATATTGAAAAGACTATCGAGAACAGACATCTGGAGGATCAGATTCTGGAAGTCCGCGTGCCGCTGCAGGATGTTGTGGAAATGAAGAACGGGACCGCAAAGCAGGTCCAGAAAAAAATGTTTCCTGGCTACGTGCTGATCAACATGGTGATGAACGACGATACCTGGTATGTGGTGAGAAATACCAGGGGCGTGACCGGATTCGTGGGACCGGGCTCCAAGCCGGTACCCCTGACTGAAGAGGAAATGCAGCCGCTGGGCATCCGCAAGGAGAACGTTCAGGTGGATTTCGCAGAGGGAGACATGGTGGTCGTGACAGGAGGCGCCTGGAAGGATACCACGGGCGTTGTTTCTGCGATCAATCTGCAGAAGCAGTCGGTGACCATCAATGTAGAGCTGTTCGGCCGCGAGACGCCGGTGGAAATCAGTTTCGCAGAAATCAAGAAAATGTAACAGATCTAAGGTAACACACAATATCGTGGGAGGGACATACCCCCGCCAATACCACATAGGAGGTGCCGAAAATGGCAAAGAAAGTAACAGGATATATCAAATTACAGATCCCCGCTGGCAAAGCAACCCCAGCACCACCAGTAGGTCCGGCTCTTGGACAGCACGGTGTGAACATCGTACAGTTTACAAAAGAGTTCAATGCAAGGACAGCAGACCAGGGCGATCTGATCATCCCGGTTGTGATCACTGTTTACGCAGACAGAAGTTTCAGCTTCATAACCAAAACTCCGCCGGCAGCCGTTCTTCTGAAGAAGGCCGCAAACATCAAGTCCGGTTCCGGAGCACCCAATAAGACAAAGGTTGGCAAGGTCACCAAGGCCCAGGTTCAGGAGATCGCAGAGACAAAGATGAAGGACCTGAACGCCGCATCCTTGGAGGCTGCCATGAGCATGATCGCAGGCACCGCAAGAAGCATGGGGATCGAGGTTGTTGACTGACGCTTCCTTACCCCAGTAAGTTGATGGATCACAGATAGAGAGTGGGAGGGCTTTTCCCCGCAAATACCACAGGAGGTTATAGAAATGAAACGAGGAAAGAAATACGTGGAGGCTGCCAAGGCAGTGGACCGCGCAACATTATATGATACCGCTGAGGCAATCAGCTTAGTAAAGAAGGCCGCAGTTGCAAAGTTTGACGAGACCATCGAGGCTCATATCCGCACGGGCTGTGATGGACGTCACGCAGACCAGCAGATCCGCGGTGCAGTAGTTCTGCCCCACGGAACTGGTAAGACCGTTCGCGTTCTTGTTTTCGCAAAGGATGCGAAGGCTGACGAGGCGAAAGCAGCAGGGGCTGAGTTCGTTGGAGCAGAGGAGCTGATCCCCAGGATCCAGAACGAGGGCTGGCTGGACTTTGACGTGGTTGTGGCAACCCCGGACATGATGGGCGTTGTTGGACGTCTGGGCCGTGTACTTGGACCGAAGGGTCTGATGCCAAACCCCAAAGCTGGTACGGTGACCATGGACGTTACCAAGGCGGTGCAGGATATCAAGGCTGGTAAGATCGAGTACCGTCTTGACAAGACCAATATTATCCATGTTCCCATCGGTAAGGCTTCCTTTACCGAGGAGCAGTTAAGCGACAACTTCCAGACGCTGATCGGAGCTATTTTGAAGGCTAGACCAAGCACCCTGAAGGGCCAGTTCTTAAGAAGCGTGACCATCGCTCCTACCATGGGCCCTGGCGTAAGGATCAACCCGATGAAATTAGCTTAATAGATGACAGGAAGGGGCATTCGTCTTTGGGCGGATGCCCTTTTGCATAGGAGGATTTATGGCGGGACGCAGAAGACCTGCGGGGAGCAGAAGAAAAAAGAAAAACAACACAAGACGGATGCTGGTCTGTGTCCTGGCGGAGTTTTTGGTGCTGTTGATCCTGGCGGCGGCCATGAGCTGGCAGCGGGGCCTGGGGGCATGGGTGGAAAATCTTTCCGGCCTGTTTGACAGGCCGGTGGTGAAGGAGCTGTCCCTGACCGGGCTCAAAAGCACAAATGCTCTTTTGATGGATGGAAGAAGCGGAAAGGTGATTGGAAGTCTGGAGGGGGAGGCGGCCATTTATCCGGCCTCCATGACCAAGATCATGACGGCCGTGACCGCCATCGAGGAGCTTTCCAGTCTGGAAAGGGAGATCACCTTGAGCCAGGAGATGTTTGACGGCCTGTACGAACAGGGGGCTACCCAGGCGGGCTTTCAGCCGGGGGAGACGGTGCGGGCCCTGGACCTTCTCTATGGGGCGATGCTCCCCTCCGGTGCGGAATGCTGCATTGCCCTGGCGGAGGATATCTCCGGCTCAGAGGCGGCCTTTGTGGAAAAGATGAACAAAAAGGCGAAGCGCCTGGGGATGAAGAAGACGAACTTTTGCAATACCACAGGTCTTCACGATCCAGATCACTACAGCTCCGCCTACGACATGGCGCTGCTTTTGCGCTATGCCCTTCACAATACCACCTTTCGGGAGATCGCAGGAAGCCAGTGGCATTCCACACCGGCCACCAACGTCCATCCCGACGGGATCACCTATTACAATACCATGTTTAAGAACATGTCCACCACCCACGTGAACGGGGGCGAGATATTGGGAGGGAAAACCGGCTATACCGGGGAGGCGGGCCACTGTCTGGCCAGCTACGCCCAGATCCAGGGGAGAGAGTACATCCTGGTCACGGCCGGGGCCCCGGCGGACGCCACGGGCATTCCCCACATTCAGGACGCATACACCGTGTACAACCGTCTTGGGACGGCGGCGCAAAAATAAAAGGCTTGATGATCCCACAAATAAAAGGCGGGCAGCCCTGGGGCTGCCCGCCTTTCGCATAAGAAAAAGATGTGAAGGGATCACATGAAATCCCCTAGATCCTGTAGATCTCGTTCCTATTGTCTGCATATCTGTAAATCAGAGCTGCAGGTGAGGCTGAAAAAGAATTGCGGAGGGATCAATAATTCTCCACTTTTCTCTCGAAGTAAGCTCTTGGATGTGCACATACGGGACACACCTCGGGAGCCTCCTCCGCATTGTGGACATATCCGCAGTTGCGGCACTTCCATCCAAGAGGAGCGTCGCCCTTGAAGGTCTTGTCTGCCTTGTAGGACTCCAGAAGCTTCAGATAGCGTCTCTCATGAGCGGCCTCCACTCTGGCAACACCCTCGAATTTCACGGCCAGATCCTCAAAGCCCTCCTCACGGGCCTCTCTTGCCATGCGGGCATACATATCGGTCCACTCGAAGTTCTCTCCGGCAGCGGCATCGGTAAGGTTGGTCTCCACGTCATGGATGCCGTGGAACTCCTTGAACCACATCTTCGCATGCTCCTTCTCCTGATCGGCGGTCTCCAGATACAGGGCGGCAAGCTGCTCGTAGCCGGCCTTCTTCGCTGCGGATGCGTAATATGTGTATTTGTTGCGTGCCTCAGACTCTCCGGCAAATGCGTCCATAAGATTCTTCTCTGTTTTTGTTCCTGCGTACTTAGACATAACATACCTCCTAGTGAATGATTCGATTTAGGTAAAGGCAGAAGCTTCTGCCAAAATAATATTAGTAATCATTACTGATATTGTTATTATAGGATATGGGATGGGATATGTCAAGTAAAATATAAAACTTTTTTGCAAAACCTGAAAAAATTTGTTACGGCCTACAGGCCCCCCCGCCGGAGGCGGAGCCTTCTGAGGCTACAGCAGGGCCGCCCCGATGGCTCCAGCGTACTGAGACAAAGGATCCGTGTGGACGGGGAGCTGCAGGTACTGGGAAAGGGCCTGGCAGAAGCAGCGGCAGCCGGCAAGGCCGCCGGTGAAGAAGACAGGCCCGATGGGATTTATCTTCTTTGCGAAATAGGCGGTGC
This sequence comes from Eubacteriales bacterium, assembly GCA_030533315.1. The sequence continues at coordinate 42,299 of JAUNJL010000010.1, forward strand.
GCTTGCAGATGGCGTGGATCATTCCCATGGCGATGGAGCCGGGATCGGCGCCCTCCGCAAGGAGGCTGATGATCTCGCTTTCCGCAAAGACGGTACACATGCTGGTGACGGGAATGGGAGATCTGCCCTCCACGAAGGCGTCCAGCCCCTCCATGGGGACCTCCATGATCCGCATCATCATTTCTACAAAACGGCCGGTTCCGGCGGCACATTTATCATTCATGAGAAAATCGGTGACTCGCCCGCCCTGGCCCAGGAGCATGACCTTGCAGTCCTGCCCGCCGATGTCGATGACGCTTCGCGCACCCTCCAGAAGCCAGGCGGCACCCTTTCCGTGACAGGTGATCTCCGTCACCTTTTTGTCCGCCTGGGAGAGCAGGGCCCTCCCGTAGCCGGTGGTGACCACCCGGTCGGCCCCCTCCCCCGAAAGCCTCTGGTAAACCTCCTGTATGCTGTCGCCCGGCCTTGCGGAGGTGGGGATCAGGCAGCGCTTGGTGAGCTGCCCATCCTCCATGAGGACTCCCTTGGTGGTGGTGGAGCCGGAATCAATTCCAATGGTACGCATAATTCCTCCTTGGTGATGTTCCCATCCTTCTCCAGGGAGAGGAACGGGAGATCTGAAGCGGGCTCTTTTCCCTTATCACAGCATTTCCAGGAATGCGGCCATTCTGGTGTTCAGCTGCCCGATATCGCTGGAGGAGTAGTCCGCCTCCAGGTTGATGTAGGGGATCTGGAACTCTTCTGTGACAAGTCTCTTGACGCCCACGGTTTCGATGTTGTAGGTATGACAGGCTTGAAGGGCTACGTCCACAACGGCGTCCACCTGATATTCCCTCAGCATACGGCGCAAAAGCTCCATACGATTGGGGTTGGGGGACATGCAGGAGCAGCCGATGTTCATGTATTTTCGGGAGAGCGCCTCGTAGACGTCTGGATTGGTCTCGTCCACCAGCTCCTCCACGGCCTTTGCGCCGCTGCAGTTCTCAAAGGCGACCACCACGCCCCCGTTGTCCTCGATGGCCTTTACCACCTTGGAGGCAGCGCCGCTGATGGGAGAGCCGGTGACCAGGATGCGGGGCATTTTGTCCAGATGCTTGCCGGCGGCGTACTCCTCCTGGATCTTGTGGGACATGGCGTGAAGCTCCTGGATCGCCTCCTCCTTGTCGAATTTGAACTGGATGCCGGTGAGGACGCCCAGAAGCTCCATTCCCTTCATGGGAGCCGGGTCCATCTTCATCAGGCCGTAGAGGCGCTTCAGTGCCTCCCGCTCCCTGTTTTTCAGGGCGACGGCAGCCTTCACCTGCTCCTGGGTGATGGTGACCCCAAATTGCTTTTCCAGGGCCTCCTTGAAGCGGATGATCTCCTTCCGGTAAAACTGAACGCCGTCCTCTGTCTGCCGGTTGGGAAGCTCCATCACATGGACGGGCTTAATTTCCGCAAGATATTCGTACATTTTTTTCTTTCCATCACAGGTGGTCTCCCCTACCACAAGGTCAGAAAAATAAAAGAAAGGACACTTGTCCGTCTTTGCAAAGCCATAGCTGGACTTGATCAGGGGACAGAGATTTCGGGGAAGGACCAGCTCCGCATCGGGGATGGTCTCGTCGGAGGTGGAGCAAAGGCTTACCGCCGCCGCACCCATGGCCATGGGAATCTCCTGGGGAAGATAGGTACAGAAGACGCCGATGACCGGCGTTCCCTTCTCCTTCAGCGCCTTGATGGACAGGAAGGATTTTTGTCTCTGCTCTGCGAAATCCGCAAAGACCTCGGGTAAATTTTTGATCAATTCCATGGTATGTTCTTCCTTTCTCAGATCAGTCTTTCGTACTCGCCGTCCACGTCCATTCCCTGGGCAAAGATCATCTCGTGGATCCGTTCCCTCTGGGAGAGGGGAGCCGCCCAGCACAGTCCGCATCCGGCGGAAATGCTCCGGGGGACGGGGATGAGCCGTCCGGGATAATCATGCTCCTTGCAGAATTTTTCCATTTTCATGGCTCCGGTGGTGGTGTGGAAGGTGACGATGTATTTTTGTTCTTTTTCTCTCAATCTGCTTCACCTGCCATTTCTTTTACGGCCTGGACGGCCGCAAGGACCTCCTCCTTCGTATTGAACCAGGAAAAGCTGAACCGGACGGCTCCCTGCTCCACCGTTCCCAGAGCCTGATGCATCCGGGGGGCGCAGTGTGCGCCGGGGCGGGTGGCGATGCCGTAGGTGCAGCTCAGCTCGTCGCTGATCTGGGAGGAGTCATGATCCCAAATATTCAGGGCCACCACGGGCGCCCTGTGATCCGTGGAAAAATCGCCGTAGACCGTGACTCCGGGAATGGAGGAAACGCCCTGGTAAAAACGCCTTTCCAGATCCTGCTCGTGAAGGCGGATTCTATCCAGACCTGTGTCCTTGATAAATTCCACCCCCGCAAGAAGGCCCGCGATGCCGTGGCCGTTGAGGGTGCCGGCCTCCAATCCCACGGGAAGGCTGTCAGGGTGCACCCTGTCATATGTGCGGATGCCGCTTCCCCCCACCTTCAGGGGGGAGATGCGCAGGCCGGGGCGGATGCACATTCCCCCGGTACCCTGAGGCCCCAAAAGGCTTTTGTGCCCGGTAAAGCAGACCACGTCGATGCCCATGCCCGTCATGGAAATGGGGAACACGCCGGCTGTCTGGGAGGCGTCCAGGATAAAGAGCAGTCCATGTTTTCTGGCAAAGTCTCCGATCCGCTGGATGTCCAAAAGCTGGCCCGTCAGGTTGGAGGCGTGGGTGCAGACGATGGCCCTGGTGCTGGGCCGAAGAAGAGCCTCAAAATCCTCATAACGGATGCGGCCCTTTTTGTCGGCAGGGACGAAGGACAGGGACACCTGCCGCTCCGCCTCCATGCGGTAGAGGGGGCGGAGGACCGAATTGTGCTCCAGGTCCGTGGTGATCACGTGGCTGCCAGGCTCTATGAGTCCGTAAATGGCCGTGTTCAAAGCCTCCGTGGAGTTGGAGGTGAAGACCACGTTTTCCGGGAGGGGGCAGCCAAAGAGCTCTGCCAGCGCCTCCCGGGCAAGATAGATGGTGCGGGAGGCGGCCAGGGCCTCCTGGTGGCCGCCTCTTGCACTGTTCCCCATGTGGCCCATGGCGTGTATCACCGCCTGTATGACCTGGGGAGGCTTTGTGAGAGTGGTGGCCGCATTGTCCAGATAGATCATGGACGGATGACCTTGGAAGCCCCCGCCAGGGTTTCCACGATGTCATACATATTGGAGACCTCGCCCACGGCCAGCTTGTCCGTCAGTCCGTAGAAGTTCAGGCAGGTGCCGCAGGTGCGGATCTGTACGCCCATGGCCTCCAGGGACCGCAGATCGTCCAGGCTGTCGGATCCCTGGATGGGAATGGTGGCGCCGCCGTTGTAGAATAGGATGGTTTTTGGAAGCTTGTCCATCTGGGAGACGGCATACAGGAAGCTCTTCATCAGCACCTTGCCCAGCTCGGGATCCCCGGAGCCCATCAATGCGCTTCCCACGGCCACAACGATGTTTTCCCGGGCGTCGGGGATGCAGGCCGTCGGCTCATCTGCCTGGGCCGGCTGGGGAGCGCCCTCGGCCCGGATGGTCACCACGAAATGCTTTTCTTCCACCTTCTCTGAGGAAACCTCCATGGACCGGCTGCCGGCCAGCTTTGAAAGGTTCTGTACCGCCACCTCATTGTCCACATGGGTCTGTACAATGCTTGGGCCCGTCAGTGAGTCCAGCGCCTTTTTTGTCTTGATAACAGGAATGGGACATGCCTCCCCCATCGCATCTACCTTTATGATCTCTGCCATCCTTCACATCTCCTTTGCTTTTGATCTTTTGAAAAATATAACGGGAGAAGCTTTCGGCTTCCCCGTGCCATATATCTAATATAACAGAAATCCATGGATAATGAAAATTTATTTATCCCAATAATTTGGTGCATTTATAAATAAAATCTATAAAAGACCTATTGCAGTAAAAGAATGCCCAGGTGGAGGAGTCCACGAGGGCTGTATGGTTCAGCTTCGCTGGAGCCGGACGCCTGGAGGAACCTGCAGTTTTGGGGACAAAAAAAGAGGCGGACATAACGTCCGCCCCAAATGCTCCATACATATCATAGTCCAGCTGCCTGAACCGGCATGAAAGCGTTTCTTAGCCGAAGTATCTCTCCAGAAGACCCTTGAAGGCTTTTCCGTGGCGAGCCTCGTCTCTTGCCATCTCATGAACGGTGTCATGGATCGCATCAAGGTTCGCTGCCTTAGCACGCTTTGCAAGGTCAAACTTACCAGCGGTAGCGCCGTTCTCTGCGGCAACGCGCATCTCCAGGTTTTTCTTCGTGCTGTCGGTAACGACCTCGCCCAGAAGCTCAGCGAATTTTGCAGCGTGCTCAGCCTCCTCGTAGGCTGCCTTCTCCCAGTACAGCCCGATCTCGGGATATCCCTCTCTATGAGCAACACGAGCCATTGCCAGATACATACCAACCTCAGAGCACTCGCCCTCGAAGTTTGCTCTCAGATCTGCAAGAATGTCCTCGCTCACGCCCTGAGCAACACCAACCACGTGTTCAGCAGCCCAGCTCATCTCAGAATCCTGCTTCGTGAACTTCTCAGCGGGAGCCTTACAGATGGGACATGCCTCCGGAGCTGTGTCGCCTTCATGAACATAACCACATACATTACATACCCATTTTGCCATAGTATTTTTCTCCTTTTTTATAAAAAATTTTTTGGTTTCAATAATAGTAACGATTACTGTTTTAATCTAACACACCAATGTAGACTTGTCAAGTATGTGTTTTTAACTTTTTTGCTTTTTCAGACAATCTTCACATATTCCGAAAAATCTGGCATTATAGTCAGAAATCTGGCCATTGACAAAGCTTTCCGCCGTTTCTTTCAGGATCCTGTCAAAGTTGGCCGTGTCCATATCCATGATCCTTCCGCACTCCGTACACATGAAGTGAAAATGATGGTCTGTCCTGGCGTCAAAGTGGTCGGCGCCGCCGAAGCTGGAGAGCTTCCGGATCTCGCCCAGATCGGAAAGGAGAGAGAGATTGCGATAAACCGTGCCAAGGCTGATATTGGGATAGATCCGCTTCATATTCTCGTATACCACGTCAGCCGTCGGATGGTCGCATCGGTTTATCAAAAAATCCTTGATGGATTCTCGCTGACGGCTGTACTTGAGCGTTGCCATGGCAATCCTCCTTTCTCTGTCGTGATTCTCAGCAGCAACTCTATAGTAATAGTAATGATTACTGATATCATTATAAGTTACTAAACCAGATTTGTCAAGAAAGAACTCCCGTTTTTTTGTGATGGCGGTTTTTTCTTTGCTGCGGGCCGCAAAAATGCAGTCGGGGACAGGAAAGCTTCTGCTTTGGCAATGTGGTTTTCTCTTTGCCGCAGGCTGCGAAAATGCGGGCATCGGCGGCCAAACGGTTACAAAAAGATCCGGCTCTTCAATCGAAGCGATTTTCATGAGCCGGATCTGTCGTTCTTTATGGGGCCCCGGCGGACGGGGCCATATTTTGGGAGGAGGCGTGCCTCCGGGTTATTGGAATGCTTCCGCAAGCTTTCTTGCCACGTAAACACCGCTGGCGGAGGCGTGGGACAGGGAGTGGGTGACTCCGCTGCCGTCTCCGATGACGTAAAGTCCCTTGTGGCGGGTTTCCAGGTTTTCGTCGATATCCACTTCCATGTTGTAGAATTTTACCTCCACGCCATAGAGAAGGGTGTCGTCGTTGGCGGTGCCTGGAGCGATCTTGTCCAGGGCGTAGATCATCTCCATGATGCCGTCCAGGATCCGCTTGGGGAGGACAAGGCTGAGGTCGCCGGGAGTGGCGGCCAGGGTGGGACGCACCATGCCCTCCTCAATGCGGTTCACGGTGCTTCTCCGGCCTCGTACCAGGTCTCCGAAGCGCTGGACGATCACGCCGCCTCCCAGCATGTTGGAAAGACGGGCGATACTCTCCCCATAGCCGTTGCTGTCCTTGAAGGGCTCGGAAAAATGCTTCGCCACCAGCAGGGCGAAGTTGGTGTTTTCCGTCTGCTTGCTGGGATCCTCGTAGCTGTGGCCGTTTACGGTGACGATGCCGTTGGTGTTTTCGTTTACCACGATGCCGTAAGGGTTCATGCAGAAGGTACGCACATTGTCCTCGAACTTCTCTGTTCGGTACACGATCTTGCTCTCATAAAGCTCGTCCGTCAGGTGGGAGAAGATCACGGCGGGAAGCTCCACCCGCACGCCCAAGTCCACCCGGTTGGATTTCGTGGGAATGTCCAGATCCTTACAGACCTTCTCCATCCACTTGCTTCCGCTTCGCCCCACGGAGATGATGCAGCGGGCGCAGTCGTCGTAGGCGTCCGGATGGTGGATGCGGTAGCCGTCGGGAAGAAGCTCCAGGCGCTCCACCGGGGTGTTAAAGAAGAACTGCACCTGATCCTTCAGCTCCTCATACAGATTTTCCAGGACCACGTAATTGATGTCCGTTCCCAGATGGCGGACAGAGGCGTCCAGGAGGCGGAGCTTGTTCTGCATACAAAGCTTCTTGAACCGGCTGCCTCCGGTGGAGTACATCTTCGTATTCTCCCCTCCATGGGAGACATTGATCTCGTCTACGTAATGCATCAGCTCCAGAGCCTGGCTTTTTCCGATATGCTCATAGAGGGTGCCGCCAAAATCGTTGGTGATGTTGTATTTTCCGTCGGAGAAGGCTCCTGCCCCTCCGAAACCGCTCATGATGGCACAGGTTTTACACTTGATGCAGCTTTTGACCTTTTTGCCGTCAATGGGACACTTTCTTTTTTCTAGGGGATTGCCGTCCTCAAAAACGGCGATCCGAAGCTGGGGCGCCTGCCGTACCAGCTCATAGGCTGAAAAAATCCCCCCGGGGCCGGCGCCTACAATAATCACGTCATACCTCATATCCGTTCTTCTCCTTTTACAAGAATGCTGCCCCAATATGGCAAAAACAGGGGCGCAACGGACAAAAGGCCTGTACTCCCTTGATGCTCGAAAGAATACAGGCGCTCTCGTCCATCCCATGCGGCAGCTCAGACAAGAAAACTGCCGCTGATTCCTCTCTTTTTCATTATAAGGTTCCAGGGAAGTTGGTGTCAAGTCCTTTGAGGCCTGTTTGCAGGGGGTGTTTTGGCGATTTCTCTGTATTGCCCGTCCATTTTCGGCGGATGAAAATGACAGACGTGAATGGGAAGGTGCTTTGCCAGATTTTTGCCGTCACAGATCCCTGTAAGCAGCGGCAAAATCCGGCCCGCGGAAAGCTGTCTGCGGCGGGGCTGGGAGATGTTCCATGGATATTGAAAAAGAAAAGGCGGGATGTTATACTGGGGCTCAAAAGCGGGCCATCCGCCAGGAAGAGGGAAAACCTGTTCTGAATGATTATGCAAATATTTCGTATGGAGGGATCAAGAGATGGGATATCATTATGTGGATATGGAACAGTACAAAAGAAGGGATCATTTTTCTTATTTTCAGAGTCTGGCTTTTCCCTATGTGGGAACCACCGTCCAGGTGGAGATCACGGGCCTTTATGATTTGGTGAAGGAGAAGGAGCTCCCCTTTTTTCTCACCTTCTGTTATTGTGCGGCAAGGGCGGCCAACCGGATCCCGGAGCTTCGCCAGCGCATCAAGGAGGGAAAGATCCTGGAGTATGACAGCTGCCGGACCTCTCACACCGTAGCGCTGGAGGATGGAACCTACTGCTACTGTACCCTGGATCCGTCCATGGATTTTCGGGAATATCTGCCCTATGCACAGCGGGCGCAGGAGGCGGCCAAGGAGGAAGCCAGCATCCAGGAAGAGGAGGACGGCGCCTTGGAATATTTCTTTATTACCACGGTTCCCTGGCTCTCCTATACCTCCCTGATCCAGCCGGTCCCGGTTCCGGCGGACAGCAATCCCAGGATCAGCTGGGGGAAATATTTCCGGGAGGGGGACAGGCTCCTGATGCCCGTTTCCATCCTCTGTCACCACGGGCTGGTGGACGGGCGCCACATCGGCCTTTTCTATGAGCTGCTGGGGCAGGAGATGGAGCGCTTGGAAAAGGAGCTGTAGAACCGGGCTGGGGCGGGAGCTTCAGCTCATTTTGGAAGGGGATCCCATTCGTTCAGGCCCAGGCGCTGCCTTTGCTTGGCCTCCTCCAGCGTCAGTCTGGGGAGATCCTCCTTTAGGTATGCCATGAGCTCGTCCACGCCCTCTCTTGTGACGTTGTTGATAAGGAAAATACGCTCACAGCCGGCGTTGACCAGCCATTGCCTGACCATGGGGATGTTGGCGTAGGGGGAATCGATCTTGGTGATAATGCCGATCAGAGGGCGGAGGATGAAGGAGCGGCCTCCCGGCCCGAACAGGTTGAAGGGCTCATCTGCCGCCTGGACCATGGCCACCACGTCCGCCTCGAAGGAAAAGCAGGCCAGGCCCACGCTGAACCGCTTGGATTCTGCGTATTCCCCGGGAGAGTCGATGGCGTCCTGGCTTGTGTTGGTGTACTGGGTTTTGATGTAGTGGAGCTCCTCGCCTCTGAGCGCCTGGGTCAGGGAGGTTTTTCCGGCCTCGCTTCTGCCCATCAAAAAGATTTTTTTCATGTTGTCACCTACGTTTTCTCTGAGGCCCTTGAGGCTCAGCTTTTGTGGACAGGGCAGGTGTGAAAGCCCAGCTCGTCCCGGAAGATGCGCACCACCTCTTCCACGGCGGTCTGCACCTGGGACAGGCCTCCGGTGAGGATCAGGGAGCCGCAGAAGCGGTCCATAAAGCCGATCTGCACGTCTGCGCTTTTGACGGCGATATCGGCGGCGGCCACCACCGCCTCCCAGGGGGTGAATCGGATCATGCCCACCGATTCTCCCCTGTGGTCCTCTCCCTCATGGACGCCGATGTGCAAGGCCAGATTTTGGTAGATGCAGGCCTGTGAGGGGCTGATGATGTGGGCCAGGCAGATCTCCTTTCCAGGAACCCTCACCCGGGTCAGCCGCAGCCTTTTGCCCTTTAATTGTTCGTAGTCGTTGTGAAACAGCTTCTCCAGCAGTTCTTCCCTTGTTATACCAGTCATAGTCCAGCTTCCTATCGTTTGGTGATATCACAGACCACATATCCCAGGGAATCCCGGAAATAGTCCACGATCTCCGTCAGGGCGGAGATCACGTCGGAGATGTCGCCGGTGATGATCAGGGTTCCCGTGAACCGGTCCGCAAAGCCCAGGTATACATTGCCGCTTTTGACCGCAATGTCCGAGGCGATCACCGCAGACTCGGGAGGGGTCAGGTTCATGATCCCGATGGCGGAGGAGCGGTAATCAAGCTGAGGGTTCAGCCCCAGCTTCTGGTAAATGATGGGAGCCGGCCCGCCCATCACGTGGGCAAAGGTGATCTCCTTGCCAGCTACGGTTTCCTGTACGATTCTGATTTGTTCTTCATGAGTGTTTGCCATGATCGGGCCCTCTCTTTTCAAATGATTTTTGCGTTCAAAAAGAATTTATCCTTTGAAAATCATACTATCAGAAAAAATATCTGTCAAGCTGAGAATAGCAGGTCATCCCGCCGCCCCTCGGAGAAGGCTTTTGAAGGCGAAAGGGCGGTTCTGCCTTGGCCTTCAGGGCCGGCGGACTGCGGGGGATGCTGGGAGGACAGGGATCTGCACAGGCCCTCCTGCCGGCGAGGGTGTGGTCTTGCCTACATCAGGTATTTTGGAGGGAGCGTGAGGTGTCCGGTCGTGTATATGAGAATTAGGAGAGAGAACTATGGAATTTCATAGTGACTTATAAATTTCATAATATATTGCTTTTAATTAGTGGTTTTTTTATACTGAGCACATAAACTGGGAGGGAGTCTGGCCGTGGAGGCGGGCGGAGGCTTATGAGAAAAGCTTTTGTGACGAAGAGAGGGAACGGCGGGGCTTAGCTGCCCATTATCTGCCTATATGGAAGAAGGACGGCGGTTTTTGGCCGGATGTGATGATCAGATTTGGAGGTTGGTAATATGCCATACATGGATATCGTGCAGGAAGTGACCGGAAAATACGAGGATGAGCTGGCGAGGCTGAAAGAGGCCTTTCGCCAGGCGGACGCCATTATCGTGGGGGCGGGCTCCGGGCTGTCCACGTCTGCGGGGCTGGACTTTGCGGGGGAAAGATTAAACCGGCTTTTTGGGGATTTCGTGGAAAAATACGGGATCACCGATATGTATACAGGCTGCTTTGCGCCCTTTGAGAGCAACGAGGAGCGCTGGGCCTACTGGGCCAGATGGGCCTGGTACAACCGCTTTTTGGAGATACCGAAGAACACGCTCCAGAAGCTGCTGGAGCTGCTCTCAGACAGGGACTATTTTGTCCTTACCACCAACATTGACCACACATTTATCCGGGCAGGCTTTCCGAAGGATAGGCTGTGCTACACACAGGGAGATTTTGGATTGTTCCAATGCTCAAAGCCCTGCCATGAGGCTACCTACGACAATTATGAGATCCTGAAACAGATGATCCAGCAGGAAAAGGACATGAGGGTTCCCACAGAGCTGATCCCTCATTGCCCCAAATGTGGGCGGGAGATGGACTTCAATCTTTTCTGGGATGATACCTTTGTGAGGGACGAGGGCTGGCACATTGCCCACCAGCGATATGAGCGGTACATTGCCGGGCACGAGAAGGGGAGGATCTTGTATCTGGAGCTGGGAGTGGGCTACAATTCCCCTGGGGTGATCAAGTATCCGTTTTGGCAGATGACCTACGAAAATCCGAAAGCTATCTACGCCTGTGTGAATGCCGGGGATGCTTTTGCGCCATCAGAAATAAAGGGCCGGTCGATATGTATTGACGGGGATATTGGGGAAGTGTTGGAGAACCTGTGAAAAGATAAACTGACAATTTTAAAATGTGTCCCGAATAATATATAAAATTCGGGACATATCCGCATTACTGTTAAAACTGTTTTAAGATGTCGTGATGTCCGACATCCACTAGAATAATCATTTTGTCTCCCTCATAATACCAGATAATGCGAATGTCCATGTTGACGCTACATTCAAAGAGATCTGTTGTCCCTTGAATTCGTTTTGTCCGCAATGACGGATGAGAAGGATTCTGAGACAGCAGTTCCAGCTTGTTTTTAAGCTGTTTCTTTTCTTGAACGGTCAAATTCTTAAAATGTTTCTGGAAACGCGATGTAAACGTAAACTCATATGCCATTAATCCGCCTCCAGTTTCTCAAACAGAGCATCTACACTATCAAAGACAGGCTGTTCACCGGATGCAAGCTTTGCCTTGACATCGTTAATTTCTTCCCGGAGTTCGGATAGATAGTTTTTGGGATAAACGACTACCGGCATGATGCAGATGGTGCCGTCTTTCTCAAAAATGTCCAGTTTGTCGCCTTCTGAGAGACCAAGCTTGACGATAATCTCCTTGGGTATGGTAATTTGTGATTTCTGACGCAATTCCGTTAACATGATATCATCTCCTTTTTATGAGGATGGAAAATTGGAATTTCTTATTTTCTTACCTATAATATACTCACTTTGAGGAAATTATGCAAGGGAAAAATTTAAAAATAAACTATTTCTTGTATCCATTCTAATCTCTGGTGCGCAATAAGCAAAACACCCCTGGGGTGATCAAAATCCCGTTCTGGCAGATGACGGCCCAAAATCCAGAGGCGGTCTTTGCCAGCGTCAACCTGATGACGCCAAGCTATCCCGCCAGTCTCTCGGGACGTTCCATCGTGATCAGCAGGGATATTGACCAGGTACTCACCGATTTGGCGTAGACACTGATTTTTTTACAGAGGGAGGCTGCCATGAACCAGACAGAGCGCAGAATTTATATGATAAAAGCATTGCTGCAGGAGCGGGAGGATTTTTTTCAGGTGCCGGTTCCCATGGACGAGGAAGAGCAAAAAAGGCTGCTGCGGGGCCTGATGAACCTGCGGATGCCGATGCCCGTGGATGAGGAGTTTTTGGAGGTTCAGGATCGTTATCTCCAGGAGGAGAGCCGGCGGAGGGGAATTGTCAGGCTGGAGAGCCTTCGTCCCGTCCGGGAGGGAATCTATCTCTGGAGGGGGGACATCACCACCCTGGAGGTGGACGCCATCGTGAATGCGGCCAACAGCCAGATGACCGGATGCTACATCCCCAACCATGCCTGTATCGATAACTGTATACATACCTACAGCGGGATCCAGCTCCGGCTGGCCTGTGCGGACATGATGGAGCGTCAGGGCTTCGAGGAGCCGGTGGGGCGGGCAAAGATCACAGAGGGCTATAACCTTCCGGCGAAGTACGTCATTCACACGGTAGGGCCGACGGTTCAGGGAGAGCTGACGGAGGAGGACAAAGGAAAGCTGGCCTCCTGCTACGTCTCCTGCCTTGCCCTGGCAGAGGAAAAGCAGCTGAAGAGCATTGCCTTTTGCTGCATTTCCACCGGTGTCTTTCGCTTCCCCAACGAGGAAGCGGTCAGGATCGCCGTGCACAGCGTGGACGCCTACAGGAAAAAGTCCGGCAGCCGCATGTCTGTGGTCTTCAACGTGTTCCTGCCAAAAGATGAAGAAATATACCGGCGCCTCCTAAAAATGGAGAGTGCTGCCCCCGGCAGGGCAGATGGAAAAAGAGAAGCGGATAACCGCTGAGTGATGAGAATCGCAGGGAGGGAAGTGAGTCACAAAAACTGTATAAGTGACGCATATTTGTCAGAGGGACTGGGACAGGGATATGCCGAGAAAATTGCCGGACAGATTTGATAAGGATTCGGTGGAACAACAACAATAACAAAAACCGCAAAGCGGCAGGATACTGGATCCGTCAGGACTGCGTCTCTTACGCTTCGGGTCAATAAAAGGGTCAAAATCTCCTTTCATGGTTTCGTCTCCTTTTTGCATCAGGTCAGTGTGCCGATCAGCATAATATTATTCTGTCTGATTTTCTCCTTGGTGCCAGGTACGCTGGATAACAGAATTGTAAAATTTCTATAAACATCACGGATAACAGCATCCGCCGTGGGTCTGTACGAATATTTTTGAAATGTCTTAAAATGCGAGAATCACCAACACGAGGACCGGAGGAATACATGACAGTAACCATGGTCCTCTGCTTTAGATCCGGCATAGAGGAAATAAACTGCCATGTTTCCTGCCTGGACGGAACATAAGGGAGAAATTCATCAAACTTACGCATTGGAAGCTGTGTATCATCCCAGGGTTTGTGAAGGACATAAAGAGTGAAAATTTGCATAGAAGAACTGTGAGAGTGATTTGGTATAAGGAAAACTCCAGATTGGAGGCTATCAGAGAAAAAGAATTCTGCGCAGGTTATGCATTTTCACATGAAGAAATCGTGCAGTATATTATGACAATTATTCCACAGGAAGAGGTAATTGTAGAAGCGACAAGAAAATCGGTTGTTAGTTTTCCGGAAATTGCTGTACGTGAGCTGTTGGCAAATGCTATGATACATCAGGATCTGCAGCAAAGGGGAACGAATCCGATGGCAGAGGTGTTTAAAAATCGAATTGAGTTCGCAAATGCTGGAGCACCTCTGGTGGCAATTGAAAGAAAAGCGAAAGCATCAAGGCTTCTTACCAGTGCTGTTGACGGAGGCTATATTAAAGTAATGGATCCGGACACTGCACCAAGATAT
>JAUNJL010000152.1 GCA_030533315.1 Eubacteriales bacterium
GGCTCCTCACCGCCGATCCCTCGGTGTAAAGAAGAGCCGCGATCTCCTCAAAGCCAGTTACCTCCCCCTGATGGCTCATCACCAGGGCCTTCAGGATCTGGGTATTCAAAAGGCGGGAGTCAATGGCATACTGAAGCTTATTTTTTTCAATATCTGTGAAGCCCCGTGCGCTTTCCAGATTGATCTGCCTCTGGCGGTAGCAGCCCACACAGACCGTGATCACGGAAATCAGCGTCATTACCAGGAAGGAAAGGAAAAAAGCAGAATGTTTTCTCTGTAATCTGTCGGTCTTCAAAGTCATGCAGTCCTTTCTGAAACAACGAAAAATGCCGGGGAGAAGGGCCGCCTCTTTCCCTGCTGCCCTTCGCCTGTATTCCTCGTCCATCTTACGTTTAAGCGTATCAGATAGGTCCTATGGTGTCAACCAAAATATACTATTTTCGGGCTGTTTTCATATAGAACTTTTTTCCCCTGAACGGACGCCATTTTTTTAGGCCGACGCAAGAAGCGCCGGCCTGTCCATATGACTCTTATCAGTATTCCTTCGTGATCCTTTCGATCCCGTACATCTGGAGAAACTCCTGAAGCTCCTGATCGTTTCGGATGAACATGACCTCCTCAAATTCCCCGGTATGGATGTCCTTGAAGCCTGCCACCTGCTCTCCGTTGCAGATGCTGCATTTTAACACAGGGCGTTTCCTCTCTTTGTCATACGTCCTCTGTTCCCTATTCTTCCCTCCATCCTTTTTCTCTTTGATCCGCTGCTTCAGTTTAAAAAACAATTCCAGCGCCATCTGGTTGGCGATCTGTCCCATAAACGTCCTCCCATAGGGCAGAAAGGAGTTCCGCCTTCTGCAGTCCACTTATCACGAAATACATTTTCCCCTTATTTCTGGTATGCGGATGGAGCCGGCTTCACGCCTGCCTTCCACTCGATCAGGTTCACCACGAAGAACGCGACTACGCCCATTCCGCAGCCAAACACCACGGGAAGGATCCCAAACAGGAATCCGCCTCCGCTTAACACCTGCCAGATACAGAAGCTGACCGTACCCACAGCCAAAGAGGCGATCCCGGAATGCTTCGTCGCCTTTGGCACCACAAGGCCAAGTCCATAGGCCGCGAAGGGTCCGGCACACCGGATGCCGAAAGCGAAGGTATTCATCATAACGATGGACACGCCCGCCATAGAGATTCCCATAGCGATCAGCGCGGAAATCACGTTGCAGGCACGGGTGTAAAAGATGATCTGCTTTTCTGTAAGGTTCTTTTTGTTTCCAGCGCCAAGATAAAGGTCATTCATTACCATGGTGGACATACACAGCAGGTTTGAGTCTGCCGAGGACATGGTTGCGGAGATGATCGCCGCAGAGATAAATCCTACTACAAACTCCGGCGCGTACACGCTTGCCACTGCCATCATGGCATTGCTTCCGTTCTCCGCCAGGTTGGGAATGGAATCCTTCATAGCCAGCGCTGCCAGACCCATCAGTGTGGGGAACAGGGACATTGCCGCCATCAAAACAGCGGAAAGCAGGGAAGCGTTCCGCGCTGTCTTCTCATCCTTCGCGGTCTCAAAACGGGATACCATCTCGGGACCTGCCAGGAAGGTGCAGAAATAGTTAAATATGTAACCGATGATGGTCACCCACCCGATCTTGGCAAAATCAAGCTGAACCGGCGGGAGCGCTGCCGCAATGGCGCCCCATCCGCCGCACCCGTTGATGACAAAGGGCGTCGCGATAGCAAGGCCAAGGAGAATGATGATAAACTGAAGCATATCCGAGATCTGATCCGCGATCATTCCTCCGAAGGTGGTATAAAGGATAACAACCACTCCCGCGATGATCAGGGAAACGTTCGTGGGAATCCCGGTGAGGGTGGATACCACGGAACCGGATGCCGCGATCTGGGAAGAGGTAAGGCAAAACAGGGACAGGATACTTAAAACTGCCGTAAACGTGCTGGCGCCCTTCCCAAATCTTCTTCCTACCACCTCCGGGATGGTAACTGCCATCGTCTCCCGGATCTTTGGGGCGAAATAAGCCAGGGGGATCATGGCGATGGATGCCGCAAGCACATACCACATGGCGCTCATTCCCCAGTCGCCAAAGGCCTTCTGAGCAAGTCCCGTGGTGCTTCCTCCACCCACGTTGTTGGCGGACAGGGAAAAGGCAACCATGAACAGGCCCATACGTCTTCCTGCCAGCATGTAGTCCTTACTGTCTTTGATGTGAAGCTTGCCGATGATAAAGCCGATCACCATCATACCCACCAGGTATGAAACGACAATAATTAATGGAAAAACTTGAATCTGCATACTCTGCTCCTCCTTTAGTAGTTCTTTCTCATGACCGGACGGGCCTGGCTCTGTACATAAAGAGCGGAGCCCAGGATATACACCTTGGACCCCGCTGTCCCATCACGATCATTCACAGCAGCTTTCCTCTATGCGCCGCAGCCATGAGGCGCCCCGCCCCGGCATAAGCACATACCGCAAAAGCTGTTACGCTTACTTTACCATAAATCCTCATGCCTCACAACTACATTTTTCACTTTTTTTCGCTCATTCCGTACCTTTCAAGGCCTCCACCATATCGATCTTCTTATTTTTCCCCGCTGTCA
>JAUNJL010000153.1 GCA_030533315.1 Eubacteriales bacterium
GCGGAAGGATGAAAAATATTTTTTTGTGTGAATAAGCGATTGGTTCTTGACTTTCATAGGGGTTGTGATATTATTATGTTAGAAATAACTAATAATAGTTTGAAATGCAGAATATGGAAAAATGGGAGGAAGGAATCATGCCGATCGTGGAATTTCAGGATGTTTCCAGGGTGTACACAAGCGGCGGCCACCAGCTACGGGCGCTGGATCATGTGACCATGACGCTGGAGGAAGGGAAGCTTGTGGTGATCCTTGGGCCCAGCGGGGCGGGAAAGTCTACGCTGCTGAATATGCTGGGAGGCCTTGACAGCCCTACGGAGGGAAAAATCATTGTAAATGGAAGGGATATTTCGACCCTTACCAGCGGGGAGCTTGCCGACTACCGGGCCTCCACTGTGGGCTTTGTGTTTCAGTTTTACAACCTGATCCCTACGCTCACTGCTCTGGAAAACGTGAAGCTGGTGGAGGAGATCGCGCCGGAAGCCCTTCCCGCGGAAAAGATGCTGGAGGAGGTAGGGCTGTCCGACCACAAACGGCATTTCCCCTCCCAGCTTTCAGGCGGCGAGCAGCAGAGAGTGTCCATCGCCAGGGCCCTGGCGAAAAACCCGAAAATCCTTCTCTGCGATGAGCCCACCGGCGCGCTGGATTCGGAGACTGGCGTGGTGGTGCTGAAGCTTCTCCTGAAAATGGCAAAGGAATACGGCAAGACCATCGTGATCGTCACCCACAATCAGAATATCGCCAAAATGGCGGATGTGGTCCTTCATGTGAAAAACGGAAAAATCAAATCCTGGGAAATCCAGGAAACTCCTTTGAGCGCAGACGAGGTGGAATGGTGATGCTGATTCGTAAATTATTTCGTACCGCATGGTGTTACAAGGCCCAGTTTCTCTCCATGGTGGTGATGGTTGCCATTGGCATGGGCGTGTTTTTAGGCTTTAACATCGAGTGGAAAAGCGTTGAGATGGACACGGGAGCCTTTTTTGAGGAGACAAATTATGCGGACTTCCGCCTGTATAAGGAAACCGGCTTTTCCAGGAAGGATGTGGAGAAGATCGGGCGTATCTCCCAGGTGGAGGCGGCCACCCGTTTCCTCTGCGTCAATGTGGATGTGGAGGAGATTGAGAAATCCGCCGCCCTGATGGTGTCGGAGGATTATACCGTTTCCACTATGAGGGTGACAAAGGGAATGGAGTACGATCCGGAGGGAGAAGGGATCTGGCTCTCTGACCAGTTCGCAGAGAAAAACGGAATCTCCATAGGGGATGAGCTGACCTTCCGCTACAAGGGGATGCAGGTCAGCGGCCAGGTGGCGGGCCTTTGCAAGGCGGGGGAGATGATGATCTGCACCGCCGATGAAAACCAGCTGATGCCGGATTTTAACAGCTTCGGATTTGCCTACATTACGCCTAAAAAGCTGAAAAGTGTTTTGGGGATCGCCTTTTATCCTCAGATCAATCTCCTTTCCAGCCTGGAGAAGGAGGAGATGGAGGAGGCAGTCAGGAAGGCCCTGGGACAGACCATTATGGTGGTTCCAAAGGAGGATCACACCTCCTACGCCGGGGCCCTAAGCGAGACCCAGGAGGGTAAGGCCATGGGTTCGCTCCTTCCGGTGCTGTTTCTCGCCATTGGCATTCTTACCATGGTGACCACCATGCACCGCATTGCCGCCAACGAAAAAACCCAGATCGGCGCTCTCAAGGCACTTGGGTTCCGGGACAGGCGCATTTTGCTTCATTATACCTCCTACGGCCTGGTGATCGGCGTGATCGGCACGTCTCTGGGAGCGATTTTGGGCTATGGCCTTGCCGCCATTATTATCAGCCCATGGGGCATGATGAGCACCTATTTCGACATGCCGGACTGGTCCTTGTACATGCCTTCTTTCTGCCTGCCTGTGATGCTTTTGACGGTGGCCCTGCTTTCTCTGATCTGCTTTCTGTCTGTGAGAAGGATGCAAAAGGGAACGGCCGCCGATGCCCTGCGCCCTTACACGCCCAAGGCCATGAAGGAGAGCCTGTTTGAAAAAATGCCTCTGTGGGAGAAGCTGTCCTTTGGGACAAAATGGAATTTCCGGGATATTCTCCGGCACAAGGTCCGCTCCCTTATGACGCTGATCGGGGTGGTAGGCTGTATGCTGCTTCTTGTGGGCGGGCTGGGGATGAAGGACACCATGGACGGGTTTCTTGATGTGATCGATCACTCGGTGAGTAATTATAAAACGAAGCTGAACCTTTCTGAAAGGGCGAAAAACAAGGAGGGGAAAGCCCTTGCGGAAGAACTGCAGGGAGATTGGGGGTCGGTCTCCGGAATCAGCTATGAGGGGGCTACCGTGACCCTGGAAATCTATGATGCCGCCCATGGGAAAATCCGGTTTATCAATGAGGACAATGAGATCGTTCCCCTGACGGATGAGGGCGTCTATCTTTGCCTGCGGCTTCGGGATACCGCCGCCCCGGGGGAGGAGATCCAGTTTTCCCCATACGGAAGTGAGGAAGTCTACAAGGTCAAGGTGGCGGGGTACCTGCGCTCGGTCATGACGGAGAATATGGTGATGACCGCCGGGTACGCGGACAAAATGGGCATTCCCTACCGCATCACGAATATTTATACGGACAAGGA
>JAUNJL010000154.1 GCA_030533315.1 Eubacteriales bacterium
TAAAAAACACAGACGTAACCATGTCAAAACTCGCTTCCTTATGTACACGATGGTAACTGCTCAGGCCCGCCATTTTCACTCTTCTGAAAATGGAAAGGCCGGCAACTTTGAATTGCCAAAATCCGGCTCCTCATAATATATGGATCCATGCCCTCCGTCCCTTTTTCCGTCCTAATAAGCCGAGGACTCAATGGAATTGTAAGAGCCGTAAAGGGGCATGATAACGGAGATGAGCACAAAGCCCACAATGAGAGCCATGACGATGATCATCACCGGCTCCAGCATGGCCACCAGCTTGCCGATGGCGATCTCCGACTCATATTCCAGGCTGTCCGCGGCGGCGTCCAGCATGGTGTCCAGGCTTCCCGTCTCCTCACCGATCATGATGGAGGAGGAAAGCTTATTGATAAAGCCGTCCACCTCTCGAAGGGCCTCGGAGAGCCTCCCTCCCGACCGCACGTGGGCGATGGCGGCGTCAAACTGCTCGTCCATATAGTAGTTTCCCACGATCTTCCTGCAGATCTGCAGAGCCGACACGATGGGGATGCCCGCCGAGTACAGAGAACTCAGGGAGCTGGCAAAACGGGCGGTGTAGATGACCCGGATCAGCTTCCCCACGATGGGAAGGCGCAGCTTGATGCGGTCCAGCTGATACCGGATGGCCGGCACCTTGGACAGCACCACCCAGGCGGTGATCAGGCACATCAGGAGGATC
This sequence comes from Eubacteriales bacterium, assembly GCA_030533315.1. The sequence continues at coordinate 716 of JAUNJL010000154.1, forward strand.
AGCAGGAACAGCCAGTGCTCCGTGATAAAATCCCCTATGGCGTACAGCATCCTGGTGGGAAGGGGAAGGCTTTCCATCTGAGAAAACAGGCTCTCAAACTGAGGCAGAACGTAGGTCAGAAGAAAGATAACCACCACCACGATAAGGATTCCCAGGATCATGGGATAGACCATGGCGCTCTTCACCTTGGAATTAAGACGGTATTCCTTTTCATAATGGGTCGCCATCCGCAGGGCCGTCTTGTCCATGGTGCCGCTCATTTCCGAGGATCGGAACATCTCAATCATCAGCGGAGGAAACGCGTCTCCCTGCTCCTCCATGGCGTCCGACAGGGGTGTTCCCTGGCGGATCAGCTGAAGCACCCTTTTGTAGATCACCTTACATTTTTCCGGGATGGCCTCCTCCTCGGAGATGATCCCCAACGCCCGCACCAGGGGAACGCCGGATTTCAGAAGGGTTCCCATCTCCCGGGAATACTCTCCCAGATCCTTGGATTTGATTCGCTTCGTCCGTTTTTTTCCCTCTGCCAGCTTGAAGCTCAAAGGGTAAAGCTCCTCCGAGCGCAGCTTCTGGTGCAGGGCCGCCTCGTCCGGCACGTCCAGGACGCCCCGGACGGTTTTGCCCGCCTCGGTGCGGGCCGTGTATTTATATTTCGCCAATGCTCTAAGACCTCCGTAAAGGGATAATTTTTCTTACGTTACGTCTTTCCTTTTCATATTTTTCTTTTTCGTTTACGCCTGTCTTTTCTGATATCCTCCCATGTCTCATGGACGCCTGTCCTCCATGTCCTTTTATACCAGCGGCTGCAGGCCGAACAGTCCCAGGTACCAGGCCAGGATGCTCATGCCCCACACCCTTCCCACCAGCATTCCCACGCACAGGAAGGGGCCAAAGGCAAAATGGTCTCCCCCTTTTTTCTTCTTGGTGAGAAGGAGCCAGATCCCATAGGCGCCCCCGCCCAGAACCGCAAAAAAGAAGGAGAGAAGGGTCACCTTCCATCCCAGAAAAAGGCCGCAGGCCGCCATCAGCTTAATGTCTCCGCCTCCAAAGGCTCCGGGAATGATCATGGCCAGCGCCAGCATGGGAAGGCTGACGCACACCATCCCCACCAGCCTCTCGAAAAGGGTGGCGGATCCTCCGTCCAGGATTATGGCCAGAAGCCCCAAAAGGGCCGCCCCCATCACGAAGCCGTTGGGGATCTCCATGGTGTCCAGATCCACCAGGGCCGTCACCGTAAGGATGCAAAAGAAGCCAAACTCCAGGGCCGCCTGAATGGTAAAGCCATCTCGCAGGCACAAAAGGGCCGCTCCTCCTCCCAGGGCCTCCACCAGCGGGTAACGAAAAGAAACCCCTGCGCCGCAGTATCTGCATTTTCCCCTAAGTAGGAACCAGCCTGCCACGGGGATCATGTCAAAAAAGGTGAGGGGATGTCCACAGGCAGGGCACATGCTTCTGCCAGTGAGAAAAGATATTTTTTTTGGCACGCGGTAAACCACCACGTTTAAAAAAGAAAAGATGCACGAGCCTGTCAAAAATGACAGGCAGACCACCATTCCCATCAGTACCTGCTCCATCTGTCTGCCGCTCCTTTTTCTGGTGTGACCCGTCCTCCGTCCCATGATGGGACCTGCTTCCGGCCCCACAATATGACCCACTCTCTGTCTCATCATGGGACTGGTTTTCAGTCCCATAACGTGGCCCGCCTTTGGCTCCGCAATGCGGACAGCTCTCTGTCTCACAATGTGACCCGTTCTCGGCCCCATGGCCTGACCCGTTTCTGATCCTATAACCGGTCCTATACGGTTCTATAATGAAAAGAAAACATAGCTCTTTCACAGTTATTGTCTATTATATACCGTTTTTCATCAAATTTCCATTGTTTTTTTCTGTAAAAAACCAAATTG
>JAUNJL010000058.1:0-6057 GCA_030533315.1 Eubacteriales bacterium
AAAAAAGAGATAAAAAATACGAGAAAAAGTGTTCAAATTGTTGAACGGAGGACGAATCTTTGATATACTATCCTTGGTTTTGGGTTTCGAAAGTGGAAATAAGTATTTAGGGAGCGATGAGTGCGTATGGAAGATTTGTCCTTGCTGATGTATGTGGAGATCGATGCTCTTTGCATCGTTCTCCTGCTTTACGTGATATTGAAAGCATTTGGAAATATAGAACGGCGTCTGAACTGGCGCTATTTCCAGTTTGCCATGGTCTGCGTGGTGGGGGCGATCCTGTCGGACCTGGTGTGGAAGCTGATGGACACCGGCGTGATGCCGTCCAGCAATTTTTTTCTCTACATGGTCAAGGCCGCCTATTTTCTCTTGGGGACGCTGACCACGACGGCTTGGTTTTTTTATGCGGAGAGCGAGCTGGGCAATCCCTGGATGGGCACCATGGCCTACATGGGACCCTGGTCCCTGCCCCTTTTGCTGATGGTGATCCTCCTGGCGGTGGGTGGCGTGACGGGATGGGTGTTCTCCTTCGATGAAAACGGATGCTTCCAGAGAGGGCCCCTTATCGCTTTGGGCTTTGGGATCCCCTGTCTCTATCTCTTTGCCTCCATCATCCATCCTGTGGCAAAGGTTTTGAACCCGAGGAATTATATATACCGGAAGAACTATCTGAATCTCACCTGCTTTGCCCTGGTGACGGCCGCTTCCGTCATCATCCAGTTTTTTCTTTCCGGCACGCCTCTGCCCAGCATTGGCATCACCGTGGCCATCCTGATGACCTTCATGACCTCCCAGGAGCTCCAGGTGTCCCTGGACCCTCTCACCAAGCTGAATAACCGCTACCACATGATGAGATATCTTTCTGATAAGATGGAACATGCAGGGGGGAATCATTTTCTGTACCTGATGCTCATCGATATGGACAAGTTCAAGCAGATCAACGACACCTATGGTCATGTGGAGGGGGACAAGGCCCTGGTGCGCATGGCCGGGGTCCTGAAGCTGACGGCCTCCACCTACAGCTGCTTCGTGGCCCGCTACGGCGGGGACGAGTTCATCCTGATCTGCGAGACAGAGCGGGAGGGAGCCGTGGACGAGATCGTCCGGTTCATCAACCGGAAGCTGGAGGAGAGCAATCAGGAGGCGGGGACGGAATACCGCCTGAAGGTCAGCATCGGCTATGCCAAATACGAAAAAGAAATGCAGTACATCTCCGATTTTATCGCACTGGCGGATCAGGCCCTCTATGAGGTAAAGCGGAACCGCTGACAGACGGGTGGTTGCGGGGACGGTTGGGAAAATCCCCTGAGGCCTTTGGAAAAACCAAAGGCTTCAGGGGATTTTGGCCGTTTTTTTATAGGGGGCATCCTTTTTCAGCAGGGGAAATGGCAGGCGTGGAAGGGAATGGTCCGGGCCAAGGAATGGGCAGAATGTTCTGCACCATAATTGACAGGCGTTCGCATGTGTGATAAAATTTGTCCATAATATGGGAGGGGATCATAGGCGCTTTCAGGACCGCTTTTTTGGAGGTGGATGGGAGCGTTTTTGGGGCTCCGGCGGAGCCGGTACATCATAGGAATACGACGGAAATCACAGTGATCAAAGGGGCGGCCTGGCCCTGCCAGGCGGGTCCCGGACGGGAGAAGTGGCTATGGCGCTGAGACGGGAGAGGATGAAACTAGGCGACCTGCTGGTGAAGCAGCAGGTCTTGACAGAGGGAGAGCTGCAGAGGGCTTTGCAGCTGCAGCGGGGCAGCGGCAAGAAGATCGGCGAGGTGCTGGTGGACGAGGGCTTCATATCGGAGGAGATGATCGTCCGGGCTCTGGAGATGCAGCTGGGACTGAAGGTGGTGCAGCTGGCGGGGGTGAATATCCCGGCGGAGGTGCGCAACCTGGTGAGCGTGGACCTTCTGAAGAAATATGTCTGCGTGCCCTTTGAGCTGGATCCCTACAATGCCAATATCCTGCATTTGGCCATGGCGGATCCCATGGATATGATGGCCATGGACGACATCGCCATCGTCACCAACCTGCAGGTGGAGCCTTACATTGCGGCCAATCGGGACATTCTGGCCACCATCGACCGCTGCTACGGGGCGAAGGTGACCATGGAGGCCGCCCAGCGGTACACCCAGGAGCGGGCCCTGGCCCGAGAGGGGATGCAGGACGCCGCAGCAGACGCCAATGTGGACGACGCACCCATCGTACAGCTGGTGCGCTCTTTATTGGAGCAGGCCATCCGGCAGAGATCCAGCGACGTGCACATCGAGGCCTTGGAGAGCAAGATCCGGGTGCGCTACCGCATCGACGGCTCCCTCTTCGAGAAGATGGTCTATGACAACAGCCTTCTCCCTGCCATCTCCACCCGCATCAAGATCATGGGCGGGATGGACATTTCCGAGAAGAGGAAGCCCCAGGACGGCCGTATGACCATCATGGTGGATCGCCAGGAGTACGACATCCGTATCTCCTCCATCCCCACGGTTCACGGGGAGAAGATCGTGATGCGTATCTCCTCCAAGCTGAGCCTGACGAAGAATAAGAAGGAGCTGGGCCTTTCTCCTGACGAGCTGGTCCGCTTCGACCATATGATGGCCAATCCCTTCGGGATCATCTTCGTCACCGGCCCCACGGGAAGCGGCAAGTCCACCACTTTGTACACGGCCCTCACAGAGCTGAACCGGGAGTCGGTGAACATCGTCACCGTGGAGGATCCCGTGGAGGCGGATATCGAGGGGATCAACCAGATCCAGGTAAACAACAAGGTGAACCTGACCTTCGCCTCGGCCCTGCGCTCCATTCTGAGGCAGGACCCGGACATCATCATGATCGGTGAGATCCGGGACGAGGAGACGGCCACCATCGCCGTGCAGGCCTCCATCACCGGCCACCTGGTGGTATCCACCCTCCACACCAATAATGCGGTGGGTACCCTGAACCGTATGGCGGACATGGGCGTGGAGCGGTACCTGATCGCCGATGCGGTGGTGGGCGTTATCGCCCAGCGCCTTGTGCGTAAGCTCTGCCCCCATTGCAGGCGGAAGCGGCCCGCCACGGAGGAGGAGAAGAGGATCATGAAGCTCTCCCCCCAGGAGGAGCTGATGATCTACGAGCCCACAGGCTGCGATCTGTGCAATCACACCGGGTATTTCGGCCGGACCGGCGTTTTCGAGATCATGGAGGTGAATGACGAGATCCGGGCCCTGATCGCGGAGAACGGCACCAGCGAGGAGCTGGAGAGGGCGGCCAGGAACAGCGGTATGCGCACCCTGCGGGAGAATGGCATTCGCTACGTCCTGGACGGCACCACCTCCTTTGAGGAGATGCTGAGGGCCTCCTACGAATAAGGGGGCTGCCGGCGAAAATCAAAAAGATCGCACTGTGCGGCCGCTGGGGCCGCTCAGGAAAGGGGAAAATAGATATGTATGAATTGACAGAAATTCTGAGAAGATCCATAGAGGTTCGGGCCTCGGACATCCACCTGACGGTGGGGATGCCTCCCTGCTACCGGGTGGACGGCGTCCTTGCCCCCTACGGGGAGGAGAAGCTGACCCCCCAGAGCCTGGAGGAGCTTTTGGTGCCCATCCTGGAGGTTCGGAACCGGGGGGAGCTGCAGGAGAACGGACAGACGGACTTTGCACACGCCATAGCCGGCGTGGGGCGTTTCCGTGTCAATGTGTTCAAGCAGAGGGGCACCCTGGCCAGCGTCATGCGCAGCCTGCCCTTTGAGATCCCCCAGCCGGATGTCCTGGGCATTCCCAGGTCGGTGGTGGAGATGACCCAGAAAAAAAGGGGACTGGTTCTGGTGACCGGGCCTACGGGCAGCGGCAAGTCCACCACCCTGGCCTCCCTTCTGGACGTGATCAACCGGGAGCACTCTGAGCACATCATCACCCTGGAGGATCCCATCGAGTATCTGCACCGCCACAAAAAGTCCGTGGTGAACCAGAGGGAGATCGGCAGCGACTCCGGCACCTATGCGCAGGCGTTGAGGGCGGCTCTCCGCCAGGACCCGGACGTGATCCTGGTGGGAGAGATGCGTGATCTGGAGACCATCTCCACGGCCATCACGGCGGCGGAGACCGGCCATCTGGTGTTTTCCACCCTCCACACCATCGGGGCGGACAAGACCATCGACCGTATCATCGACGTCTTTCCTCCCAGCCAGCAGCAGCAGATCCGGGTCCAGCTTTCTGTGGTGCTGGAGTGCATCGTCTCCCAGCAGCTTCTCCGCCGTGCGGACGGCAAGGGGCGGGTGGCGGCCCTGGAGGTGCTTTTTGCAAATGCGGCCGTGCGCAACCTGATCCGGGAGGGCAAGACCTTCCAGATCCCCTCCGTCATGCAGACCAACAAGCGTCAGGGGATGCAGACCATGGACGACGCTCTCCTGGACCTTTTCATGAAGAGGATCATCACCGGGGAGGAGGCGCTGACCTACGCCCAGGATCCGGTGGCCATGGGAAGGAACACGGGGCTGGATTTCTAAGCCGGTTTTTTAGGGCTTCATTCAGGAAAAGGGCCGGCCTCCCCCAAAGGGCGGCGGGGCGGCCTTGGAAAGGAAGGGTGAAATGCCGGGCTTTAGCTATGTAGCGGTAGACAAAAAAGGAAAAGAGAAGCGGGGCAGCGTAAAGGCGGAGAACCGGGACAAGGCTGCGGAAAGCCTGAAGGAGCAGGGGCTTCTTCCCGTCTCCCTGAAGGAACAGGGAACCATGATGCGGGAGCTGGAGCTTTCCTCCTTCACCAGGAAGAAAAAGATCAAGCCCAGGGACCTGAGTACCTTTTGCCGTCAGTTCGTCAGCATCATGCAGGCGGGCGTTCCCATGAAGGAGGCCCTTTTGATGCTGGCTCAGCAGACGGAGAACAAGGTCCTGCAGGAGGCGGTGACCAACACCCTCACGGAGGTGGAGAAGGGCAACACCCTGGCGGAGTCCATGGCGGCCCAGGGGGAGGTCTTTCCTCAGATGCTGGTGAGCATGGTGGAGGCCGGGGAGGCCTCGGGAAATCTGGAGATGTCCTTTTCCCGGATGGCGGTTCATTTCGAGAAGGAGGCCAAGCTGAAGGCCACCATCAAGAAGGCCACCATCTATCCCATCATCCTGATTATCGCAGCCATCGGCGTCATTGCGGTTATGCTGCTGTTCGTCATCCCCATCTTCATCGACATGTTTGCCGATCTGGACGTGGAGATGCCGGCCCTCACCATGGGGATCATGAACCTGAGCAAGTGGATGACGGCGAACTGGTACATCCTCCTTGCCCTGGGAGCGGCGGCGGTCATTGGCTTTCGGATGTATTACGGGACGCCTGGAGGGCGCCTGCGCATCGACAGGCTGAAGATGAGCATTCCCCTTTTCGGGAAGCTGTCCGTGAAGACGGCCTGCGCCCAGTTTGCCAGGACCACCTGCACCCTGCTGGCAGCGGGCATCTCCATGACGGACTGTCTGGAGACCTCGGCGAAGATTCTGTCCAACATCCACTATTCCAACGCCCTGAGGGACGCCAAGGAAGAGGTGATGAAGGGAGTTCCTCTGTCGGAGCCTTTGGAGCTGTCGGGAATATTCCCTCCCATGGTGTACCACATGGCGGGTATCGGGGAGGAGACCGGTACGGTGGAGGACATGCTGGAGAAGTTGGCGGATTATTACGACGAGGAGGTGGAGATCACCACCCAGAGCATTTTGGCCGCCATGGAGCCTTTGATCATCGTCTTCATGGCGCTGGTGATCGGCACCCTGGTGATCGCCGTGATCTCGCCCATTGGGGCCATGTACGAGGGCCTGGATCACCTGTAGGAGAAGGAAGGATCCGCCTGCAGGCATTTACATAAGGATGATACGCAGCCAGGGCATGGGGCGGCAGCGTTCATTAATACATGAAAAGTGAAAAGATGGTTTTGAAAGGAGAAATGAAGTATGTTGAAATGGTTTCAAAAGAAGAAGAAAGACAGCAAGGGCTTTACCCTTGTAGAGCTGGTGATCGTGGTTGCCATCCTGGCGATCCTGGTTGGTATCCTGGCTCCCCAGTACACCAAGTATGTGGAGAAGTCCCGGAAGTCCGC
>JAUNJL010000058.1:6157-14514 GCA_030533315.1 Eubacteriales bacterium
CCTGACCATACGCAGGATCAGAAAGCTCTCCGGCAAACTCCTCCCTTGTCCCCATGGCACAGGCAGAGGAGTTTGCCGGAAGGACCGGCGGCGGGCGGTTTGCCGGCATTGGCCGAAAAAAGAGGAAAAGGCGGGGATGTTTCTGCCGCAGGTGGAAGAGGGAGGCTGCTTTTCTTATGGATCCATGATGAAGAGCGGCCCCTTTTTCCCGGCAGTGATCTGGGAGACTTGGGAGGAAGGTTTTTCCGTCTGCAAAAGCATATTTGTGCTGCGGCTTTCAAGTGTGCTTTTGCAGCCGAAAACAAAAAGCTGTGGAGATTGGGCCGGAGGAAGGGGCGGTGCGCTTTTTCTGAGGGGCCATGGCAGGAGGAAGGTTACATGGCAAAAATACTGAGCATAGAAGTGGAGCTGTCCCAGGTGCGGGTGGCGGAGATGGACCAGAGAGGAAGCGGGAAAAAGGCCCGGATCTATCAATGGTTCTCCTTTGCCATCGATCCAGGGACGGTGGAGGACGGCCAGATCCGGGACACCCAGGGGCTGGGAGAGCTTCTGAAGGAAGAACTGTCCGCACACAAGGTACGTACCAAGAAGGTCAGCTTTACCGTGGCCTGCAGCAGGATCGCCAGCAGGGAGGTTCTTTTACCCTATGTGAAGGAAAAAAAGGTTCAGGCCATCCTGGAGGAGAACATGGGGGACTATTTCCCGGTGGATCCTGCGAAATATGCCCTTTCCTATTCCATCATGGGAGTGACGGAAAAAGAGAAGGAGGAAAAGCAGTACCGGCTCATGGTTTATGCGGCTCCCAAGTCCCTGGCGGCGGCCTACCGGGAGACGGCCCAGGCGGCAGGTCTTTCCCTGGTCCGCATGGACTACGTGGGAAGCAGTACCTACGGGGCGGTGGCCAGAGAGTTTCAGAAGGGCACCCACCTTCTGATGAAGATTGAGGAGCTGAATACCCTGGTGACCATCGTGAAGGACGGGGAGCTGGCCCTTCAGAGAAATCTGAATTACGGCGTCAACGGGGCCATTGAGACGGTGCGGGCGTATCCCGTCTTTGGGAGAGGACTGAGTCCCCAGGCCGCCATGGAGCTGCTGAAGACCCGCTCCTGCATCCGCCGTTCCCTGGACATGGATCCTCTGGAGAGCGAGGAGGAGGACACGGATGAGTTTGTGCGGGAGGCCCGCCGGGAGGTGACGGAGAGCCTGCGGTATCTGGTGGGAAGCCTCTCCCGGATCATCGACTATTACGTGTCCCGCAACCAGGACGCAGAGTTTGAAAGCCTCCTTTGCTGTGGCATGGGGGCGGAGTTTCTGGGGCTTCCCAGGCTTCTGGGAGATGAGCTGGGCCAGAAGGTGGAGGTTCTGTCCAGGGCGGAGGGCATACATCTGCCCCGGGGGGATGAGTCCATCCTCTCCGCATATGCGTCGGTGGCCGGCTCCTACCATTCCTCCATCAACTTCCTCAAGAATGAATCCAGGGGGAAGAGGGAGAAGAGGGACGGCCTCAGCGGCGCCATCCTGGTCTTTCTCACCGGCCTTGTGGGCAGCGTGGTTCTGGCGGGGGCTGGCATCGGGATGCGCATTTACCAGGAGGGGGAGCAGGAGCGGCTGAACCGGAGAATCAGCGAGGAGAGTTCCATCGAGGCCATTTATAATACCTACAACACCACCAAGGAGCAGTTTGCCCGTTTTGAGCGGATGTACGCCTACACCAACACCCCCAACGAGGGGCTGGTGGGGTTCATAGAGGAGATGGAGGAAAAAATGCCGGCCTCCATCACGGTGGATACCTTCACTTCCACAGGCACGGAGGTCAGCTTTTCCATGCGCCTTGCCAGCAAGGCGGAGGCGGCCAACGCCCTGATTCAGCTGAGGAGCTTTGAGAGCCTGGAGGAGGTGAAGACCTCGGGGATCACGGAATCGGAGGAGGACGGCACCATTTCCCTGTCCGTTCACTGTACCTACAAGACTCCGGCCCTTTTGGATACCCAGGAATAGGGGAAAGGAGACAAAGCTCATGAAGCTGACATTGAAGGATAAAAAGCTGATCTTATATTTTCTTGGGATCCTGCTGCTGGCCATCAGCTACCTTTTTGTGTACAAGCCTCAGATGGAGGAGGTCAGCACCCTGGAGGCGTCCAACGCCTCTTTGCAGGATAAGCTGAACGATCTTTTGGAGCTGGCGAAGAACAAGGATTTTTATGTGGCGGAGACGGAGTCGATGCGCCAGAGGATCCTGGCCTATTGCCAGCAGTTTCCCTCCATGATCTATGATGAGGACGGTATCGTTTTGGCAAAGAATATGGAGAGCAGCCTGGACATGGTGATCCGAAACGTGGGGACCGGCAGTGCGGAGCTTCTGTACTACCTGGACAGCGGGGAGGAGCAGGAGCAGAGCCAGGATGAGGAGACCATGATGGAGCAGGCCAACGCCCAGACCAGGGAGCAGATCAACGAGATCGAGGGCGTGGAGGAGGAAGAGGAGCGGGAGACGGTCGCGGATCTCTCCAGCGCAGCCCTCCACCGGGTACAGGATTCCATTCAGTTTCTGTGCACCTACCAGGGGCTGAAGGATTCTGTCCGGTACCTGGCCGACCAGAAGGGGCGCATGACCATGAACAATGTGACGGCCTCCTTTGACCCCCAGACCGGCAATCTGGCCGGAAGCATGACGGTGAACCTGTATTTCATGACAGGCGTGGACAATATCTACAATTCGCCGGATGCGGGAAGCGTGTCCTACGGCACGGACAATATTTTCGGCACCCTGGAAGCCCTGACGGGCGGGGATCTGGCTGACGGGGAGGAGCCCTCCCAGGAAGCCGGCGAGCCCTCCCAGGAGGAGGCTTTGGCCGCAGAGGAGCCCTCCGGGGAGGCTTCGGATCAGGAGGGCACCTTCGGTGAGGATGCGGCTTTGGAGACCCTGGAGGAGTCCGGGGAAGGAGTGCCTGCTCCGTAGAACGCATGGGAGAATGTGAGGACTTTGGGGAGAGAGCGGCCAGGGACAGGAGGTTTTTGAGGATGAAAAGGCCCGGCAGAAGAATACGGCATAGGGTTCTGGACGACCGGGGCGTGACCATGCTGGAGCTGGTGGTTGCGGTGGCTATTTTTTCCATTGCGGCCATGGTGCTTTTTCGCAGCTTCGTCACCTCCGGGAGGATCAACAGGAAGTCCAGGATCTACCTGGAGGCCACGGTCACGGCCCAGAACATGATGGAGGAGATCAAGTCCCGCAGCTTTCCAGAGCTTTGTGCCGCTTTTAATTATCCAAGGGGGAACCCCTTTTCCTCCCTGCCCGGGGGAAGCTTCCGGGAGGTGCAGAGGGTGACGGAGGGAGGAAGGACCGTATATCAGAGAGTCACCCAGTACAATGCAGGCTTTGGGGACAGCACCTCCAGGGTCACGGCGTCGGTGATCTCCAAGGACGGGGGTCTTACCTATACCTTCCACCCCAGGGAGAAGGGGGAGAATGCCTCCCGGTATTTCTTTGAGGCGAAGGGAGTGCAGGCCGATACCCAGACCTTTGACGTGCTGGCGGAGTTTGACGGCAGTGCAGCCTCGGGCTACAAGAAGGTCTCCAGCTGGGACGAGGATGAAAAGAATGATTACCAGATGCCGTCCATCGAAAGGCTGGGAACCCAGAACAACGCCTTTCTCATTGTGGAGAAAGACAATTTTGACGAAGCCATAAAGACGATGGTGGAGGGCCAGCATGATTGGGCCAAGGGGCGGTCGGGCGGGGCTGACGCTTCGCAGCTTCCTTTGCAGGAGGTTTCTGAAAACACCAGAAGGATCATTCAGATCCGGGTGGAGGAGAAGGAGGGGATCGTGACCGCCAGCGCCCGGAACGTGCTCTGTGCCCGCTCCTACAGTAAGGCGGGAGGCGGCCCCCTGGACACCATGGGTGAGTGTCCCTGCGAAGGGGTTCGCATAGACGATTGGGATCAGCCTTATGATGAGAGCCGGGGGAAGTGTTTTTGTACCGTGGTGGGAGACTGGTCTATTTTTTACAGTTCCACGCCGGAACAGGCCCTGGAGGGGGTGTATCTTTTTTATTATCCCAATTATAATTCCACCGACGTCAGCGCTCCTCTGGACGAGATCGTTTTTTCCAATGAGAAGAATCTTCCTCTGCGGTTCTATGTGACTAAGCAGAAGGAGGAGGGAGAGATCGCCGACAAGGAGAGAGCTTACCGTATGAAGCTGGTGGTGAAGGAGAGACCTGACAGCGGCAACTGGAACACGAATACCAGTCTTTACCGTTCAGCGACGGAGCTGCGCACCAACCTGGATTGGAATATTTCTGAGGATTCCTCCGCAGGACGGGAAAGGGTGTCCCAGATGATCTTGAGCTATAAGGACGAGGGGCGTGCCCGTGCGGTGGGCACCAATCAGGCAAAGAATATCTTAAATGTGAACGGCATAGACAATAAATCGGCCTCGGACAGGATCTACGAGGCGGTGGTTCGGGTGTACCGGGCGGGAGCCAGTGATAAGAATTATCCAGAGGATATGCTCATTGCCTCCCTGGAGGGGGCAAAGGAGCACTAGGCTGGGGAAGCGGCTCTTGCATGGATGGAGGACAGATGGTGATTAGGAATGGGAGAGGGCCAGGGAAGGGTCTCTGGCTCAGACACAACTGGAGGGAGGAGAGAAGAGCTTGGAAAAACGGCGGTTTTTCTCTGTTTTCGGTGCTCATTGCCATTTCCTTTCTGGGGATTTTGGGGATGCTCCTCCTGTATATGTCCGTATCCAATTTTTACATGAAGGTCACGGATCTGAAGGGGAAGGACAGCTTTTATACGGCGGAGCAGGCCCTGGAGGAGATCCGCACCGGCCTTTTGGAGGTGGTGGGGGACGCCATGTCCAAGGCTTATATCCAGACCATGGAAAATTATGGGGTGTCTGAGGATGGGGATCTTTCCCAGGAGGAGGTTCGTGCGGCTGATTTTCGTAGGCTGTACGTGGAGAAGCTGTGCGGGACGCTGAAGGGGGAGCAGGAGAATCGGTATAGCCTGGAAACCCTGCGAGGGTATCTGGACCACGGGAACGTGAGTGATAAGGAGACCTTGGTGGTGACTCATCCTGCCGGAAAGGCTCCGATCATGGAGAGTGATGATAAGACCGGCGTTCTTTTGAAGGATCTGAAGGTGATTTACGTGGATCCAAAGGGCCGGGCCTCGGTGATCCAGACGGATATCCGGCTGGGGGTTCCCAGCATCCAGTTTCCCACGCCGTCCACCCTGCCGGATCTTTTGAACACCCTTTTGGTGGCGGATTCCGGCATCGTGGTGGAGGAGGGGGCAAATGCGTCCATCAAGGGAAGCGCCTATGCAGGGTCTGCTGAAAACAGGGACAGTATCCTGATGAAGACCGGTTCAAAGCTTAAGGTTTCCAACGGGGAGAAGGTGGTGTGCGAGGGGAATGTGTCGCTGCGGGGGCAGAGCCTTTTTGTCAGCGACGATGTGGATCTGTGGGCCTTGGGTATCAACCTGGCCTCGGCTGGGGTTTCTCTGAAGGGAAAGACCTACCTGGCGGATGACCTAACCGTGGAAGCGGGAAGCGGAAGCCAGGTGACCATAGAGGGGGAGTATTATGGATATGGGAATACTGCCTCCTATCAGGAATCACGTAACGGCCCGACGCCTTCGCCCACGGGACCTGTGAGGGAAATGCCCTCGTCCAGCAGCGCCATCGTCATTAATGGGAAAAAGACCACCCTGGATCTTTCCGGGGCAAACCGGATCATGCTGGCGGGGAAGAGCTTTATTGCCGGTTCTCGGGTTCCCACCCCTGTGCCCCCGGATGATTCCACTCCTGCTCAAAGTAACCCGGATATTATCATGGGGGAAAGTCTGACAGTAAAGGGGGCTCAGATAGCCTATCTTCTTCCACCGGAGCTTTTGAAGGCTCCCAGTCCTGTGGAGGGCTTCAAGGAATGCCACAATCCCATGAGCGACGATGATTATAAAGAGAGTGGGATCATGGAAGAGGAAGACATTTCTCAGTGGCTGGATATGGAGAAGAAGCTTTCCTGCTGGGGGAACCGCAGTCTTTCTCAGATTGGTGTGGATGAAAAGGAGCCTGTGCGGGTGATTTTCTATAACGATGCGATCTTAAACAGCGTGTATGTGTATTTTTATCTGAATTTTACCGACGACAGCAAGGCTTCACAGTTTATGGATATCTATTATGGCAGCGATCCTTCGGTGAAAGAGGCTATGGATCGGTATCTGTCCTTTTATTTTCCTGGAGAAGGGAGCGGTGTTCAGATGAAGGATCCAGATGCCTATCTCCGGTATGTCACCGACGGCAATGTGCTGACCTACGATTCGGGGGCTGCCTCCGGGGATCTGAGAAAGGCCACCGCTCCGCAGCTGACGGATAAGCTTCGCCAGGAGCAGGTGAATTACCAGAATATGTGGTATGCTCTGAATCGAAAGATGGTCAACAGCTATGAGCTGTTGAACACGTCGGTGAAGGAAAAGAATGGCGGAACCCACGATGAGACGAAGCCTGACAGAAGTGTTTTTGACAATCTTGTGGATGAAGGCACGGTGACAGCGAAGGCGGCTGCCGGTGAGCTGAATTTTTCCACCTCGGAAGGGCTGAAGGCCCTGGTGACGACGGGGAATGTTGTTTTGGGAAGCCCGGATGATGTGGAGAATCTGCGGCTGGTGATCTGCACCGGAGATGTGAAGGTGAAGAATGTGAAGTTCCGGGGGATCATCCTGGCTAAGGGAAGCATCACCCTGGAGGAGGAAGCGTCCATCGAGGGAGATCCCGCAGGGGCGGCCAAGGTGCTTCAGGCGTTTCTGGGAGCTGGGGATGCGCAGGTGTATGTGAAGGATTTTCTGTGGGACGGCGACAAGTATGTGCTGGGGAACACCTCGGGCGACCAGGAGGCTTCTGGGGAGTCTGCGCTGATCTCCAACATCTACGATCTTTCCAAGGTCGTTACCTATGAGAATTGGAAAAAGCGGTAAAGGGGAAGCCGTGGGCTGGTTCAGGCGCAGGTCGCTTTTGCCGCTGCCGGCGCCGCCGGCCAAGGGCGGTGCCGTGGGATTTTATGAGAAAAGGCGGCGGAGCATGAAGAGAAAGAATAGTGGATTTACCCTGGTGGAGCTGGTGGTGATCGTGGGAATGCTCACTGTTTTGCTGGGGCTGTTGGTTCCCTCCCTGAACTCCATTCTGGGCTTCCGGGGGCGCAGGGCGGCGGGCGCCATCGCCTCTGCTTTGTCAAAGACCAAGGTGGAGGCCATGAATCGGCTGGTGGGAGAGATGGAACTGACCAGGGAGTCTGACGGTTACTACATCACCTATCATCTGGACAGGGGGCGGGGAAACGTTCAGGCGGATCAGAAGGAAAAGATTGCTCCGAAAAGCGTGAGGATTTCCTATACCACTACCGCTTCGCCTGGCAGTGAGATTCCCTTGAGGCAGGGGGATTCCCTGATCCTTACCTTTAACCGGGAGACGGGGGCCTTTCGTCCTATCCAGAGGAATGCTCTGACCCAGTCCCTGATCGATACCCAGCTGGAGGCGGGGGAGGACGTGACATTTCCAGATAAAGCTGGGAATCCATACTGTGAGAAGATTCTTGTGCGCAGCGGCGCTGGTACCAGGACCATTTTGCTGATTCAGGAGACGGGGAATTATGTGGAACAATAACAAAGGTCTTACTCTTGTGGAGCTGATCGTGACCATCGCCATGATCGGAGTTTTTGCCGGGGTGGTGGCCTCGGTCATCACGCTTGGGAGCAATACCTTCCGGAGGACCTCGGGAAATGCCGCAGCGCAGATGGAGGTCCAGCAGGTTCTGGACCAGATCCAGGATCTGGCGATCGACGCAAACCGGGGAGTGTATTACTGTCTCTCCAGCGACGGAAGCGCAATGGGAGCTCCGATCAGCGGGGACATGGGGAGAGATGTGACTGCCTCCAAGGCTTTTTGGATCAGCCGGGCAGAGTCAGACGTCTGCATCAGCGATGTGGTGTGGTGGGACGCTCAGGAGGAGAAGCTGTATGATACGAAGCGGAGTTATAGGCTGGAGGGAGGTGCGGTGTCTATTACATCATCTTCCCCTAATGTTCTTGCGGAGAATGTGACTGCCTTTTGTGCAGATACCTCCCGGGTGGAAAAAGAACAGGTTCTCCGCTTCGAGGTAGCCATCACCAAGAAAGGCCAGGAAATTCGTCTGGAAAACAGCGTATCCCTACGAAACAAAGTCCAGTTGAAACCACCGCCAGATGCTTTCATCCTTTCCAACGAAGAAAACTAGAAACCGCCAGAAACAGGTGTCCCAGGGCCAGCATGGCCCGGCAGAAAAGATCCACGCATCAAACACCAGATCTTTT
>JAUNJL010000059.1 GCA_030533315.1 Eubacteriales bacterium
GTGATGCGGCTGTAAACCTCCGCCTTTTTGCCGCATTTGGGGCAGGTAAAATGCTCGCCGCTGATATATCCATGCTCCCGGCACACGGAGTAAGTGGGAGAAATGGTGTAGTACGGCAGCTTGTAGTTTTCTGCGATCTTCCTCACCAAAGAAGCGGCAGACTGCCATGTGGGCAGCTTTTCCCCTACAAAGGCGTGGAACACCGTGCCTGAGGTGTACAAGGTCTGAAGCTCGTCCTGGATGTCCAGGGCATCAAAAATGTCACTGGTGCAGCCCACGGGAAGGTGGGAGCTGTTGGTGTAATAGGGGGTATCCCCCTCGCAGCCCGCCGTCCGGATGTCCGGCCATCTCTTCCGGTCATGCTTCGCCAGACGGTAAGAGGTGGATTCTGCCGGAGTCGCCTCCAGATTAAACAGCTCTCCCTCGTACATCTCCTGATAATCGGAAAGGCGGTCCCTCATATGGGTCAGGACCTCTTTGGCAAAGCTCTGCGTTTTCTCGTGGGTCATATCCTCCCCAAGCCACGCCGCATTCAGGCCCACCTCGTTCATTCCCACCAGGCCAATGGTGGAAAAATGATTGTGGAAGGAACCCAGATACCTCTTCGTGTATGGATAAAGCCCCTCCTCCAAAAGCTTGCCGATCACCTCTCTCTTGATGTGCAGAGACCTGGCGGAAATATCCATCATATGATCCAAGCGGCTGTAAAATTCCTTCTCATTCTTGGAAAGATAGGCGATCCTTGGCAGGTTGATGGTCACCACGCCTACGGAGCCGGTGCTTTCCCCGGAGCCAAAGAAGCCGCCGCTCTTCTTGCGCAGCTCCCGAAGGTCCAGGCGAAGCCGGCAGCACATACTGCGGATATCGCTGGGCTCCATGTCGCTGTTGATATAGTTGGAAAAATAAG
This sequence comes from Eubacteriales bacterium, assembly GCA_030533315.1. The sequence goes on from JAUNJL010000059.1 coordinate 908, forward strand.
GGGTGCCATACTTTGCCGTCATCTCAAAGAGAAGACGGTTGTTCTCTGTATCGGACCAGTCAAAATCCTTTGTGATGGAGTAGGTGGGAATGGGGTACTGGAACCCTCTTCCATTGGCATCCCCCTCGATCATCGTCTCGATAAAGGCCTTATTGACCATGTCCATCTCTTTCTTGCAGTCCTTGTATTTAAAGTCCATCTCCCTTCCGCCCACGATGGCCGGAAGCTCTGCCAAGTCCCCGGGTACGGTCCAGTCCAGAGTGATGTTGGAGAAAGGCGCCTGGGTTCCCCACCGGCTTGGGGTGTTCACCCCGAAAATAAAGGACTCGATACACTTCTTCACCTCAGGATAGGTCAGCCCATCCGCCTTCACAAAGGGCGCCAGATAGGTGTCGAAGGAGGAAAAGGCCTGCGCCCCCGCCCACTCATTCTGCATGATCCCCAAAAAGTTTACCATTTGGTTGCAGAGAACGCTTAAATGCTTCGCCGGAGCAGAGGTGATCTTTCCCTCGATCCCTCCAAGCCCCTCCTGGATCAGCTGCTTTAATGACCAACCGGCACAGTAGCCCGTGAGCATGGACAGGTCATGGAGATGGATGTCCGCATTCCTGTGGGCCTGCGCAATCTCCTCATCGTAGATTTCAGACAGCCAGTAATTCGCTGTCACGGCTCCTGAATTGCTGAGGATCAGACCTCCCACAGAATAGGTGACCGTCGAATTTTCCTTTACTCTCCAGTCCTCCACCTTCACGTAACTGTTGACGATCTCCTTGTAGTCCAAAATCGTGGACTTCATATTGCGGACCTTCTCCCTCTGCTTGCGGTACAGGATATAGGCCTTTGCCACATCCCCGTAACCGGCCTGGATCAATACGTTTTCCACGCTGTCCTGGATATCCTCCACCGTGATCTTCTCCTCATGGATCTTTTCCTGGAAATCAGAGGTCACCCGCAGGCCCATAAGCTCCAGCATGTCCTGGCTGTACTGTTTTTCCTTTGCGTCAAAGGCTTTTCCAATGGCCGTCGTGATCTTTCCCATATGAAAATCGTCGATTTTACCGTCTCTTTTTACTACCTGAAACAACTTGATTTCCTCTCTTTCTTCTGCCTGTCTAAAACGACATCCGGTGATATCTGCAAATGTGACCCTGCCCTCCTCGTGTTCCGCAGCACACGGGCAGATGGCATATAAAGTCCTCCGCCAACTCTCCTCGCTGGTAAAACAAAAAAATCCCTGTCCGGCACGAAAGCCTCGTTCTCTTCCGTGTCGTGCAAGGATTATTTTAGCAGACTGTCTCCCAACCGTCAATAGGAGGAACACTATATCTTGTGTTTATTTTCCAGTGCATCTACTATATTATGTGATTGATCCCATCTCACACCGATACCACCTTGGGATAAATCTCCCTTGGAACCCGGCCTTTGACAGCGATTCCCTTCTCCGTATATTCTTCACAAAGAAGCTGGCCATGATCCCGGATCAGCTGGATCCTTCCCGCCTCCGAGTAGGGAAACAGGCGTTCCACGTACAGCAGATCCTGGGAGAGCAGCTTTTCCAAAAGCTGCAGGAAAGCCGGAAGCCCCTCCCCGGTCTTTGCGGAAATCCTCAGAGAATAATCTCCCCGCAGATCCCGCAGCGGTACGCCTCCCGCCACATCCTGTTTGTTAAAAAGGGTGATGGTCTTTTTTCCCAGAGCTCCCAGTTCCCTCAGCGTCTCATAGACCACGTGCATCTGAAGCTCCGCCTGGGGATTGGAGGCGTCTACCACATGAATGATATAGTCTGCGTATTTCGCCTCCTCCAAGGTGCTTTTGAAGGCCTCCACCAGGTTGTGGGGGAGCTTGCGGATAAATCCCACCGTGTCCGTCAGCAAAAGCTGCTGGCCGTCTTCAAGCGCCAACGTCCTGGTTGTCGGATCCAGCGTGGCAAAAAGCTTGTCCTGAGAAAGCACCGATGCACCTGTCAAGGTATTTAACAGGGTGGATTTCCCCGCATTGGTATAGCCCACAATGGCAGCCGTCTTCATTCCTCCCCTGGCCCGTCCGCGGCGGAGCAGCTCTCTGTGGCGCTCCACATGGGAAAGCTCCTCCTTCAAAGCCGTGATGCGGCTCCGGATCAGACGCCGGTCCGTCTCCAGCTTTTTCTCACCGGGTCCCCTGGTACCGATACCACCTCCCAGGCGGGAAAGCGACGCCCGGAGGCCCACCAGCCGGGCAGCCCTGTATTTCAGCTGCGCCAGCTCCACCTGTATTTTTCCTTCGCTGGTGGTGGCATGTTTTGCAAAAATGTCCAGGATCAAAAGAGTCCGATCCATCACCTTACACTCCAGCTCCTGCTCCAGATTGTTCATCTGCGCCGGAGATAGCTCATCGTCGCAGATCACGCCCGTGGCGTCCATAGCCACAAAAAGCTCTCTGACCTCCTGGATCTTCCCTTTGCCAATATAAGTGCCCGGATGAACCGCCTCCCGGTTTTGTATGATCCTGCCCACGGCAGCGGCCCCTGCGGTCTCTGCCAGCTCCTCCAGCTCATCCAGGGACTGCTGGGTATCCTCTCCATCCTCTGTCTGGACTCCTACCAGGATCACCCGCTCCGTCATCTCATCAAAGTATTCCATCCATACTCCTTTTCTGCCATACAGGCCGCCCTACGGAGCAGCCGCCTCCTGCCCTTCCTCCGGGATCTCTCCCTCTGCGGGCGTCTCCGCTTCGCTCTCCAGATCCGCCGTCCTGGTTTTCAAAAAGGCCAGCTCCTTTTCCCCGTCCTTGTCTCCCGGATACATTTCCAGATATGCCTGTGCCTTGGTCAGGGCAGTGGCAAAATCCAGCTTTTTTTCGTACGCAGCAATCTCGTTGAAGAGCAGGCTCTTCAGATCCTCACCCAACGCCGCCGATATTCCGGTGGAAATATTGGCAAGAGCCCCGTCATAATTTCCCTCCGCCATATCGCATAAGGCCAGACCATTATAGCCCTTGGCCGCACTATAAACGCCTTCCTCCTTACTGCCGCCGGGAGCCCTGTCCACATATTCCTGATACATCACTCTTGCGTTGGAGACATCCTTCTGAGCCATGTACACCATCCCCAAAAGGAGGAAAGCCTCCGTGCTTCCCCCGTTTGAGGCCGTGGTAAGCTCCTCTCTGGCGTTTACATAATCCTCCATGTAGTAATAGACCCTGCCCCTGTCACAGTGATCCTTGGCATTCTTCGCCTCTCCTGACAAAGCCGCCTCCAGATAACGGGTCCCATCTGCCTCCATATCCCGATCCAGATAAGCATCGTAAATCTGGATCGCCCTCTCGTAAGTGGGATCCTCCCCAAAGGCCTTCTGAAAATTAGATGCAGCCTCATCATAGGAATCCAGAAGCAGAGCCGTTTTTCCAGTGAGGAAATAGGTTTCCTCATCCATCTCATAGCCTGAGACCAGAGTCTGGCAGTCCGCCATGGCCCCATCATAAAGGCCGGCGTGAAGCTGTGCCGTCGCCCGGTAAGAAAGAAGATCCCTCTTCAGGCTTTTGGGAAGCTTCTCCCCATCTAAGGCCTTGGTAAAGCTGTCAATGGCTGACTGATAGTCGCCCATGCGAAGGCTGGCAATCCCGGATCCACGGTAGGAATAGGGAACACGGACATCATTCTCCACACAGACTCTATAGCCCTCCAGGGCATATTCATAGCTGCCGGCCTCCAGATCCCTCTCCGCCTGTTCAAAGGTTCTTTTGTATTCATTTCCACAGCCACAAAGGAGGGCAAGCCCCCCGCAGGCCATAAAAACCAATGCTGTCTTTCGTATCTTCATCTCCATCCCCTAATCCGTCGCCGCCGTCCTTTTCTCTATGTCATCCTTCAACGACCAGGCCTTCCGCCTCTATGACCTGGATCACGCTGTCCACATACTGATGGCAAAGCTCATCTGTCTCCGCCTCCACCATGACCCGGATCACCGGCTCCGTTCCGCTTTCCCGAACAAGGATACGCCCAGCGTCTCCCAGTGCCTCAGCGGCCTGATGGACAGCCTCCATCACCCTGGGATTTTCCCTGGCCGTCTTTTTGTCCGCCACCCGCACGTTGCGAAGCACCTGGGGATAAACCCGCATTTCCTTAGCCAGATCGCAAAGGGTGGATTTCTTCTCCACACAGGCCTCCATCACCATGAGAGAGGTGAGGATCCCATCTCCAGTGGCGGCGTAACGGCTAAAGATGATATGGCCTGACTGCTCTCCGCCAATGCTGTAATCATTTTTCATCATGCTCTCCGCCACGTATTTGTCCCCCACGGCCGTCTGCTCGTAGCGCATACCTTCCCTCTCCAGCGCCTTGTAAAGCCCCATGTTGGACATCACGGTGGTCACCACCGTATCCTGATTCAGCCTGCCCTGTTCCTTCAGATATTTTCCGCAGACATACATGATCTTGTCTCCATCAACGATGTTTCCCCTGTGGTCCACGGCGATACAGCGGTCCGCATCTCCGTCATAGGCAAAGCCTATGTCCAGTCCCTTTTCCTTGACGAACTGCTGCAGTACCTCAATGTGGGTAGAGCCGCAGTTTGTATTGATGTTCGTGCCGTCCGGGTTGTTATTGATCACATAGGTCTTTGCCTGAAGGGCTTCAAACACGCTTTTCGCAATGGCGGAGGAGCTGCCGTTGGCACAGTCCAGGCCCACCTTGATATTTTTGAAATCCCGGCTGGGAATGGTGATCAGGTGACCGATGTAACGGTTTCTGCCGGAAGCAAAATCCACGGTACGCCCAATATCCTCCCCCGTTGCCAGAGGCAGCTCCTCGATCTCGCCATCCAGATAGGCCTCGATGCGCTCCTCGATCTCGGCTTCGATCTTCTGTCCGTTACCGTTCAGCAGCTTAATCCCATTGTCGTAGAAGGGATTATGGCTGGCGGAGATCATGATCCCACAGTCAAAGCCTTCCGTGCGGACAGCAAAGGAAACGCTGGGAGTCGTGGTCACATGGAGCAGATAAGCATCTGCACCAGAGGCCGTCAGCCCTGCGACCAGCGCATACTCAAACATGTAGCTGCTGCGTCTCGTGTCCTTTCCGATCACGATCTTTGCCTTGTGATCTCTTCCATAGTACCATCCCACATAACGCCCCACCTTGAAGGCGCTGTCCACGGTAAGCTGCACATTAGCCTCTCCCCGGAAGCCGTCTGTTCCAAAATATTTTCCCATTTTACACTCCTCGTTTCCATCCATGCCCGGTTATTTCACAAAATATCCCTGCTCATATCCTTTTCCTGTCAGCCTCTCCTAGGCGTACAGATCTCTGGGGTACACACCTGCCTCGATCAGCCTCTGGAAAGCGGCCACTACCGTCTCCTTGTCCTCCTGGTAGGTGACGCCAAACCACTCATCCTTTGTCTCCAACACCTCGACCTCTGCGTCCTTAGACTGGATCAGACGATCGATCAGCTCTGGAAGAAGGTATTCCTTTTTGATGTCTCCCGGCTCGATCTCCTTTAAAAATTGAACAAAGCCCTTTTTCAGCGTCTCCATAAACGCAGGCGTCAATCCCCACATATTCATGGAAACCAGGCACTTCACATCCAATTCCTGGACGCTTCCATCATCGCAGCGGGACTCTGCGCCTGAGGCCGTCTTGAAAATATTGTGAGTCTCCGTCACCCCTGTCAGCATCCCGTCAGCAATGCGGCACACGCCCCTGGTAACGCTTCCATTATCACTCAAGGTATTTCCCAGACGGAAGCCCGCCATGCAAATGTGGAGCTTCCCGTCATCCGGCTGCTCCTGTACCAGATAATCATGTACCTTGACGTAAGCCTCTTTTCCATAGTAGTCATCCGCATTGATCACGGCAAAGGGCTCAGAAAGGATCTGAGCCGCCGCAAGAACGGCCTGACCGGTACCCCAGGGCTTTGTGCGCATATCCGGCTTTGTGAAGCCCTCCGGCAGATCATCGATCTCCTGAAAGGCGTAAGCAGTTTCCACGATCTTGGAAGCCCTGGCCCCCACGGTCGCACGAAACTCCTCCTCCAGATCCCTGCGGATAATAAAGACCACCTTGTTAAAGCCGGCCTCCACCGCATCGCAAATGGAATAATCCATAATGATCTCTCCATTTGGCCCTACCGGCGCCAGCTGCTTGATTCCATTTCCAAAACGGCTTCCTACACCCGCCGCCATGATTACCAGCGCTGTTTTTTTCATACGTACTGTCCTCCTGATCGCACTTCATTCATAATGATTTTTTCCATAAACATCGTCCAAAAGCAACGGCCCGTCTCATCTGACTGCCTCGCCAAAAAGACGCTGTTTACCGTATGCTCCTTCTTCATCCTTGTACATGATACTATATCCCCCGCAAAAGTTCAACCGTGGGTCTTTTCCATCTGCCGTTTCGATCGCTTTCCCAAAGCCTGCGGCCCCTTAGCCCTGCTCCTGCAGATTGCTCAGCTTTGCCGCCTGGTCCGCTGCGATCAGACTGTCGATGATCTCCTCCAGGTCGCCGTCCAGGATGTTTTCCAGACGGTGCAGGGTCAGCTTGATCCGATGATCCGTCACCCGGCCCTGGGGAAAATTGTAGGTGCGGATCTTTTCAGAACGGTCTCCCGTTCCCACCTGGCTTCTCCTTGCCTCCGCCTCCGCATCGTGCTGCTTTGCCAGCTCCATTTCGTAAAGGCGGGAGCGCAAAACCTTCAGGGCCTTATCCTTATTCTTCAGCTGAGATTTTTCATCCTGGCAGGAAATGACAATCCCCGTGGGGATGTGGGTCAGCCGCACCGCAGAGTCTGTGGTATTGACGCACTGTCCCCCGTTTCCCGAGGCTCGGAACACGTCAAATTTACACTCATTTAGGTCCAGGTGAAAATCAATCTCCTCCGCCTCCGGCATAATGGCGACCGTACAGGTGGAGGTGTGGATCCTGCCGCCAGACTCCGTCTCCGGCACCCGCTGTACCCGATGAACGCCGCTCTCGTATTTCAGCCGGGAATAAGCGCCGTCTCCGGAGATCATGAAGGTAACCTCCTTGAAACCGCCGATCCCATTCTCGTTCAGGCTCATCATCTCGGTTTTCCACCGCCTGGATTCTGCGTATTTCACGTACATCCGGTAGATCTCCGCCGCAAAAAGAGCGGCCTCGTCTCCGCCTGCCCCTCCCCGGATCTCCACGATGACATTTTTGCTGTCATTGGGGTCCTTTGGCAAAAGAAGGATCTTCAGGCGATGCTCCAGCTCCTCCACCCGCTTCTTCGCCTCGGAGAGCTCCTCCTTCAGCATTTCCCGCATATCCTCATCCTTTTCCTCCTCCAGCATGGAGAGGCTGTCCTGTATGGTTTCTTTGTTCTGTTTGTATTCCTTGTATGCCTCCACAATGGGCTGCAGATCGCTTTGCTCCTTCATCAGCTTCTGAAAACGTTCTGGATTTGCCGTCACATTGGGCTCGCCCAGCTCGTTGAGCACCTCTTCAAAGCGCACCAGCAGATCCTCCAGTTTATCGAACATCCTTCTTCCTCCTATATCCAACAACGACCCGGTCCAGTCCCGCCAGGTCTTTTTTTATCTGTATCCCGGCAAAGCCCTCCTGCTCCATGATCCGGGCAACGGCCTCCCCCTGATCGTAACCGATCTCATACAGCAGGTACCCGCCCTCCTTTAGAAAGGAAAGACAATCCCTGGTGATCCGCCGGTAGAAGGACAGCCCGTCCTCCCTTCCGTCCAGAGCGATCCTGGGATCGTGGCAGCGCACCTCCTCCATCAAGGCTTCGATCTCCCCGGTGCGGATGTAGGGAGGATTGGACACGATCATGTCAAAAGCCCTGGGCTCCTCTCGAAACCATTCATGGGAAAACAGGTCGCTCTCCAAAAAATCGATCCTATCTAAAACGCCCAGCGCCCTTCCATTTCGTCTTGCCACCTCCAGCGCCCCGGCAGAAATATCCGCCCCCACGCCCCGGCATTTTTCTTTTTCCAACAAAAGGCTGATCAGTATGCAGCCGGACCCGGTGCACATATCCAGGATCTCCAGAGTCTCCTCATCCGAAAGCAGGGCCAGGGCTTCCTCCGCCAGCAGCTCTGTGTCCTGCCGGGGGATCAATACCTTTTCGTTGACGAAAAATTCATGACCCATAAAAAATGCCTGTCCGGTGATGTGCTGCAAAGGTATCCGCCGTCCCCTGCGGTGTATCATATCCTGATAAAGATTCTCCTGCCAGGGAGGCACTTCCTCCTCCTTGTGGGCGAAGTACCAGGCCCGGCTTTTTTTTGCCGTATACTCCAGAAGGAGCCAGGCATCCAGCCCGGCCTCCTCTATCCCGGACTCCTTCAGAAGGGCGGTCCCCTTGTTCAGAAGCTGGGAAAAACTGCTCATACCTCATCCCCTGCCTTCTGGCCATCGGAGGCCGCAGCCTTCTCTTCCGGTATCTCTGTTCCAAATTCTTCCTTCAAATATGTCCGCCAGTCAAAGACAGCCTCCACTGCCTCAATGGCCACCTCCACCATGTCTGGCGTAGGCTCTATGGTGGTAAGCTTCTGGAGAGCCATACCCGGCTTGCTCATCAGAAGAGCCAGCCGATTGTCCGTCCTTCCGGCCCACTGGATGATCTCAAAGGAGATGCCCGCCACCACTGGAACCATCAGCAGCCGTCCAAAAAGCCGTACCCAGTAGCCAGGAACCAGCACGAAGATAAAATGGAGAAAAATGCTCACCAGCATGACAAGGAACAAAAAGCTGGTGCCGCAGCGCCTGTGCTGGCGGGAGCTTTTCATCACGTTCTCCACCGTCAGAGGCAGGCCATGCTCCACACAGTTGATGCACTTATGCTCAGCGCCGTGATACATAAAGGTCCTCCTGATGTCCTTCATGCGGGATATGAGCACCATGTACCCCATAAAGAGCGCCATTTTCACAAAGGCTTCCACGATCGTCACCGCCACCTCCGATGCGCCCACTTTTTTGACCAAACTGGCCAGGGCGTAGGGAAGGAGCATGAAAGCGGCGACGGAGATCACAATGGACACGGCCACTGTCCCATAAAGAAGCCACTGAAACATCCGGTCCTCTTTTTCCTTTTTTCTGGCCAGCTCCTCCTCCGACAAGGCCGCATTTTTTTTCGCTTCCTCCTCATCCTCCTCATCCCCGGCCACCTCTGCCGAGTACATCAGGCACTTGGTCCCCACCACCAGAGACTCCACAAAGCTGACAACTCCGCGGATGATCGGTTTTCTCCAGATCGCGGCGTTTCCAAAAATACATTTGTATTCCTCAACCTTAAGTTCGATTTCTTTATCCGGGCGCCGCACAGCGATGGAATAGCGATCCTTGTGGCGCATCATAATGCCTTCCATCACTGCCTGGCCGCCAATGTTTGATGGTTTCATCTCATCCTCCTGTATCTGACAGGGCATCTGGCCCTGGAAAGCCTCGCCTTAGGCATCCCCCGGCAGGGGCGCAAGGAGGCAGGAACAACGCTCAGCCCCGCCGCAGGCAAAGGCCCCGCACAGCCGCCCCTGCGCCCACACGCCCGGCACAGCCCATTTCGCAATGAGCATGACGATGCCTGCCGGGCCCATTCTACAAAGAAAGGTTGAGATTTTCCAACCTCAACCTTCTCTTCATTACCATATTCAACCAATTATTTGTTAAGGCCGTATTTCCTGTTGAACTTATCAATACGTCCTCGAGCCTGCGTAGCCTTCTGCTGACCGGTGTAGAACGGGTGGCACTTGGAGCAGACCTCTACGTGGATATCCTTCTTTGTAGAGCCCGTCACAAAGGTGTTTCCGCAGTTGCAGGTCACGGTCGCCTGATGATATGCTGGATGGATTCCTTCTCTCATGATTTTCACCTCACAATACTCACTCAATTTTCTATTCACACGTAATTTGACGAATTGCAGCTGTCCGAAGCCCCGGCAAGGCAAACGCAAAGAACCGGTCCCACCGAAGAGCCCTGCCTCCGGCCGTCCTTCTCCATCGCCTGCCCATTCCCAGTCAGTGGAAACAGAGCCTGCGGACTGTTACGACAAATTAACCAATTTAAACAGCTTTTTGATTATAGCACAGCCCTTATGGAAATGCAAGCAGTTTTTCTTATTTCCCTCAAGGTTCTCCCATAGGGCGCAGGCACAGGTTTCAAATGGTTTTCCGGTCATTGATCTCCGACACCACCGCCTGGTTCGTCTTCGTCCTTGCGAAAATGTCCAGGATCTTTTCCGCAGCCTCATCCGCCTTCATCCCATTTAAGGCTTTCCGCATGATGTAAACCGCATTCAGCTCCTCCGGGCTCAGCAGCAGATCCTCCCTTCGGGTGCTGGACTTTTGGATGTCAATGGCTGGGAATATGCGCTTCTCCTGAAGCTTCCGGTCAAGAACAAGCTCCATATTGCCGGTTCCCTTAAACTCCTCATAAACCACATCGTCCATCTTGCTGCCTGTTTCCACAAGGGCCGTGGCAAGAATGGTCAGGCTGCCCCCCTCCCGCATATTGCGGGCTGCGCCGAAAAACCTCTTGGGCATGTGCAGGGCCGCAGGATCCAATCCGCCGGAAAGCGTCCTTCCGCTGGGAGGAACCACCAGGTTGTAGGCTCTGGCCAGACGGGTGATCGAATCCAGCAGGATGGTCACGTCCCTTTTGTGCTCCACCAAACGCCTTGCCCGCTCGATCACCATCTCCGACACCCTCCTGTGATGATCCGGGAGCTCATCGAAGGTGGAGTAGATCACCTCCACGTTGGGCCCCTGGATTGCCTCCCGGATGTCCGTCACCTCCTCGGGGCGCTCATCGATCAAAAGAATGATGAGGTGCATCTCTGGATTGTTCTTCAAAATGGACTTTGCCACATCCTTCAAAAGTGTGGTTTTTCCGGCCTTCGGCGGAGACACGATCATCCCCCTCTGCCCTTTTCCAATGGGACTCAGAAGATCCACGATCCGCATGGCCGCCGTCCCCTCCTGGCGCTCCAGCACCAATCGCTGGTTTGGAAAAATGGGGGTCATGTCCTCAAAATTGTACCTCTTGTGACCAACGCTGGGATGATACCCATTGATGGAGGTCACGTACAGCAATGCGCTGAATTTCTCATTTGCCGTCTTGATCCGAATATTCCCCTGGATGATATCCCCGGTCTTCAGATTGAAACGCCGGATCTGGGAGGGAGAGACGTAAATGTCATTTTCCCCAGGCATGTAGTTTTCGCAGCGGATAAATCCGTATCCGTCGGCCAGAACCTCCAGGATCCCGTTTGCCTTTTCTCCACTGTCCAGCTGAGCCGTCTCGGAGGGGACCGAATAACCATTGGCTCTTTCTCCTTTTCCCTCTGAAGCCTCCGTTGACTCCTCCTTTGCGGAAGAGGATTTTTCTTCTGCCTTCGCCGACGCCGGCTGCTTTTCCTGCTCTTTTACCGGCTCCCTTTCCGGCTTTCTCTCTCGGCTGTCCGTCTTTTTGGACTCTTTTGCGTCCGCCTCCAGCATACGCTCCACAAGCTCTGTCTTTCTAAGGCCGGATACACCTCTCAGACCTCTGGCTTTTGCAAGATCCTTCAAAACCTCCAGCTTCAAAGATTCGTACTTTTCTCTCATAATCAAATTTTACCTCTTACTCTATGTATCAAATTTTACAGTAACGGGATACATCGTCAGAAATGACTTGAACACCTATATGACTGAAAATAATATGGATTTCCTATATTCTAGCACACTTTTTTCTGCCTGTCCACCCGGGCGGCATTGGGGAGGCGATCCCGCCAATGCCAGCCAACAGCCCCTTCGTAAGCAGCTGCCGATCCGGCTCAGATACGCCAAAAGATTTTTTCTATACCCATTATACACAATCTCTTTTACATTGCAAGGATTATCGCTCGACCTTTTTCCCTCGAAGGCGCCAAGCCATGTCCTCCGCAGTTCTCCGCCTCCTTCGGCAGCAAGAGACGATCCCAGGGCGCCCTTCAGAAAAAAGCACCTGCCCCTCCAGGAGGCGCAAAAGGGCCATACCGGCAGCGGCTCCCTTCCACCGCCCAAAGGAAAAGGCACCCGGTCACTTCCGGATGCCTTTCTGTAGAAATCATACACATACTGTCATGTCATGGTTCAATTCCAATACGGCGCATAAATAGACTGAACCTTCGCAACCTGTGCGTCCGTAACCATGTCCAAGGCCTGCTGAACCGCAGCCAGAGTCTTCGGTCTGCTGCCAATGCTTCCGCTTGACAGCGTGTACTCTTTTACGGACTCTGCAAAATACTCGGAACTGTTCTGTGTGCAGTATGCCTTGTTGAGGCCGGTAAAGCTGTCCTTCTCCCCATTGTAAACGCTCTGGAAGGCTGGGCTCTTATCCACATTCCCTGCGACAAAGGCGAGGAAGTGACCAAGCTCATGGTAGATCGTGGCGCCCTCAGACTTTAAGGTGATGCTCCTCGACTTTGCATCAAAGTATCCAGAGTAGTTCACGGAAGGATCCACGTATACCTTGAAGCCAAGAGTCTGAAATGCAGAGGTCACCCGAGAATCCATCAATGGAGCCGCTGCGGCGACACTGACCTCTCTCCTGCCAGCGCTGACGGAATCCACGTCCTCGGCGCCCGATGCCGTCTTGATCACGTTCTCATCCGTCTCAGGCATGGTGGTAGTGGTGGTCTTCACAACCGTCGTCACCTTCGAGGTAACCAGCTTTGTCTTCTTTTTCTTGGTATACTTTTCTTTGGTGACGGTGGTAACCGTGGTATCCACCTTCACAGTGCCATCAGACACCTTCTTTGTCTTGCTGGTGGTCTTCTTCTTGGTGGGCAGCTTCTTCGTGTAGCTCTTGCTGGAAGCCTTTCTCAGCTTCACCTTTTTCTTGGTCGTCTTCGTCTTTCTGGTGGTCTTGGTCGTCACCTTCGGCTGAGAAGCCAGCGGCGTCTCCTCCTCTTCCACGGTAACCTCCGTCACCGGGTCAACAAAGCTAGGAAACTCCGGCTCCTGTGCAGGCTGCTGGAAGATCAGGGTGCCGCCCAGGATCACTGCTGCTGCCAAGGCTGCTGCCCCTGCTGAAAATCTCTTCGTCTTTAGTAACTCCTTAATCCTTCTCCCCTTCATCTGAATGCACCTCTCTTCATTCATGGTGGAATCCCCAATACGTTTTCATCATTCCCCCGAAAACCCTGAATCCCGTTCTCTGCAGTCACGCTTGCAAGAAAAAAACCGCTTATTCTCAGAATAAACGGCTGCCACAATAAAAGACATGCTGTGCTTAAAAGCATCCTCCTTGGGATTTCCCCATCCCAGCAGGACTTATGCGGCAACCGGCTGCCCTAGTCCGGAGACCTTAGGCCCTTGGCTTTGCGTCCTCATCTTTCGATAAGTTTGCCTTTTTCTCTACTAACATATTATTCCTTTTCCCCCATTCTGTCAATAGTTTTTCGTATTTTCGTACTTTTTTAGTTACCATTTTGTCACCGTCCACATCTGCCATTTTCACTCACCGTAAATGGGCAGCCAGGGCGGGGGAGCCGCCAAACATTTTTCTTTTCTTTTCTCTGAAATCTGCTATACTCCCATCTTTGACAGTTAGGAAAAGAAAAAATCGCTGCATCCCTTATGTTTACTG
>JAUNJL010000155.1 GCA_030533315.1 Eubacteriales bacterium
TGCTCATATGATAAAACAAAAATGAGCGGATAAAAAAGGAGAAGACGACCATGAAAAAAACTTACAAGATCGATGTGGACTGTGCAAACTGCGCGAACAAGATGGAGGAGGCCGCTAAGAAGACGGCTGGCGTGAAGGACGCGACTGTGAACTTTATGGCCCTGAAGATGATCGTGGAGTTTGAGGAGGGCCAGGAGCCCAAGGCCGTGATGCAGGAGGTTCTGAAGAACTGTAAAAAGGTTGAGGACGACTGCGAGATTTATCTGTAAGAAGCAGGGGATGAGATGAGGGGGCCTGAGCATGAATAAGAAACAGAAAAAAATGCTGATCCGGATCCTGGCGGCAGGGGCGATGGTGGTTTTGTTTTCCCTGCTTCCCTTTGAGGGATACCTGGAATTTGGTCTGTTTATGATCCCATACCTGGTGATCGGATACGACATTCTGAAAAAAGCATGGAAGGGCATCAAGAACCGTCAGCCCTTTGACGAGAATTTCCTGATGGCCGTTGCCACCTTAGGCGCCATTCTCCTGCGGGATTATAAGGAAGGCGTTGCCGTCATGCTCTTCTACCAGATCGGAGAGCTGTTCCAGAGCTATGCCGTAGGCAAAAGCCGGAGAAACATCAGCAATCTGATGGATATTCGGCCGGATTACGCCAACATCGAGGTAGATGGGGCCCTGGAGCAGGTGGACCCGGACGAGGTGGAGGTGGGGACCGTCATCGTGGTGGAGCCGGGAGAGAAGATCCCCATCGACGGGGTGATCGTGGAGGGCTCCTCTACCCTGAACACCAGCGCCCTTACGGGAGAGAGCCTGCCCCGGGAGGTTCATGCCGGGGAAGAGGTGATCAGCGGCTGCATCAATATGAGCGGCCTTCTGAAGATCCGGACTACCAGGGAATTTGGGGAGTCCACTGTTTCCAAGATCCTGGAGCTTGTGGAGAACTCCAGCTCCAGAAAGTCAAAATCCGAAAACTTTATTTCCAAGTTCGCGAAATATTACACGCCGGCGGTGTGTATCTCCGCCCTGGTTTTAGGGATCATCCCGCCTCTGGCACGGATGCTCTTTATGGGAATGTCCCCGGAGTGGGGAGACTGGATCTACCGGGCCCTTACCTTCCTGGTGATCAGCTGCCCCTGCGCTTTGGTGATCAGTATTCCTTTAAGCTTTTTCGCCGGGATCGGCGGCGCCAGCAGCCAGGGAGTCCTGGTAAAGGGCTCCAACTATCTGGAAACCATGGCGAATACAAAGTATGTCGTGTTTGACAAGACAGGTACCATGACTCAGGGCGTGTTTGAGGTCAGCGGCATCCACCACAGCAAGCTGGAGGAGGAAAAGCTGCTGGAGTACGCCGCCCTGGCGGAGTGCGCCTCCTCCCACCCTATCAGCAAGAGCCTTCAGCGGGCTTATGGAAAGCCGCTGGACAGAAGCCGGGTGACGGACATCCAGGAGATCAGCGGCAACGGCGTTACCGCCAAGGTGGATGGAAAAGAGATCGCGGCAGGGAACAGCAAGCTGATGAAGCTGTTAAACGTGGATTATAAGGACTGTCATCACGTAGGAACCATCGTCCACATTGCCATTGACGGAGCATACGCAGGCCATATCCTGATCTCCGACGTGGTGAAGCCCCACGCCAAGGAGGCCATCCAGGCCCTGAAGCAGGCCGGTGTGACGAAGACCGTCATGCTGACGGGGGATGAGAAGCGCGTGGCGGATCAGGTGGCAAAGGAGCTGGAGATCCAGGAGGTGTACAGCGAGCTGCTTCCCGCCGATAAGGTGGCGAAGGTGGAGGAGCTTCTTGCCGGAAAGCAGGAAAAGGACAAGCTGGCCTTTGTGGGAGACGGCATCAACGACGCGCCGGTTCTTTCCCGGGCGGACATCGGCATTGCCATGGGAGCCTTGGGCTCCGACGCAGCCATCGAGGCGGCGGACGTGGTGCTTATGGACGACGATCCTCTGAAGATCGCGAAAGCGATCCGCATATCCAGAAAGTGCCTTCGGATCGTGTATGAAAATATTTATTTCGCCATTGGGATCAAGGCCCTGTGCCTGATCTTAGGCGCTCTTGGAATTGCCAACATGTGGATGGCGATCTTCGCGGACGTGGGCGTGATGGTCATCGCCGTGCTGAACGCAGTGCGGACCCTGTTCGTGAAAAATCTTTAAAAAGACAAGAGACGGCGCAGCGGCTCTGAAAGGGCGCGGCGCCGTCCTGCTATGAGGCGGTACGAGTGAAAAAAACGGTTGTTGCCGGTGCGCCCGGCGCGCCAGGAAAGGAGTCATGATGGAAGAAAGAGAGATCGAGCTTTGTGAGACAGAAGAGGTTCATGAGAATCTTTTAAAATTGGTCAATGAAACCATGCCCGAGGAGACAGAGCTTTACGACCTGGCCGAGCTTTTTAAGGTCTTTGGGGATTCCACCAGGATCCGCATCCTGTTCGTGCTCTTTGAGGCGGAGGTCTGCGTCTGTGACATTGCCCGGGTCTTAAATATGACCCAGTCCGCCATCTCCCACCAGCTCCGCATCCTGAAGCAGAGCAAGCTGGTAAAAAGCCGCCGGGAGGG
>JAUNJL010000156.1 GCA_030533315.1 Eubacteriales bacterium
GCTCTTTTCGGTTATTTTACACAAATAACTTTCGTATCGCTGCTTATCAGCCCATCTGGAACTCTACAGTCTCCTGAGCGGTAGCAAGCTCGCTGTCAACGTCAGCGCCTGCAACAACGTTTGCGATAGCAACAGCAACGGCATCACGTGCCTCATAGTAGTAAACGCCTGTGTTGTTGGAAGGAGTCTTGCTTGCGAAGTCCGTGATCAGAGAGTAAACGGCCTGTCCGCCGAAGAACTCCTGAGGCTCACCGTAAACATCGCTGTCTGCTGCCGGAAGATATGTAGCAAGCGCGCCAGACTTTCCAAGGATGGTCTCATAGAACTCAACGCTTCCTGCGAAGGTGCTCTTTAAGAAGTCAAAAGCAAGGTCTGTATTCTTGCAGGCAGATGTTACACACCAACTGGAACCACCGTTGTTGGAGTAGTTGGTAGCGCCCTCTGCGTTAACAAGGCTCGGCATATTGGTGACTGCCCAGTTTCCTGCCTGGTCGTCTGCTGTCTGGATGGAGCCAAGGATCCAGCATCCATTGATGGTACCGGCAACTGTGCCGCTGGTGAAGCTGCCTACGTACTGATCCCAGTCATTTACCTCGGTCAGAACGCCGGTCTCTTTCAGCTTCTTGTAGGTCTCCATAACCTCTTTCAATGCCTCATTATCAACCATGGAGGGATTTCCTTCCTCATCAAAGAGGGAAGCGCCTGCGGACTGAAGCATCATCATGATAACGTCGGACTCGCCTGCCTGGCAGGAAAGTAACGGCTTGCCGGTCTTCTCCAGAACAACCGTTCCTTTTTCGATGTACTCATCCCATGTAATGTCGGTGAAGTCATCTACGGTAAATCCAGCCTCTTCCAGAACGTCGGTACGATATGCGGCAATTACAGTTCCGTTATCAAAGGGAACGCCGTAATTCTTGCCGTCAACAACGGAGTAAGCAGTCTTTGCTTCTGCGAACTGTGAGAAATCAACACCGGAATCTGTCAGATCAACAAATGCGTCCGGATAGGAGATTGCGTTCTTCTGGAATGCGTTATCCTGCATCAGCATGATGTCAGGAAGGGACTCCAGATCATCAGATGTAGCTGCAGTCGTCAGTTTTGTCTGAACGTCCTGCCATGGTGTCTCTACAACATCCAGAACAAAATCCGGATGATCCTGCTGGTAAACCTTAGCAGCCTCTTCCATTGCATAGATGTTAAAAGCAGGGTCCCAGCACCATACGGTCAGGGTATTGTCTCCGCCATCCTCTGCATACACAGTTGCTGCTGTAGCTGTCATACCAACTACCATGGATGCTGCAAGTAATGAAGCGATAATCTTCTTTCTCATGTTGTAAAACCTCCTTAAATGATTTGGCTTTTTGGAAAAGCGACGGCCCATCGCCTTTCGTCAATCTGTACACTTTTTGAGCTCAGTTCGTGTCAACTTGTACATATTATATCAAAGGATGGAGAAAAAGTGTTAGCATTTTCAACTGTATGCTTTGCACTTTCACACATTTTTTCAACAACTTTACCACTCTTTTCCCTCTTTCGACATTTTTTCTGGTATTTTTTACTATATCGACCCGCAAAAGGGGATCCTACCAGCCCTCCTCGGTCCTCACCCAGTAATCCTGAAGCTTCTGCTCGTAATTTTCCGGGCGTTTCCGCCACTCATAGGGGGTCACGCCGCCTCCCACGTATTTCTTAAAGTTCCGGTTGAAGGTAGACAGGGTGGGAAAGCCGGATTTCCGGGCCACCACCATGATGGGCTCCTCCGTCTTCCGCAGCATATCGCAGGCCGCATGGATCCTGGTCAGGTTGATGTATTCCACCGGAGACATATGGACCCTGTCCCGGAAAATCCGGCGGAAATGGTTCTCACTGATATAGCAGAGCTCCGCCAGGGATTCCACCCGGATCTCCTCCGCGTAATTGATATGGATGTACTCGATGGCCGCCGAGAGCAGGTCGTTTTTGTGCTCCGTGGGAACCTTGACATCCTGGAAACCGGCATGGTTCAGCCTGGCGATCTCCACCAGGAGCTGATAAACCACACCCGTGACATTTTCCTTATAATAATCCTTCTTTTCTGTCATCTCCAGAAGGATCCTCTTCACAAGACTGCCGATCACCGGAGATTCCTCCACCTTCAGATACCAGGGGGACGCGTTGATCCTGGCCAGCATATTGCTTTTATAGTGAGAGCTTCCCCGAAGCAGGTCGTTCAAAAAGCCCTCCACGTCCAGATAGAGGTACTCCCAGCGGCTCACCGTCTCCGGCGTGCTGTTAGTGGTGTGCAGGGCGCCGGAGGGAATGATGGAGAAGGACTCTCCCTGATAGGCGTAGGAGGTATCCTCCAGCACCAGCTCCCCCGTCCCATAATAGCAGTATCCGATCTCCATATAGTTATGAAGATGAAGGTAATCGATGTCCTTCCCGTAGGTCTGTATCCATTTTTCGCCCAAAAGGGCCAGTATGTGGGAATCCGCCGGCATCTCGTAAAAGCGGTATTCCACCTTTTCTTTTTTCTTCTTTCCCATAGAAGCTTCTCCTTTTAGAGTCTGTTC
>JAUNJL010000060.1 GCA_030533315.1 Eubacteriales bacterium
TTTTGACTCGTTTTTCATAGCTTATTTGACACTACCGTATCTGAATTAACTTATCATGATTTACTCTATCGAAAAACTGTTCAATATCTATATCCACAACCCATTCATAGCCATCATTCAGATAATAAAGTGCCTGTCTGATTGCATCATGACAGCTTCTTCCTGGTCTGAATCCATAGCTATAGTCACTGAATATTTCTTCGTAAATATCTGATATTGGCTGTGCGATTGCCTGTTGGATAGTTCTGTCAAGTGCCGTTGGGATTCCTAATGGACGTTGTTTTCCATTATCTTTTGGAATATATACTCTTCGTACTGGTTTTGGCATATAAGTTCTATTTCTAATGGATGTAACGATTGTATCCTTATTTTCCCTTATATAATCTCCCAGTTCTTCTACCGTAGTCCCATCTACTCCACTTGCTCCCTTATTGGCAACCACTTTCTTATAGGCTCTGTTCAGATTTTCTTTCGATAAAATCACTTCAATTAATTCCATTGTTGTTACTCCTCTGACTTATCCTAAGATTCATACATAACACCCCTCTGGATATAAACAGTATCCCTCGGTTACGTTCCTACTCTTTCTGTCCATCCGATTTCTGGTTCATGTATTATTTTAAACATAACGATTCGTACTATAAATCGTTTCAGTCCTTCAGTTTTTACACCTACTATGACATCATCTGACTCCCTCTCCAAACCTTTTTCGACCATACTTTTCAGTATGTGAGTAGGGTCTCCCGAGGTAAGACACTAATCTTTCGTTCCACAACCTCTTGATTTACAACTTCGGTTTACGTTTACCTTTTGGGCTTCGATTTGTTTTGCAATCTTACCCACCTGATCGCCTGATCAAGTTTCTGTTCGTAGGCTCAAGAACTTTGCTACACCACTTCCTCCATCCATATCATTACTGATACCGACTTGTGGTTCGCTACACTTGGCGGTAAATACCCGTGGCTGGACTTGCACCAGCAAGATTAGTGCCATGCTCGGCACACAAAAAAAGGTACCAGTCTTTTCTGCCTGGTACCCTTTCGTTATTTATGATCACACAAGACGTCTCACAGAGGTGATGGTCCTGTAGGCCGCATTGTTGCTGACCTTGATGCCGTCCTTTGCGTTGGAGGCATGAACGATCTTGCCGTCGCCCATATAAATGGCCACATGTCCGCCATAACAGATCAGATCGCCCGGCTGTGCATCCGCATAGGAAACCTCCGTTCCCGCATTCTGCTGCTCATAAGAGGTTCTGGGCAGACTCACGCCAAAATTAGAATATACACTCTGCACGAAGCCAGAGCAGTCCGCACCGCTGGTCAGGCTCGTGCCGCCCCATACGTAGGGATTCCCTACAAACTGGGTAGCATAATCCACAACAGAGGAACCGGAACCGCTGTAGCTGCTGTCCGAGCTGGAAGCAGTATACTCGCTGGCGTCCACGGTATTCTCCGTATCGATCACATTGCCATACTCATCGTACTGTGTCTCGTCAGAATAGGATGGCTCTGTATACGTCGGCTCCGCATACGTAGGCTCCGTGTACTCACCGCTCTCCTCGTATCCATAGCCGCTCTGCTCACTCTGAGCATAAGCCTCGGCCTCCGCCTGTGCTGCTGCAGCGGCTGCCGCAGCTGCCTCCTGCTGACGTCTTGCTTCCTCCTCAGCGGCGATCCGCTCAGCCTCCAGGCGCTCGATCTCCGCCTGCTGCTCCATAAGAAGGTTCGCATACTGAGTCGCCTGCATCTCCGCATAAGCGATCTCATCCTCACAATCTGCAGACGTGGCCCGCTTTACCTCCAGCTGATACTGAAGGTTCTGAGACTCAGCCTCGTACTCCTGCTTCATGCTCTCCAGCTCTGCCTTCTCCTGTGTATACCTCTCCTCCAACATCTGAACCTGCTCAATGGTGTTCGCATACTTCTCCAGGCTCTTCCGATCCTGCTCATACATCTTCTGGGTATACTCCGCTCTGGTGAGCAGATCTGCCAGATTGTCCGCATTCATCATCATCTGGAACCATGCGTCGCTTCCGCCCTTTTCATAAAGATACTGGATACGCTTTTTCATGGCCTCATACTGTTTATCCTTAGCATTCTGGGCTTTCACCAAATCCTGCTGCGTCTTCTCAATATCCGCTTCCTTGCTGGCAATATCACCTTCCAGCGTCTGGATGCTTACCATCACGTTTACAAGATTCTCGTCAAGAACTGCGATCTCACTCTCCAGCTGCTGCTTCTGGGCCCACAGCTCATTGATCCTGGAATATGTAGCGTCCAGCTGCTGGCTGGTCCACGCCTGTTCCTCTCTCAACTCATCTTCTCTCGAAGCACTGACGCTGACCATCTGTGTACCCATCATCATCAAAGCAAGTGTCAGACATACAATTCTTTTCTTCATGATTATCACCCTCATTAATTCTTATATAAATATGACATTTTCGTAACATCTCTTTCAATTCCCATACATATTACCACAATATTTTTCGGATTGCAACCCTTATTTGAAATAAATTTAATTTTTCTGTAACAAATAGAAATACTTTTGAAACGATAATAAAAGAAGGAGGAGGAGAAAACTCCCGTCTTCTCCTCCGTAAAGCCCTAACCTATGAGCCGCCTCCTGTATCGGATCATGAGCCAAACAGATCGTAAAGGATCTGATCCGCCGTCATATTTCCATACCCATCCGGGTCACTCAAAACGTCACTCTGCCATCTCAGATAATTGCCGTTGCGGATATAATTTCCGCAGGACGGATGATACTCGTACTTCGTGTAGCCAGAGTACCGGGACATGTACCTTTCGGCCAGGACGACGGCCTCACTCTTTGGATCACCGGTAGGTGTGGCTGTACCGGAGATCTGGCAGCCCGCCTGAGGAGTGGAGTGTACGATCACCACGCTCTTGTCACTGCACTGTCCCAGAACGATCCAGGTGTGTCCGCTGTTGTAGCCAATGTCTCCAGGCTGCAGGGTCCAGTCGTGCCTCGACAGATAGGTCTGGTTCAGCACCTTTCCCCAGCCCAGCTTCTTGTAGTAGGAACCGATGTCACCGGAAACCACCGTATAGCCGGATCCCACTCCCGACTGCGACTGCATGACCTGATAGGCCGCCCAGCCCACGAAACCGGAGCAATCCAGGCCCTTCGCCCTGTTCGCCGCACTCAGGTCCCGATATTGGTTGTAATCATAGCTGCTGTCCTGGCTGTTGTACCAGGTCTTCCATTTGGGGCTGACTCCCTTCCGGGTGGAGTCGTTCCATCCTCCGCCCCAGATATACAGGGCCTCGCCCACCGGGAGAAGCGCCCCGGAGAGATAATTCTTGATGGTCCTGGTGCCCGTGCTCACCGCCGTGGTGGGATCGTTGTCCACCTGGCCAATGTACGCACCGTCCGTACCGAAATCCATCTGCACCCCGTCCACCGTCTGCACCCCTGTGTACATGACGCCGCTGGAGGGGTCGAAATAATATTTCTTGCCATTCTTTGTCCGCCACCCGGTGGCCATCTTTCCGGAACCGGAAAAATAATAGGTGTTCCCATCGATCTGGGAAAAGCCCACCGCCATCACGCCATCCTCCGAATCATCTTCCGAAGAATAGAAGTAGCGCTTTACCCCCGAGGAGGTACTCACCCAGCCAGTGGCCATGGCACAGCTATCCTTGTAAAAATAGCGGTACCTTTTGTCGGTATCCTTAAAAAATCCTCTCACGGCGATCCCGGATTTCGGGTAAAAATAATACTTGTCCCCTCCCACGGTCACCCACTTCGTCTGCATGTAGCCGGTTCTAGGGCTCAGATAGCGCTTCCGCCCCTTGGAGTTCTTCAGCCACCCCGTCACCATGGCTCCCGTCTTCTTGTCAAAGTAGCGCTTTCTTCCCCAGGAATTTTTGGCCCAGCCCTTTACCTGGACGCCCGTCCTTTTGTTAAAATAGTATTTCTTTCCATTTAAGGTCAGCCATCCCTTGCGGGTCTTTCCATTACTGTCTATGTAGTATGTTTTTCCGTTTATCGTCTGAAATCCTTTGTTTGGCGCAGCCTGCACGCTGCTGGCCCGGGAGAACCCAAGGGTCCCGGCGGCTACCAGTAAAAGCAGCAGAAGCACTCCCCAGATTTTAGACCTCTTACACACGTTTCCCATACATACCTTCCTTTTCTTATTAAGTTTTTGTTGCTGTTTTGGATCATGTTTTACAAAATTGTTACAACCCTTGACAGTGATTATATAACATTTTAAACCTCTCGTCAACATTAAAGTACCATTATGTAAATAAATTGGTAATAGTTTGCCGGCAAAACGAGCAGGAAGGGGAGGCGGAAACTCCTGAAAATCAACGTTTTTACAGCATTTCACACAGGACAGCCTCACGATAGCCAGGCCCCTCCGCCTATTGGGCGGTCTTAACTAGAACTGTCTATTTCCCGACAGCCCCTTTATTTTTACCGCAGCACCCAAAAAAACAAGGACAAGGCCCGCAAAAGCCCTGTCCCCGTCTGCCCTCATGCAGATATTCTTCCTTTTCCGTTTTCTCTCTCCTTAAAGGAGATGGCGGCGCAGCTCCTCACCGCTCATGTGGGTCAGATAAGCCGGCGGCACATCGAAGACGGTCCTGCAGCCCTTCTGCCCCTCCTTTGCCATGCGAAACGCCGCCCTTGCATAGGCTGTGAGAACGGAAGCCGTAAATTCTGGGTTGGAATCCAGCTTAAGGCTGTATTCGATCACATGACTGTTCTCCTGCTCCCAGCCAGTCCTGCCGCTGCGGATCACAAAGCCTCCATGAGGGATCCCGCTGTGCTTCTCCCTCATCTCCTCCTGAGAGATAAAATGTACCGTGGTGTCATACTCATCAAAATAATTCGGCATGGTCTTGATCTCGTTGGCGATCCGATCCTTATCAGCCCCTTCCTGTGCCACCACGAAGCACTCCCTTGTGTGCTTCTGTCTCGTGGTCAGCTCCGGGTTTTCCCCTTTTCTCACCGCCTCCAGCGCCTGAGACACCGGGATGGTATACTGCTTTGCGTCCTGGACCCCCTGGATCCTGCGGACGGCGTCGGAGTGTCCCTGGCTCACACCCTTGCCCCAAAAGGTATAGTCCTTCCCCAAGGGCAAAATTCCATTGCCATACATCCGGTTCAGGGAAAACAGTCCCGGATCCCAGCCGACGGAGATGATCCCCACATGCCCGCTTTCCAGCGCAGCCTTATTGACGGCCTCATAATGCTCCGGGATCCTTTTGTGGGTGTCAAAGCTGTCCACCACATGGAAATATTTTACCATTTCCGGCGTCTGCTTAGGCAGATCCGTGGCGCTGCCGCCGCAAATAATCATCACGTCGATCTCCCCCTGAAGACTCCTTGCCTCCTGTGCGGGATAAACCCTTGCCTCCTTCGTGAGAATGCTCAGGGACGACGGATCACGCCTTGTAAAAACGGCCGCCAGCTCCATGTCCGGGCTGTTTTTAACGGCACATTCCACTCCTCTTCCCAGATTTCCGTACCCCATGATTCCAATGCGAATACTCATGATCGTCTCCTCCTGTTTCAACAAATTGATATAACCCCAATCCGGCCCGGGCTTTCCGCCTGAAAGGCCGAAATGGCTGTAACCGTGCAGATATCTGATCTGACACGGGTGGTTTCTTCTAGATCAGCAGCACAAAATACCGCCGCCTGGACAACACATATTGCAGACCAGGTTTGCAATGCAGAGGTTCATACACAGATTGCTGTCCCCCGAGGGCATTCCCCCAAAGGGGCTCTGCTGCTCCCGATACCAGGCTCCGCCACCCTCCATGCGGCTTTTCAGCATCTGGTACTGCTGGTTGCCCGGCTCCTGGCGCACCGCCTCCCGGATATGCTCCAGAGCCATGACGTTGTTGCCCAGTCCCATATTTGCCATGGAAGACAGATAATACCACTCTCCGTTTTTCTGGGAAAGGCTTTCCAGCACGTTCAGAGCCTCCCGGTAGTGGCCGCTCTGGATAAAGTTCGCCGCCGCCCTCCTGCGGACGCTCTCCCCATCCTCGTAGCCATCCGTCCTCCGTCCTTCAAAACCGCCAAAACCGCCGAATCCGCCGTAACCTCCATAGCCTCCCTGACTTCCGCCATACTCCCGTTCCTTCATAATCTGCTCATAGGCAGCCTGGACGTTCTTGAACATCTCCTCCGCCTGGTCACGGTTGGGATTGTCGATGTTGGCATCTGGATGGTATTTCCGGCTCAGCCGCCGATACGCTTTTTTTATTTCCTCGTCTGATGCGTTTCTGGGAACTCCCAGAACGCTGTATGGATCTAACATGTCTTACCTTTCTCCCGCTCTTCCCGTCGCTTTTTGCTCACTGCCTCGAACCGGCACCATACGCCGGAATACAAAATGTTTCGCAGGATATCCTGATATTTGATGATTGGAAGCTTCTCAAACTCCCTGCAGGCCTCCGCCAGCATCATGATCAAAAGCTGGCGCACCTCCTCCTCGAAACCGTCCCTTCGATACCCATCCCCAAAGGGATTGTAGCCGCCCCTCTTGGCGTCCTCCTCCACATCGTCATAGGCATCCAAAAGATAAATAAATTTCCCCAGGTAAAAGCCCATTCTGCGCAGGGCACCCTCCCAGGAGTCCTTCTTCCAGGCCAGGATCTCTTCCATGATTCTCCCGAAAACCCCGGCCATCCGATCAAGGTCCCTCTCTCCCTCTTTTTCCAAAAGAGACAACTCCTCCAGAAGGGCGCTGATTTTTTCTGCTTTTTCCTGGTATCTCTCTCCCAGCTTTCTCTCTTTTCCCTCCAGAAGCCTCCCGTAGCCCAGACTCGTCCATTTCCTTTCATCGTTCCAGTTGTCCAAACATTTATAATAGGAAAGAAGCAGGTTCATGTCCGCCCCATACTCCGTGGCATCGTTGATCCGTACAGTCCGCTTGTGCATCGGGTGAAGAGCGCACCGGATACTGCCCTTTTTTGTCCTGGGCTCGTAAAGCCCGCTCAACAGCAGGATTACAAAGGTCATATCGTAGGTCAGGGTAAGCTGCCCGGACACACCGTATCGCTCCTTCAGAATCCTGCAAAGGCCGCAGTAAAAGGAACGGTACACCTCAAAATCCTTGAACTTCATCTCCGGCTTGTTGATGATCACATATCCGAACATTTCAGCTCCTCTTCACAAACTTGGTGTGGCACTTGGGACAGTCAATCTCGATCTTTCCTTTTCCCCTGGGGATCCGGATCTTCTGACTGCAGCTGGGACAGGTGTAAATGTGGTGGGTCTTTCTCTGAGCCATATTTCTCTTTTCCCTCTGGAAACGCTGGCGAATCCCCGCCGTCATGGAAAGATACTTCTGATTCTCCCGGTAACGCTTCTGGATATTTTTGGAAAAGATCCGAAAATAAGTGTAGACGATGGCCGCCAGTCCAACGGTGTCCAAAAGTGCGCCGAGACTGCTTCCCGCCCTTGTGAAAACCGCCAGAACGATACAGACCAAGGCCGCTCCCATGGTTGCCCTTGCCAGCTGATCCACTCCGTAGCGCCCCTGCATAAATTTGATAAATTTTTCCTTCATGTTACCCCTCTTTCTCTGTCCTCTCGACAGGTATCCGTCCGTCTGCCTTCCCTTTTCCCCAAAAAGCAAAGCCCTGCTGCCGCATCCGGCGCAAAAAACACACAAGTTCACCTGAACCGCCGAAGAAGCCTACCGGTCGCTGCAGACCTGAAAAATATAGAACTTCAAATAGTAGGATTCTTCCGCCGACCACAGGATCGGGTGATCCGGCGACTGTGTCCTGTATTCCACCTGGCGCAGGCGCTTATGTACATTTTTCGCAGCCTGTCCAATGGTCTGGGTAAACAGCTGATAATCCATGAAATGTGAGCAGGAGCAGGTGGCCAAAAAGCCTCCGTCCCGCACCAGCTTCATCGCCCTAAGGTTGATCTCCCGATAACCCTTTACCGCATTTTTGATGGAATTTCTGGATTTTGTAAAAGCCGGCGGGTCCAGAATGACCACGTCAAACTGCTCTTTTTCCGCCTCCAGCCTGGGCAGCAATTCAAAAACATCCTGGCAGAGAAATTTCACAGAATCCGACAGCCCGTTCAAGGCCGCATTCTGCGCCGCCCGGTCCACCGCCAGCTGGGAAGCGTCCACTCCCAGAACGCTCCTTGCCCCGGCGATCCCCGCATTCAGGGCAAAGGATCCGGTGTGCGTGAAGCAGTCCAGCACCCTTGCCCCCTTACAAAGCCTCTGGATCGCAAGCCGATTGTATTTTTGATCCAGGAAAAAGCCCGTCTTTTGTCCATCCTTCACATCTACCTGATATTTTACCCCATTTTCCGTAATCTCCACCAGGGTGGGAAATTCTTTCCCCAGAAAGCCCTTTGTCAGCTCCATTCCCTCCTGGCGGCGCACCTTCACGTCGCTTCTCTCATAAACGCCCCGAATGCCAATGCCATCCTCCCAAAGGACTCTCTTCAGAAGCTCCACAAGCA
This sequence comes from Eubacteriales bacterium, assembly GCA_030533315.1. Next base: position 8,479 of record JAUNJL010000060.1, read on the forward strand.
GCTCCTTGTACCGGTCCAACCCAAGGGAAAGAGACTGTATCACCAGTACATCCGAAAACTTGTCCGCCACAAACCCCGGCAGGAAGTCCGCCTCCCCGAAGATCAGGCGGCAGCATCCCGTATCCACCACCTTTTTTCGGTATTCCCAGGCGTCCCTCACCCTTTTTTCAAAAAATCCCTCATCGATCACCGCTCCTTCATCCCTGGACAAAAGGCGGACCGCAATCTTGGAATTGGTGTTGATAAAGCCCTTTCCCAGAGGATAACCGTCAAAATCCCGGATCAGCACCAGGTCTCCGTTCACAAAGCTCCCCATCACCGTCTGGATCTCATTATCAAAAATCCACATACCACCGGATTTCAGCAGCCGTCCCTCTCCCTTTTTCAGGGTCACTACCGCCAGGCCCATAGTTTTCCACTCCTTTATACACGCTATCCTTTGTCAGTTCTCAGTTTGAGACCCATTTTATCATAAAACTTTCCATTTTTCCAGTCATTCTGTTTTTTGGACACAAGAAGATCCTCCCGTAAGTTCCTCTGTCTCCCCCGGCGTCAACGGATCTTGTAAAAAGGACACAAAAGGACCGCAGACTCTTTCCTCTCAGAAATCATCTGCGGCCCGTCCTTTTTCTGGACAATGGGTCCTGCTGAAAGCATACGCAGCCGGACTGCCCATCCTATCTTCCAGCCTCCGCCGAAAGGCCCTTTTTGTTATGGACCTCCAACAGATTCATCTTGATCATGGCAGGACGAAGGGCATTGTAGATCACCGCCACCAGAACCACGGAAACAACCGCATTCACAAGGGTGGCTCCTGCGCTTATCTTCGCCAGGGCTTCCGCCATTTTCTGGGGCTGTCCCATGACGTACTGCTTATAAAAATATCCCACCACGGGATCTGCAATGACATTGAAGCCCAGGCCGGCCACCGAGGCCAGGACACTCCAGCGGAACACATAGCTTTTGTCCGTGCTCTCGTTGATCCTTGCGATCTTGTGAGCCACAAGCCCGGTGATCAGCCCAATGCAAAGCTTCAGGACGAAGGTCTTGGGGGCCACCGTGATATAAACCGGATCCATAATATCTGCGATGGTCATCCCCACCGCCCCCGCAGCTCCCCCGTACCAGCCTCCCAAGAGAAGGGCTCCAAGGACGCAGAAAGCATTTCCGATGTGAAGGGAGGTGGCGTCACCCCCTGGAACCGGGATCTTAATCTGTAAAAAGGTAAACGCAGCATAGCTGAGCGCCGCAAGAAGGGCCGCCTCCGCAAGCTTCACGATGGTGTTGTTCTGTTTGTTCATGGTTTCCACTGCCTTTCTTTCTCCGCCGCAGAACAAGACCAGGCTCCAGAACCCTGGAACCCCTCCTCATACCTACAGCTTTTTCTATTAGGACCATGATAAGCAGAAACTGTTATTTTTACAATGGCCAATTTCAACATTTTTTTCAAGGACAGTTTTATGAAACGCCTGTATCAAAAGGGAGAGGCCCCCTTGGCCCCTCCCTAATAGGATCTCATTCATTTGGAATTTTCTGGTATGACAAGGGATCATTCCATGATGACCTCATCCTCGCTCTCCTCTGGAAGAGCCTCCTGAGGAATGTCTTCCTCCTCCAAAGCGGTCTCCTCAGACACCTCGTCCGGGATCATCTCCTCCTCATACGTCTCATAGCTCTCGCCATAAAGCTTTTCAAAGAATCTCATGGTCTCCTTGTACATGGCGGCCTTATCCTCGTCGTTCACAAGATCGCCCAGGACATTCGCCCCTTCCTCGGCCTTCTCCTCCTCCGTCAGCTCTACGCCGAAGATCTTCTTCAGATCCTTTTCCAGGATATTCAACTCCGCCGTAATATACTTCTCTTCTCCGGTGGGTACGTAGGAGGCAGCGCCATTGCCAAGGATCTCCAGATATTTCTCCAGAACCTTTGCCGACAGCCTGGAGGCCGTCTCACTGTCAAGATAGGTCACCACCTGCAGGGCATCGGCCCCCATGGACTGGGCCAGCGCCTCGGCATCGCCCTCATACTCGCCCTGGCAGAAGGACTTTGCGGCATCAAAAAGCGCCCTGGCATCCTCTGTAAGGAAATCTGTCGCCAGCTGGGACACGTCGGTGATCTCCTCCGTCCCCCCTGCATCCATCACGGGGTCTGTGTTCACCAGCTCGTCCCCGCCAGTCTCCTGGAGCGGAGCATCCGCCGGAGCTTCCGCTCCATCCAAGCCCACGTCCGCAGTTTCCTCAAGAACAGCGTCGTCCGTGCCCGTCACGATCTGGGACATGTCAACGTTTTCGGAGCCCACCGCCTGAGGCGTGGCATTGGCCCCCGTCTGCTCAGCCAGCGTGGGATCCTCTGTGGAATCAGCGATCACATCCGCACCCAGAACGCTCTCGTCCAGGTCTGCAATGATGCTGTCCTCATCCAGGGCAGGCTGGGTGATCTCCTCCAACTCTCCTTCGCCGCTGACATTGCTGTTTACCCGCTCCAGCGTCTCCTCCATGGAGGAATAATCATATTGCTGCTGTGCGATCTCCTCCAGAAGGCTTACGATGGAATCCAACTGCTCCTGGGTCAGCTGCACGCCGTTCTCATTGGCTGTATTGATCACGATATTGTAAATCTCGTCTGCATTCTGCACGTCATCTGAGATCACCTGCATCTTCGCCTGGTTGATCACCACGGTGGCGTCGTCCTGTCCCACCTGCTCCGCCAGATTCCCGGTGATCACCATTTCCTCGGTAGCGATCTGCTTCTTGGCGGAATCCAGCACCTCGCCGCTGGCCGTCTCATAAGCCATCTGGATCCCCGTCAGCGCACCCGTGCCCGACACCTGGAAGGGACAAGCGGCAACGACCTCACAGTTAGTCACCCCGGAGGTGGACAGGGTGGTGGCGATCATATTGCAGGTGACCCAATTCAGGTTCGCAGTGCGGACCTTGATGCCCCCGGAGGTGGTAGGCTTCACATAAGCACAGCTCAAAGTCCTCGTTCCGATCTGCTCCAAAGGCACATAGGCGCTCAGGTGCTCCCTCTCGTCCTGGTTCGTGATGGTCAGTATCTGCACCTCACTGGAATTTACCTTAAAATACTGGAGCATGGTGTTCTTCTGCTCCTGGGTAAGGTCTGCCCCAAGGGTGACCACCTTCACACCATCTGCCATGACCGGTATGGAAGGAACCACGCTTCCCAAAGCCAGACTGGCTGCACACAGCAGTGCTCCCAATAATTTTGATCTTTTCATATCTTTCCTCCATAACCAATAAGATTTACCATTTTCATTCCCGGGAAGGGGCTCCCCGCCTCCCGGATTCGGTGCCCCTATTATAGCATACTTCTCTTTTCTTTTGTAATCTTTATTTGACAGAAAAAACCTTCTTACTCTTCATCTGGAAGCACCGCCGCAAGCACCTCCGCCGCTTCCCTTACCGGAAGGATCGTCAGCTTTTCTTTGACCTCTGCGGCCACGTCCTTGAGATCCTCCTCATTGTCAGCAGGAATAAACACCCTGGTCACCCCGGCCCTCTGGGCAGCCATCAGCTTTTCCGGAAGACCGCCGATGGGCATCACGCCTCCCCGCAGGGAAATCTCCCCCGTCATCGCCACCTGGGGATCCACTCCCCTTCCCGTCACCAGGGATGACAGGGCCGTCACCAGGGTGATGCCTGCGGAAGGGCCGTCCTTGGGCACTGCGCCGGAGGGCACGTGGATGTGAAGATCATTTTCCTCAAAGAGAGAGGCCTTCTCCGGGTACATGGATTTTACCAGGGTCACTGCGATCTGCGCAGATTCCTTCATCACGTCGCCCAGCTGGCCGGTGATGATGGTCTTCCCCTTTCCCTTGGTAAACATGGTCTCGATGAACAGAATCTCCCCGCCGGCCATGGTCCAGGCAAGGCCCGTCACCACCCCCGGCGTTGGCTTCTCCATCAGCCTTTCCCGGCGGAGCCCCTTATTCCCAAGAAACTCCTCCAACCGTTTTTCGCTGACCGTCACGCTCTTTTTCTCCCCCTTCACCAACTTGACAGCGGCGTGACGGCAGAGCACGTCCATCTGGCGCTTCAGACCCCGGACGCCAGATTCTGCCGTGTACTCCCCGATCGTCCTTCGGATGGCCTCGTCCGCCACCTTCAGCTGCTGCTTCTTGATCCCCATTGCCTTCATGGCCTTTGGAAGAAGATGCTTCTTTGCAATATGGAACTTCTCCACCGCCGTGTAGCCTGGAAACTGTATGATCTCCATACGGTTCAAAAGAGGCTCCGGTATGGTGTCCGTGGAATTTGCCGTACACACGAAGAAAACGTTGGAGAGATCGTAGGGCACATTCATGTAATGATCTGTGAAGGTATGGTTCTGCTCTGGATCCAGCACCTCCAGAAGAGCGCTTGCAGGGTCGCCGCCATAATCCTTTGCCAGCTTGTCCACCTCATCCAGGACCATGACTGGATTCTGGGCGCCGCTCCGCTTCATCCCCTCCATGATCCGCCCGGGCATGGCTCCCACGTATGTGCGGCGGTGTCCCCGAATCTCCGCCTCGTCCCGGACGCCGCCCAGACTGATCCGCACGTACTTCCTCTGCAGGGCCTTTGCGATACTCTGTCCGATGCTGGTCTTTCCCGTGCCCGGCGCCCCCACGAAAAGGAGAATGGAGCCGGACTGCTTTTTGTTCAGGGCCATCACGGCGATCTGCTGGATGATCCTCTCCTTCACCTTTTTCAGCCCGTAGTGATCCTCGTTCAGGATTTCCTCCGCCCGGCGCAGGTCGATGTCCGGCATTTCCTCGGATTTCCAGGAAAGAGTGGTGACAAAATCCAGATAATCGTACAGCATCCCGTACTCATGGCTGTCCTTTCCCTCCTGCTTCATCCTGTTCAGGACCTTTTCTGCCTCCTTCTGGGCTTCCTCGTTCATCCCCGCTTCCTGCAGCTTCTTTTCAAAGCGCCTCACGTCCGAGATATTTTCAGGGTGCATCTCATCCAGCTGTCTCTGGAGAAAGTCGATCTGTTTTTTCAGGGCGGATTCCCGGTACATCTGCTCATTGGAATCCTTCTGGGCGCTTTCCGCCTCCTCCCCCACCCGGAAAATCTCCATCAGCTCATAGATGATCTCCTGGATCCGGGCGCATCGCTCTCTCCGGGAGGACATCTCCAAAAGAGCATACTTCTCCTCCCAGGAGCTGGACAAGTACCCGCCCATGGCGCAGGCCACCTCGTCAAAGCTTTTCCAATGATAGATCATGCCTCTCGCCCACAGCTCCCACTGAAAGCCCCGGGCAAAATTCAGCAGATCCTTTTTCAGCTCCTGGAAGCGCTCCTTCTCCTCCTCCTCTGGAAGATCCGCAAGCTCTGGAAACAGGCTGGTATTGGCCGTGATCCCCTGCTCCGTCGCCTGGATATCCCTGATGGATACCCTATCCTTGGCATTTATCTTCACATTCCCATCCTCGCTGAAGCTTTCAATCTTTCCCTGGATACCAATGGGATAAATATCCTCCGGAAGGATCTGATCCGCCCTTTTATCCGATTTCAGCAGCAGGAACAGAACGTCCTCTCCCACATGATCCGCTGTAAGCGTACTTCCCGGAAACATATCTTTTTTGAAGTAAAAGGTAACACCTGGTAATATCAGCACATCATAGATCGGTATACTAATCATGCATGTTTCCTCCTTTATCTTATCAGCACTCATTTATATTGAGTGCTAACATATGCTTAAACAAAATGGCGAACCCTTCTTTGAATCCGCCAATGCTATTGTTTCCTTTATTTTACCATGTTTTTTTCATTTTTCAAGTAGTTGACCAAAATAAATGATTTT